>NC_009523.1:1517045-1820454 GCF_000016665.1 Roseiflexus sp. RS-1
GCGGGTGCTCCGCACCCTGAACCTGCACGAATCGGCAGCAGGTAGAGTGCGAGTTGCGTTGCGTGTGGCAGGAGCATCGAACGGGCTGATCGAGTCACTGAGTGTGTTCTGCGCTGATGGACAGGCGCCACATGAGACATCTCCCGGCATAATCGAACTGGAAGTCGCCAGTGAGGATGTGTTGCCGCAGATTGCGGAGCGAATCATTGCCAGCGGTGCGCGCCTCTATGCCCTGACCCCCCAGCGTGTCTCCCTCGAACAACTCTTCCTCGACATCGTTGGTCGCGATGACAGCGGTCAATGAGACTGGCGCCTGGCGCGCAGGTTGAGGCGCTCTCTTCTCCCGAACGACGGCGAAGGTGATCAGCGTGCTATTCCGCATTCATGGCATCCATGACTTCACTGCAAACGCGCACCGCTAAGACGCCGGGGGCGCGGAGATTTCCATCGATGACTTCACTGCAAACACGCACCGCCGAGACGCCGGGGGCGCGGAGAACCCTGAAAACGACCCATGTATGGATGCCTGGCGCAGCATGCGGGTGCGTGACTCGCTATGGAATCCGCCTCTGCGAACGCTGCGCCGCTGCGGTGAAATACCCTTTTTGCAGCAGACTCATACATGGTATGATATGCACGGGTTACCGTATCATCACGAGGGCAGCATGGAGCGTCTTGGGTTCATCGGGCTGGGGCGCATGGGGCAGGTCATGGCGGGGCGGTTGCTGGCGGCAGGCTTCCCGCTGACGGTTCACAATCGGACGCGCGCGCGCGCAGAGGCGCTGCTCGCAGGCGGCGCAGCCTGGGCGGAGACGCCGGCTGAGGTGACAGCGCGCAGCGATCTGGTTTTCACTATCCTCACCGACGATCACGCCGTTGAGACGGTCTACTGTGGTCGTGATGGATTGCTTTCCACCGATGCCTCCGGTCGTCTGTTCATCGAAATGAGCACCATTCGCACATCAACAATCCTGTCGCTTGCCGGGATGGTCGATCAACGCGGCGCGCGTCTGCTCGACGCACCCGTTTCGGGAACGGTCGCTCCCGCACGCGAGGGGCAACTGCTGGTGCTGGTCGGCGGCAGAACGTCGGATCTCGAGCGCGCCCGACCGGCGCTTGGCGTGCTTGGGCGACGCATTATCCATCTGGGCGGGCAGGGCGCCGGTACGACGATGAAACTGGTGCTCAATATGACGATGGCATGCTTCTGGGGTGCGCTTGCCGAGTCGCTCGCAGTGGGGCAACAGTTTGGTCTGAATATCGAAACGATGCTCGATGTCTATCTGGACTCGGCGGTTGCGCCGCCAGCGTTGCGCAGCAAAACTCCGGCGCTTCTCGGTGAGACGAGCGAAGTTGCCTTTGATGTGACGGGTGTACGCAAGGATCTGCTGGCAATGGTTGCGACCGCGCAGGATGCAGGGGTGCCTGCACCGGTTGCATCGGCGGCGCTGGCGCACTTCGCTGCCGCGACCGCTGCCGGATACGGTGAACGCGATCTTGCGGCAGTCGTCGAGTATCTGGCGGAAGTTGCGCGGCGCACGGCGCGCACCGCATTTACGCTGGGCGAGCCATGATTATCACGATACGCCCATTTACCGGCGCTGCGGATATCGAGCGCATGATCGACCTGGCATATGCCTTCCCGGACCAGTGCCTGCGCGCGGTTGATCTGCCGTACCGCCTGGCGTCGTGGACGCTCGATAATCCGCGGAACGCCAGTCTGTGGGAGGACGAAGCGGGGCGTCTGCTCGGTTTCGCCGTGATCCAGCTTCCCTGGCACTCGCTCGATACGTGTGCCCATCCAGCGGCATACGAAGCGGGGATCGAAGAGTTGATGCTGGTGTGGGCAACGGAACGCGCACAGGAGATTGCAGACCAGACGCGCCGCGACCTGACCGTGTATGTGGATGTATTCGAGGAAGACCTGGATCGCAGGGCGAAACTTGCAGCACACGGGTTCGCCCCCGACTGCCCGGCAATGATCCGGATGTCCCGGTCGCTGGACAGGGTGCTTCCCATGCCGTTTCTACCGGAGGGATTTACCCTGCGCCCCATCGATGGCATGCGCGAACTTCATGAATATGTTGCGCTGCATCGGGCAGCGTTCGGCGCCGCCGATATGACCGTCGAGTGGCGCAAACGTACATTGTGCATGCCACAGTATATTCCCGAACTCGATGTCGTGGCCGTGGCGCCGGATGGCCGTCTTGCCGCGTTCTGCATCTGCTGGCTGGGTCCGCGGATCGGCGAGGGATACATCGAACCGCTCGGCGTACACCCCGATTTCGCCGGGTTGGGTCTCGGTCGCGCAGTGTTGCTGGAAGGGTTGTGGCGTCTTCAGGCGCATGGCGCGATGACTGCCTTGATCGACCGCTATGAAGGGGACGAAGGCGCCCGTGTGTTGTATGAGTCGCTCGGATTCCGTACCCATATGCGAACTGTGACCTATATGCGCTGTTTTCGCGGCGCGCGGAGCATGGTGTGAGCCTGTATGAACGACTCTCTCGTGTTGACCGGTGAATATATCGAGTTGCGTCCGCTTCCCGAACGTGACCTGCCGAATCTGCTGAAGGTCTACCAGGGGACGCCGCTCTATTTCGACGGGTTGGGTGACCGGGCGGATCGCCTGACGCTCGATGATGTGCGGGATCAGTGGGTGCGGGCGCAGCAATCGCCGGACCGGATGTTGTTCGGTGTGTATCATCCGGTGACCGGTCTGTTGATCGGTGCGGTGGATGTGCAGATCGGCGCACCACGATCGGACGCGGCGGCGGTGTGGATCCTGATCTGGGGCGGATTTCAGCGTCAGGGATATGGTCAGGAGTGCATGGCGCTGATCGAGTCCTGGCTCATCCCGGCAAAGGCGAGTACCTTATGCGCAATTGCGGCAAATAATGAGGAGGGGATTTCCTTCCTCGAACTGCAAGGGTTCCGCCGCACCGACCTTCCAGCCGATCCGCCCATCGGGCGCGGAACGGCGTTCTGGATGTGCTGGTAAGGTCAGGCGGGCAATAGCCGATAGCTGATAGCCGATAGCTGATAGCCGATAGCCGATAGCCGATAGCTGATAGCCGATAGCCGATAGCCGATACGCTGTGGAATGGCGTTCTGGATGGGCTGGTAAGGTCAGCTGCGAACGGTCTGCTCCACCTTGCCTGCGTTACAACACATGCACCGGATCGATATCGACGATCCATCCCGGCGGGATGCGCAGCGCCTGGATCAGCGGCGTCGGGTCGAGGGCGCGCAGAATGAGGTGCCAGCGGTAACGGTTGCGCTGCACGCGGAAGAAGGCCGGCGCCGGTCCGACCAGGCTCCAATCATCGGCGAGGTGGCGAACGGCGAGGGAGCGAATGTCGTTTGCCAGCGCCTCGGCAGCGCGTCGCGCGCGGGCGTCGCTGCCAGCGCCATACACGAACCGCACCAGGCGCGCGAAGGGGGGATAGCCGGTCTGGCGGCGGAAGGCGATCTCTTGCTCATAGAAAGCGTGGTAATCGTGCTCCTGCGCAGCGCGAATGGCGTAGTGTTCGGGCGCATAGGTCTGAATGATCACATGTGCCCCCGCTTCGCGGCGCCCCGCCCGACCGGCCACCTGCGTCAGCAGTTGAAAGGCGCGTTCACCGGCTCGAAAATCGGGCAGGTACAGGCCGGTATCGGCAGCTACCACGCCGACCATCCTCACCATCGGCAGGTCCAGCCCTTTGGCGATCATCTGCGTGCCGACCAGCACATCCGCCTCGTGGCGCAGGAAGCGATCCAGCAGGCGGTCGTGGTCTCCTTTGCGCGTCACGCTGTCACGGTCCCAGCGCAGGGTGCGCGTTCTGGGGAAGAGCGTCGTGATTTCATCCACGACCCGTTGCGTGCCGACGCCGAACGATTTGATCCGCGCACTCCAGCAGTGCGGGCAGAGCGCTGGCGGCAGTTCACGGTGGTTGCAGGTGTGGCAAATGAGCATCCCGCCAGACGAAGCGGCCTGTCCATCGCCCGCCTCCTGGTGCAGGGTGAGCGGTGAGGAACAGGACGGGCAGGTCATGGCATGACCACAATCGCGGCACAGAAAGAACGACGCCGAACCACGCCGGTTGAGGAACAGGATCGCCTGATCGCCGCGCTTCAGCGTTTCCGCCAGCGCCGCCTGCAACGCCCGGCTGAAGATCGAGCGATTGTTCTCTGCCAGTTCGCGTCGCATATCGACAACCGTCACGTGCGGCAGGGGGAGTGTGCGGATATGCGGTAAGCCATCGGGTCCGGTTGCCGTCGTGATGCGCTCCGGCAATTCCAGCAGACGCAGATGCCCGGCGCGCGCGGCGGCATAACTTTCGACCGATGGCGTCGCGCTGCCCAGGATCAGGACGCTGCCGGTGATCGTTGCCAGGCGCTGCGCAACATCACGGGCGTGGTAGCGCGGTGCGGCATCGTGCTTGTACGATGGTTCGTGCTCCTCATCGACGATGATCAACCCCAGGTTGGGAAGCGGCGCGAAGACTGCGGAGCGCGACCCGATGGCGATGCCGGCGTCGCCGCGGCGCAGTCGCCGCCACTGGTCGTAGCGTTCGCCGATCGACAGTTCACTGTGCAACACTGCCAGTTGACCGGGGAAGCGCGCAGCGAAGCGCCGAACCATCTGGGTCGTCAGGGCGATCTCAGGCGTCAGCACCAGCGCCTGTCGTCCCAGGCGCAGCGCGCGGGCAATGGCGCGCAGGTAGAGTTCCGTTTTGCCGCTGCCGGTGACGCCGTGCAGCAGGAAGTGCGTCTGCGCTGGAGCGGCGCGATCTTCCGTTGCATTGGTGCACCAGTCGAGCGCCCCGGCGATGGCGTCCCATGCCTTCTGCTGCGCCAGGCTCAGCGTCGGCGGCGTATCGGGCGGAACATCGAGCAGCGCAAGCGGATCGCGCCACACGTCGCGGGCGATGATATCGATCAGGCCCCGGCGCTCCAGCGCGCGCAGCGTGCCAGAGTCGGCATTGGCGGCTGTGAGCAGATCGGGAACCGGGATCGGGTCTGGATGATCGATCAGGTACGCCAGCAGGTCGCGCTGTCGCGGCGCGCGCGCGAGACCCTCCAGCGCCGTATGTGCTTCGTCTGGGGGAAGCGCCAGGCGCACCAGGCGTTCGGTGCGGGGACGCGCGCGCGCGCGGGCGAGGGTGGCGCCGCGCGCAATCAACCCGCGCTCACGCAGGGCGGTGTAGATCGCCTGAAGTTCGGCGTCGCTGCCGCGCAGACGCTTCCGCAACTCACGTTCGGTCATCTCACCGCTGCGGCGCAGCAGGTAGAGCACATCACGTTCACCCGGCGGCAGGGCGCCGGGGTTCACGCTGTGCCCCTCCACCGTCGCACGCCATGTAGTCTCAGCTTCACGCGCAATGCCAGGCGGCGTCATAAGGGTCAGCGCCTCATAGAGCGACACCCGGTAGTAATCGGCGATCCAGTGCGCCAGGCGAATCTGCGCTGGCGTCAGGGCAATATCCGGGTCGGCAATGTCGATCACATCGCGCAGGGTCGGGGTCTGCGGGTCGAACCAATCGGCGGGATCGGCGCGCAGCGCGGGCGGGCTGAGCGCAACCGCCGGATCGTGCGGACTACCGCCCCACGCATACAGATCGAGCACCACCCCCTGGACATGCCGCTGTCGCAGCGGCGCCCACACCAGATGACCGACGCGCAGCAGGGGGCGCAACGACGGCGGCACGCGATAGGTGAAGACCGCATTGGCGCTCAGAGCGACATCGGCGAGGAGTTCGGCAGTCATACCACCAGTGTAACACATCCGTTTCGGGGCGGTGCAACGGGGTGCGCCTTCTGCCTTTACCCTTCTCCCACACGGGGCGAAGGGGGAGGCGTCTGTGCCCCCTCATCCCCCCGACCCCCTTCTCCCACAAGGGGAGAAGGGGGAGGTATGGCGTTCTGAAGCCCGTAACGGGCGGCGGAACGCGCGCATGCCTGGTAACGTGTGCGAGGAATAGAACACGGATCGACACGGATACGACGGATGAGCACGGATGATCACGGATGATGTTGATGAGTTTTGTCTGGAATAGTCGGGGTCTGCCGTGTTGCACGAAGCGCCCGTTTCTGGCAACGGGTGTTGGGGCACGGCATGCCGTGCCCTGACGGCGTCGCCTTGGCGTGGCTTGCCGTAGCGCGCGAGGCGCAGACCTTGCAAGACCTGCGCTCCTTCTCTCCGCGCCTCCGCGTGAGCCGGTCTGATGCGCCGGAAGAGACCACGGATCGACACGGATATGACGGATAAACACGGATGTTGTCATCCATCCGTGTTCATCCGTTTCATCTGTTCTGATGCGTGGTGGATTTCAAAACGTAGCAAAGCGCACCGCACCCAACCCATACTATAATCGCACAAAGGCTCATTCCTGCCCGACTAACGCCGATGACCCACGAACAAAGCATCGCTATCGACATTCCAGCCGATGAAGCAGCTACCCTGCTGCCCCTCCTGCAGCAGGGCGGCTTCACGACCCAACCGATCCAGCAGCGCGACCTCGACTGGCAGACGATCGTCGTGGTGATCCGCGACGCAACCGTGATGCCAGCGCGGATGTAAGGAATGTCTGCCGTGACTGTCAATGCCGATAAACCGGATCGCTGGAAGGCAGACATTGCAGCTTCAGTTGACTATTTCAACCGATGGTTTATCGCCTTTGCGCCTCAGACGTTTCGGTCGACACGGGTTACAACGACCGAACACGTGAAGCGTGCGCTTCACGTGACCGATGATCTGCGTCGCCTCGATGTAACGACACTGCGGTCAAATCCCGGCATACTCCCCACGCTGCGTATGTGCACCGCGCCACCGCTCGCCGTTGACCGACTCGTCGGTCTGGCAGGTGTTAGCAAGAACCTGATTGAACGAATGGAACAGGGGAACCTACCGGGCAAGACGACGTCTGCTGACCTTGATAGAGCGTTGACAAAAATCTGTGATATTCTTTCACAATTGTTAGACCGGGATATTTTCCCGTGGCTGGTGAACGGCACGGCGCTGGACGACCGGGAACGTGACCGATCCGCAACCATCATCGCCGACAGGCTGTGCAGCGCAGTAGCGAACCCTATCATTCGCAATGCCCAGGAACAACTGGGGTTATAAAGCACATGCCAGCAAACGACGCGAATCTGGTTGAATTGCAGCGACAGGCCCTCCAGGTTGCATTCGATGCGCGCACATCTACTGCTGAGCGGAATCGCTGCGGTCAATTTGCAACTCCCTATCCTGTTGCGGTGGAGATTGCTCGTTACGTCAGCCATATCGCACGCGATCGGCTGCCGACGATTCGTTTTGCCGATCCTGCACTCGGCTCCGGAGGTTTCTTCTCCGCCGCGCTTGCAGTTTTTGGCGCCGAACGGATCACCTCTGCGGTTGGCGTTGAGATTGACCCGGCATTGTGTGACGTTGCCCGCACACTGTGGGACTCGTCCGGTCTTGAGGTCGTTCATGGGGATTTTACCCGGATCGTCGACCGTTTTCACCGATCAGGCGCACCCAATCTCATCCTGGCCAACCCTCCGTATGTGCGCCATCATCACCTCAGTTTCGAGGAGAAAGAACTTCTGCGTGCGCTGACCCTCCGCATGACCGGCGTCAATGTGCACGGTCTCGCGGGGTTGTACGTCTACTTCGTGTTGCTGGCAACTGCATGGATGGCGGATGATGGCTACGCCGCCTGGCTGATTCCTTCGGAGTTCATGGACGTCAACTATGGCGCGGCGCTGAAACGCTATCTGACCGATCACGTCACGCTCATTCGGGTTCACCGCTTCGATCCGGCAGATGTGCAGTTTGGCGATGCGCTGGTATCGTCAACCGTGCTGGTGTTCCAGAAGACCCCGCCGCCTCCCGCTCACACCGTCGAGTTCACCTTTGGCGGCACCCTCTTGAGTCCATTGGTCAGTGACAGAATAGCGCTCCAACAGCTCCGCGACTCACGAAAATGGACGGTCTATCCACGTCATCCCCGCAATGATCGCTGCCTGTCGAGCGCCGGTGATGATGTCACGCTGGGTGATCTCTTTCGTATCCGGCGCGGGATTGCAACCGGCAATAATCGGTTTTTTATCCTCGAACGTCGTGAGGCTGAGCGCCGGGGATTTCCACACGGTTGCCTGCGCCCTATCCTGCCTGCTCCCCGTTTCCTGAAAACGACCGTCGTTGAGGCGGATCAGGATGGCTACCCGCTCATCGAACCGCAACTGTGCGTTATTGACTGCGATCTGCCAGAACCGGCGTTGCGCGTGCAATTCCCGACCCTCTGGGAGTATCTCCAGACGGCTGAAACGCCCGGCATCAGGCATGGCTATCTGATTGACCGGCGAACTCCCTGGTATCGCCAGGAACAGCGTGACCCGGCGCCGTTCCTCTGCACCTATATGGGGCGCGGCGTCGGGATGCAGCGGCCGTTCCGGTTTATCTGGAACCAATCACGTGCGATTGCGACCAATCTCTACCTGATGCTCTACCCAAAGGGCGGGCTGGCGCGCCTCTTGCAGCAGCGCCCCGATGCCGCCGCCGATGTGTTTGCACTGCTTTCACAGGTGACCGGTGATGAACTGCGGGGTGAAGGGCGGGTCTATGGGGGCGGTCTCCATAAGATCGAACCGGGTGAACTCGCCCGCATTTCGGCATCGGCATTCATTGACCGCTGGCCCGAATTGCGCGCGACGTCGCACCGTCAGCACGCCCTGTTTGAGGACGTCGGGTAGGAAGAGAACACGGATCGGCGCGGATATTGTCACCCGGCGGAATAAACCACGGATCGACACGGATACGACGGATGAGCACGGATGTCGATGAGTTTTGTCTGGAATAGCCCGCACCGGCGGGCTTCGCCGTGGATAGCCGAGGGCTTGTGGTCTTTGAGTAAATAATCCGCTACAGCCCGCGCAGGCGGGCTTCGCCCTGGCTAGCCGAGGGCTTCAGCCCGACGGCTAGCGCGGGATAGCGGAATAAATTCTCAATCTCCATCAGCCCCACGGCTAGCGGGGGATAGCGGATGTATTCCTCAATCTCCATCAGCCCCATGGCTGAATAGAACACGGATCGACACGGATATGACGGATCAACACGGATTCGATACGTTTGAATTCGTCCAGTCCAGCTCGCGCAGGCGGGCTTTGCCTTGCATAGCCGAGGGGTTCACCCCGACGGCACGCGCCAACCTGCACAGGCGGGCTTCGCTCCGTAGGACTGGAATAAACCACGGATCGACAGGATATGACGGATAAACACGGATGTTGTCATCCATCCGTGTTCATCCGTTTTATCTGTTCTGATGCGTGGTGGATTTCAAAACGTAGCAAAGCGCACCGCACCCAACCCATGCTATAATCGCACAAAGGCTCATTTCTGCCCGACTAACGCCGATGACCCACGAACAAAGCATCGCTATCGACATTCCAGCCGACGAAGCAGACGCTCTCCTGCCCCTCCTGCAGCAGGGCGGCTTCACGACCCAACCGATCCAGCAGCGCGACCTCGACTGGCAGACCATCGTCGTGGTGATCACCGATCTCGGCAAGATCGCCGGTGGTCTGACTGCGCTCATCACGCTGGCGGAGAAGATCAACGCCTACCGCGAGTCGATGCACCGTCAGGGGAAAACACCGCGCGGCGCCCTGCGCCGACCCGGCCAACCCCCGCTCGACCTGTCACTCGCAACCGACCAGGAGGTGCTCGAATGGCTGCTCAAGACGCCGCCGCAACCGTGATGCCGGTGCGGATGTCGCTGCTCTTTTCGGCGCCACTGGTGATGAAGCGGGGAGAGGAGACCGCTCCCATCACCCTGCTGCCGGTACAGCAGGAGATCGAGACTCTGGTCAATACCTGTCGCGGCCTGGGAGTGGCGCTGGAGATCGAGACCGCCATCGCCACGACCGAACGGATCGGTTATCTGTTTGCCACCACCCGCCAGCCGTTTGATGTGCTGCACTTCAGCGGGCACGGCAGCCGCCACCTCGATGGCGCGAGCGTGCTGGCGCTGGAGGATGAGACCGGCATCGTGCGTGACCTGGATGCCGTTGAGTTGCGGCGCCTGATCGGCAACCAGCCGTGCCGGCTGGCGTTCCTGAGCGCCTGCCATTCCGCCGGTCTCGCCGACGCGCTGATCGCTGCCGGGGTGCGCCACGTGGTGGCGATCAACGCCGCCGACCCGGTGATCGATCTCGCCGCTCGCGTCTTCGCCGTGCGCTTCTACGCCGCATTGTTCGCCGGGCGTTCAGTCGCCGAGGCGTTTGCCGCCGGGCGCACTGCCGTGGCAACCAACGACGAGTTGCGGCAGTGGAGCGATCCCGAAACACTCCAGACCCTGAACATGCAGGAAGAGGTGAAGTTTCGCCTCCTGCGGGAAGACGATCCGGTGCATCAGCAGCCGCTCGTGCCGGCGCCGCCGTCCGGTCAACTGACCTTCCGCCGCCCACCGTGGCAGAACACCAACCTCAGTCCGGTCGCAGCCGATCCGTTTGTCGGGCGCGCCCGCGAACTGCACGCTATCGCACAGGCGCTCCGCAACAACCGCTGCGTCGCCATCCATGGGATGGGTGGAATGGGCAAAACCGCCCTGGCTGAAGCAGCGGCACGCTGGCAACACGAACGCAACCGCTGGCGCGACGGCGTCTGGCGGGTGGCGCTGCGGAATATCACGACCGCCTACGAGGCGCGCAGCCGGATCGCGTTTGTGCTAGGACTGGCGCCAGAAACCGCCGAAAGTGACGCGACCCTCGCCGGTGCGCTCGCCGACCGCCAGAGCCTGCTCGTGCTCGATGATCTCGACGCCCTGCTGCTCCACGACCGCCAGGGGCTGGTCGGGATGATGCGGGCATTGCTCGGCACCCGCTTTCTGAAACTGCTCACGACCGCCAGGCTCGACCTGCCGGGGCGCATCCATCACGCTCCGCTTGAACTGACCTGTTTGACGGGGGCAGACGCCCAAACTGCGTTTCTGACGTATGCGCCGCCGATAGAGAAGTGGGGCGAATGGACGCCTGACGAATGGCGCGACCTGCTGCGCTTTCTCGACGGTTATCCCTTCCCGATCCGGCTGGCAGCAACGGCCATGCGCGCTGCCCGCCTCAGCCTGCGCGACCTGTGGTGTCGGTTGCAAGCCAATCCGCAGGGCACCCTCCGCTATCCCAACGATGACGAAGACCGCGAGACCAGCCTGGCAGCCACGCTCGATCTCTCATACAATGTGTTGCCGGCCGCTGCGCAACGCGCCTTTGCTCTGCTGTCGCTCTTCCCGGCCGGTCTGACCCGCAACGCAGCGCAGGCGATTGCGGACATCGAGGCAGAGACGCTCGAAACGGTTGTGCACTACGGCATGGCCGAATGGCGTGGCACTGCCGACTACGCGCAATGCGCCCTGCCGGAACCGGCGCGGCGCTATGCCGAAGCTCGCCTTGCGCAGCAGATGCCGGATGCGCTGGCAACCTATGCGCCAGCCGCGCTGGCATACTTCGCCGGGCTGATTGAAGCTGCAGATGAGGCGATCATCAAGGGAAATGAGCGCAGCGGCATCACGATCCTGACCCTGGAACAGCCTAACCTCGAACGCTACCTCGATTGGGGGTATGAGCAGGATACAGGGAATAGTGGAATCAACTGGGCAGCGCGGGCCACAGCGCGATTGAGAAACTACTGGAACCTCACCGGTGAACGCGGTCGTCTAGAAGTGCTGGCGCGTCTGAAGCGAGCGCTGGACAGCGCCCGGCGGAGCAGCGATACCACTGGCGAAGCCAATGTGCTGCAGGCCATCGGCGACGTGCAGCAGTTCCGCAAGGAGGTCGACGCCGCGCTGCGCAGCTATGACGAGGCGCTGCGCCTCTACCGCGCCCTCGGCGCCCGCCTCGGCGAAGCCAATGTGCTTCAGGCCATCGGCGACGTGCAGCAGTTCCGCAAGGAGGTCGACGCCGCGCTGCGCAGCTATGACGAGGCGCTGCGCCTCTACCGCGCCCTCGGCGCCCGCCTCGGCGAAGCCAATGTGCTGGCGGCGTTGAGTCGCCTGCGCATCGACGACGATGTCGCTGCATCGCAACAGTTGCTTGAGCAGGCGCTGGCATTGCGCCGGGCGATCAGGAGTGTGTATGATGAGGGTGTCGATCTCGGTAACTATGGCATTGCCCTGCTGCAGCGCGGGCGCGGCGCCGAAGCGCTGCCCTACCTGCAACGGGCGCGAGCCGTGTTTGCAGCTCACGGTTTGACTGCTCAGATTGCCTGGATGGATTGGTGGATTGGGCAGGCGTCGGGTGACGGAGGGTGAAGGTTTAACTTTCCGCCTCCGCTCCCGCACCTACCAGCCGTAGCGTTCCGGTCCCCAGGGGCGCGTGGTGACCTGTTGCGCGACCATGATCATCGTGCGGTCGGGGAGATCGTCGTGCAGGATTACTCCGGGTCCGCAAATGCTGTAGACGCCGAGCCGTCGCCCCGGCATGATGATCGCGTTGACGCCGGTGCGACAGAAGTCGCCGAAGTATGCCGCATTGGCGGCAGTTGTTGGAATCTCCGGTCGCCCCTTGATGCGCCAGACGGTGTCGCGGTCGTCGAAGCGCAGGTTGCCGCATACCGTCGCCGCGCCGAAATCGACCGCCTGCCCGACGACGCCCCAGATTTCGCAGTAGTGGTAGCAGTAGACGGTATCGAGCGCCACGCCGCTGAATTCGGCGCCATGCCCGTAGACCCCGCGCGCTCCGAGCGATGAGCCGCCGCCGATCTGACAGTAGTCGCGCACGACGGTTCCCTGCCCGATAACTGCGTGCCCCTGCACAATCGCGCCGTTGAGCGCCTTCGCGCCGGCGCCGAGCCACAGGTCGCCGTCCACCACCACGCGATTGCCGATCACTGCCCCCGGTCCAAGCACCAGGCGTCCGCCGATGTCGGCGCCATCGTGGACGCGCGCCGTCGGGTCGATCTGATGCCCCTCCAACGCAGCGGCCATGGCGCCGATCACCCGTCCATTCGCTTCGAGAATATGCCACGGCTTGTCAAGGTCGACGTGGAAGCCGGGTGCGTCGATGACAGCAACGGTTTCCCCTTCGTCGACCATCATCTGGAGCGACTGCGCGATCTCGGTTTCGACGGGCGGCATGCCACCCACGCCGACGCGCATCAGCGCCGGGTTGTCGCGCAGAAACGCCAACGCTTCAGGACGAAAGGCGTACACGCCGCAGAAGCGCCGGTCGCCATCGCGACTGTGCCCCTCGACGCCGCGCAGTTCCCCGTCGTCAACATATGCGATCAGCCAGTCGAGCGAGGACTCGGCGCCGAGGGGTTGCGTCAGCGCAGCCGCCAGGGGACGGTCGCGCTCAAACCGTTCCCGCAGCGCCGCAAGGTTGGCGCGGTCGGTCACACTATCCGCCGCAACCACCAGGATATCGCCGTCGATGCCGGCAGCGCCGAGGAACGCAGCGGCAGCCGTGCCATCGGGATGCGCCTGGCGCACAAAGGCAATGTCGGCGGATGCGCCGCGCAGGGCGGCGCGCACACTCGCTTCCCCTGCGCCGACCACGACGACCTGGCGGGTGATGCCGAGCGCGGCAAGGTCGTCGGACAGGCGACGCACAGCTGGGACATTCGCAATCGGAAAGGCGCATTTGTTGCGCACGACATTGTAGGGCCAGAAGCGCGTCCCCGCGCCGGCAGCGAGCAGAATGGCGGTCTGGATCATGGTTCTTCTCGCCGGATCTTCTAAAAGAGAGGAGCATCGCCGTCATCATTGCGGCACACCGACCACCTGCAACGGATTCGGCATAAACAGCAGCACAAATGTAATCAAACCCAGGACAGCCAGCGCCGCATGTCCCGGACCGATCCGCGAGACATCGTTCAGCGGCGGCGGATGGCGTGGTCCGATGAACAGTCCCAACACTCCCCACAGCAACCAGTTCGGCGCCACAAGAATGCCGAGCAACACACACCCGCCGATAAAGGCATACGCCAGGTAATGGGCATACTCGCCAAGGAGCGCATACGCCACGTGCCCGCCGTCGAGCTGACCGATGGGCAGCAGATTGATCATCGTCACCAGCAAGCCGATCCACGCTCCCCAGGCAACCGCGTTCAACTGCACATCAACGCCATTGCCGGGCAAAAATTGCCCGAACACCAGATACTTCGCCATCGCGTACAGGATCGAATTGCCCTCCTGGATGTAGCCTCCGGGAGGCGGCGGACCGACCGGCGAGGTCGCCAGCCCGTAGAAGAGCAACGGAAGAGCGACAACCAGCCCGGCAAGCGGACCGGCAATGCCGATTTCCAGGATCGTCTTGCGGTCGAGCATTGGCTCACGCTGAACAATGACCGCGCCGAGCGTACCGGTGAAGGTAATGATCCCCAGCCCCGGAATCGGGATCGGCGGCACAGGGATGAAATACGGCAGACTGACCGGCGCGCGTCGCCAGCGTCCGACGATGTAGTGCCCCATCTCGTGAACGAACAGGATGCCCATAATCGTCGCCGAAAACGGGATGCCAGCCACAATCCCCGCCGGATTGCTGAACACATCGATGCCATCGTAGAGCGCGCCGACCATGAGGGTCGAGAGAACCGTGATGATAAACAGCGCAACCGGAAGCACAATGTTGGGTTTGGGCGCAGAAATGACGAACGGCAGCGCCATGATCTCCACATCGTCACCCGATTTGCGCAAGAAGGGGGTGAATCCCAGCGCCGCCATCCCCGCCCGAATCTGCGGGTAGACCTTATCGGCGGGGGCGTGAAGTTTCCCGACCATGGTCAGCGCGCCACGGCTATCCCAGGCATACCGTTCGATGGTCATCAACCCATCGAGCGCCAGGCGCACCCGTCCCATCAGTTCGAGACGATCAAGGGTGTCTGCAACGTGTGGTTCCACAAAACCATCCTTATCTGTTCAAGAAACCTGTGACTTCCCATGATACCAGCCATTTGGGAATTGTGGACTCGGATAAGTCGGGCTTGACCCTGACCGTGCGGGCGGATGAAGATGAGGATTATAGCGATGGGCAAAATGATTGACCCACGTGCATCCTGGGTGCGCGGGCGTCCCCGCCCGCATGGGGTGACTGCGGGCTGATGAAGATTGAGCAATAAATCCGCTATCCCGCACGAGCCGTCGGGCTCATGGCGATTGAGCAATAAATCCGCTATCCCGCACGAGCCGTCAGGCTGAAGCCCCCGGCTATCCAGGGCGAAGCCTGCCTGCGCGGAATGCGAACGCCAACGGTGACCCTATCAGCTATCAGCTATCGGCTATCGGCTATCGGCTATCGGCTATTGGCTATCGGCGACGATAAGCCCTCTCGTGATGCCTTGACAACCTGGAACAGGTGTGCTACTATTGACACGCTACCGGATACCCTTTGGAGCGCACCCATGCCCGCCGCCCTCGACCACGACGCGCTGTTCAAACTGGTGCTCACCGCCTTCTTCCGCGAGTTCATCGACCTGGTCGCGCCCGACCTGGCCGCCGCTCTCGATCCCGCACCGCCCGTTTTTCTCGACAAAGAGAGTTTCGCCGACCTCTTCGACCCCGACCGGCGCGAAGCCGACCTGGTGGCGCAGGTGCGCCTGCGTCAGCACCCCGCCACGCTGCTGATCCACCTCGAGCATCAGGCGCAGGCCGACGCTGCGCTGGATCGGCGCATGTTTCGCTACTTTGCGCGGCTCTACGACCGCTACGACCAGCCGATCTACCCGATTGCGCTCTGCTCCTATCCGCGCCCGCGGCGTCCCGCCGCCGACCGGCACGAGGTGCGCGCGGCGCAGCGCACGGTGCTGACGTTCCAGTACCAGGTGGTACAATTAAACCGGATGGACTGGCGGGCGTATCTGACGACGACCAATCCGGCGGCGATGGCGCTGATGGCGCGGATGCGGGTGGCGCCAGAGGATCGGTGGCGGGTGAAGGCGGCGTGTCTGCGGCTGCTGGCGGGTGCGCCGCTGACCGGAGCGCAACGGCGGCTGATCGGGCAATTTGTGGACATCTATCTGCCGTTGAACGCGCGCGAGGAGCAGGCGCTGGCGGCGGAAGTGGCGCGCCTGCCGGGCGCGGCGAAGGAGGTTGTGATGGAGTTGATCACCAGCTGGGAGCGGAAGGGACGCGCGGAGGGGTTGCGCGAGGGGTTGCGCGAGGGACGCGCGGAGGGGTTGCGCGAGGGACGGGCGGAGGGATTGCGCGAGGGGCAGCGTCTGGTGGTGGAACGGATGCTGACGCGCCGGTTCGGGGCGTTGCCGTCGGGGGTGCGCGAGCGCCTGGCGACGCTGACGGCGGACGAGTTGACGGCGCTGGCGGACGCGCTGCTCGACTTCACGAGCCTGGCGGAGGTCGAAGCGTGGCTGGCGGCGTCCCCGCCAGAGCAGACATAACGAGGAGATGATGGAGGGGATTGCTGTGCAATCCGGCGGCGATGGCGCTGATGGCGCGGATGCGGGTGGCGCCAGAGGATCGGTGGCGGGTGAAGGCGGCGTGTCTGCGGCTGCTGGCGGGTGCGCCGCTGACCGGAGCGCAACGGCAACTGATCGGGCAATTTGTGGACATCTATCTGCCGTTGAACGCGCGCGAGGAGCAGGCGCTGGCGGCGGAAGTGGCGCGCCTGCCGGGTGCGGCGAAGGAGGTTGTGATGGAGTTGATCACCAGTTGGGAGCGGAAGGGACGCGCGGAGGGATTGCGCGAGGGACTGCGCGAGGGGCAGCGTCTGGTGGTGGAACGGATGCTGATGCGCAGGTTCGGGGCGTTGCCGTCGGGGGTGCGCGAGCGCCTGGCGACGCTGACGGCGGACGAGTTGACGGCGCTGGCGGACGCGCTGCTCGACTTCACGAGCCTGGCGGAGGTCGAAGCGTGGCTGGCGGCGTCCCCGCCAGAGCAGACATAACGAAGGTGCGATGGGGGGATCACCAGCCGGGAGCGCAAAGGACGGGCGGAGGGATTGCGCGAGGGGCAGCTTCTGGTGGTGGAACAGGTGCTGACGCGCAGGTTTGGAGCGCTACCGCTTACAGGGTAGGTTTTTGAGGAAGCCCCTTTGTTCCTTCTCTTGTTTTGGGCTTCAGAACGCCCAAATGTACGGGCGCCGCGCTGCTGCGCCCCCACGCTGCCCTGCTGCGCCCCGCCATCGCACCCGCGCCCTGCCGTGCCCCGCCAAACCCGCCATCGCCCCCGCGCCCTGCCGTGCCCCCGCCATACCCGCCGTCGCCCCATGCCCCCGCCGCCCTCGCGCCGCGCTGCTGCGCCCCTACGCCGCCCCCGCGCCCCTACGCCGCCCCCGCCGCCCCCGCGCCGCGCTGCTGCGCCCCCACGAAGCGCTGCTGCGCCCCCGCCGCCTGCACGGGCGCAGCGGCGCTGCGCCCCCACACAGCGCCCCCACGCCGCGCTGCAGCGCCCCTTCACACAACATTCATCCCCGCCGCATACGATACAGATGAAACAAAGATCGCACTACCTGTTGCATGGTTTCGCCGGACATCTCACCTACCGCGCAGAAGGAACTGAAGGCGTCTCATCAGGGAGAAGGTTTGTGGACACACCATCAACAAGTCGCCCATCGTGGTGGAATGCAATGTAACCCATGGATGAAGGCGTATCCCGCCCCCGGAACAATTTCGAGGAGGAAACATCAATGAAGCCTTCCATTTCTCTCAATCTCTTCATCCGCGCGCTGACAATTTTGAGTCTTTGTGCAGGGTTGATCGGCGTCGCCGGTCTCACACCCCGCTCAGCGCAGGCCAATGTCCAGCCATCGTGCTCCACCACGCCGCTGTTCACCAACGGCACATTCATCACTGGGGAAAACAACGGAGCAGGAGGCGCCGATACCAGTTCGCCTCCATCGGATCCATTTCACCGAGGACTTGGCTTTCTGGTTGATCCGACGCAGCTACAGACCTCTTTTCCCTCTGGCTCTCCCAGGCGTGCTCGCCTGGCAGACGATTTCACCGTGACCAGTAACGGATGGCGTCCTTCAGCGCTCACTTTTTATGCCTACCAGACCTACGCCATCTCTTCGTCATCCAGCATCACCGGTGTGATAGATCTGCGCCTGTGGAACGGCACACCAGGCGAAGGCGGTGAGGTCATTGCCGGACCGGTCGATGCCACAATTACGAACAACCAGTGGACCGGCGTCTACCGCGCGTATTCCAACGATTTAGGAAACACCGATCGCCCGATCATGGCGGTAACGGTTAACTGGCCCTTTAGCATCACCACACTGCTGCCTGGCACCTACTGGATCGAGTGGGGTATGGCGGGTAGCCCCAGCTTTACCGGTCCCTGGGTTCCAGCAGTCAGTTTCGCCACCAGCAATAATGCGCGCCAGCTTGACCTGACCAGTGGCGAGCCGGGAACGTGGGCGCCGCGAGGTGATTATGATGTGAGTGACCGTATCGCCGAGTTTCCATTCGTGATTTGTGGCGACACCATTCCCACGCCTCAGATCACGAGCCTGAGTCCAGATCAGGCAGTCGCTGGCGGTGCAGAGTTTACGCTGACCGTCAACGGCAGCGGTTTTATCGACGGAACCGGATCGGATCGCTCGGTTGTCCACTGGAACGGAAGTCCCATCACAGCGACCAACTTCATCTCCAGTACTCAACTGACCGCCACCATTCCCGCCAGCAATATTGCGACTGCCGGGACAGCGAATGTCACCGTTGTCAATCCGGGGAATCTCACCTCCAACACGGCACCCTTCACCATCACGAACCCCTTGCCGACGATCAGCAGCATCAGTCCAGCGACAACGGTCGCCGGAAGCGGCGGGTTCACCCTCACCATCACCGGTACGAACTTCGTCACCAACTCGGTGGTGCGCTGGAATGGGAGCGACCGCCTGACGACCTTCGTCTCCAGCACCCGGTTGGAAGCCGCCATCTCCGCCAGCGACGTTGCGACCGCCGGGACGGCGAACGTGACGGTCTTCAACCCCACCCCCGGCGGCGGCGAGTCGGGCGCGGTGACGTTCACCATCAATAATCCGGCGCCGACGATCAGCAGCATCAGTCCAGCGACGGCGGTCGCCGGGAACGGCGGCTTCACCCTCACCATCACCGGCACGAACTTCGTCACCAACTCGGTGGTGCGCTGGAACGGAAGTAATCGCACCACGACCTTCGTCTCCAGCACCCAACTGACCGCCGCCATCCCCGCCAGCGATGTTGCGACCGCCGGGACGGCGAACGTGACGGTCTTCAACCCTGCTCCCGGCGGCGGTACGTCCAACACGGCAACTTTCACCATCACGAATCCATCGCCGACGATCACGACTATCAGTCCAGCGACAACGGTCGCCGGGAGCGGCGGGTTCACCCTCACCATCACCGGCACGAACTTCGTCACCGGCGCGGTGGTGCGCTGGAACGGGAACAACCGCACCACGGGGTTCGTGTCCAGCACAGTGCTGACCGCCACCATCCCCGCCAGCGACGTTGCGACCGCCGGGACGGCGAATGTGACGGTCTTCAACCCCGCCCCCGGCGGCGGCGAGTCGGGCGCGGCGACGTTCACCATCACTAACCCATCGCCGACGATCAGCAGCATCAGTCCAGCGACGGCGGTCGCCGGGAGCGGCGGCTTCACCCTCACCATCACCGGCACGAACTTCGTCAACGGCGCGGTGGTGCGCTGGAACGGAAGTCCTCGCCCAACGACCTTCGTCTCCAGCACCCAACTGACCGCCGCCATCCCCGCCAGCGACATTGCGACCGCCGGGACGGCGAATGTGACGGTTTTCAACCCCGCCCCCGGCGGCGGCGAGTCGGGCGCGGTGACGTTCACGATTCAGGACAATACCGTTGGATCACCACAGCAATACCGGGTTATGCTGCCGCTCATTACACGATAGCCTTCCATCGGCGGGAAGGCGAAATGTCGGGCATGGCATGTCGCGTGAAGGCATGCCATGCCCGGAGCAGCGGACAGGGCATTCTTTGCGCAGACATCATCCGCGTGTTGCGCATTGGTGAAGAGGCATTCGATTCAGTACACATTCCTCCGCCATTTATTGCGATAGGAATATCGTATCAACACGCTCCCCGTTTCTCGTGTACAATGACGGTATGAAGATTCGCTTCCGCTCAACCCTGATTGCGCTGATCGCCGGTGTGCTGGCGGGGTGCGGCGCTTTCCCTGTGGCGCTGCGACCAGATCCGACTGCACCTGTCGTTCCGCTTTCGACGCCGACAGAGTTGCCAGCCGCCACATCGACGGCAACGCCGCCATTGCCAACCGCGACACCGACGCCAACCCATACCCCTACGCCGATTCCAACGCCAACCGTTACCCCTTACCCGCTCCTGCCGACTCCGACACTCGCACCGCTGACTGCCAGCATGCGCCAGGAGATCTTCAACGATGTCTGGACGCTGGTGCGCGACCGGTATGTGTACGAGGATTACGGCGGCATCGACTGGGACGCAGTACGCGAAGAGTTCGAGCCATTGATTGCCAGGGCTGCGTCGGAAGAAGAGTTCTATGCGCTGATCGAGCAAATGGTGGCTCGTCTCGGCGATGATCATACACGCTTCGACACGCCGCAGGAAGTAGCCGAAGAGGCAGCCCGTTTCGATGGCGGGGTGGCATATGCTGGCATTGGCGCGATGATCCGCGAACTGCCAGAGGGTATTCTGATCACCCGTCTCGCCCCCAACAGTCCGGCGGAACAGGCAGGATTGCAACCGCGCGACCTGATCGTTGCCGTCAACGGAGTGCCGGTCAGCGACACCGTCACCTTCGGTCCCGGCGGTCCGATCACGGTGGTGCGCGGGCAACCGGGAACACCTGTGCAACTCAGGGTGCGCAGCAGCGCTGGCGCAGTGCGCGAAGTGACCGTCATCCGCCAGGTTATTCCGCCCGACGCCTTCCCGATTGTCGAGGCGCGCCGTCTGCCAGGAACCGACGTTGGCGTGGTTCTGATCGATACATTCAACATTTCTGCTCTCGACGAGCGTGTGACCGACGCGATCATGTCGCTGTTTCGGTCTGGACCGCTCGATGGGTTGATCCTGGATGTGCGCACCAACGGCGGCGGGCGCCTGGATATGCTCCGCCGCACGCTGGGGCTGTTTCTCGACGGCGGCACGATCGGCAGCAGTACCGGACGAGACCGTTCCTTCAGCATCGATGTGCCGTCGGGTCGCACCCTGCCCCTGCTCGAGCAGGTGCCAATCGTTGTGCTGACGAGTGATGAGACCGCCAGCGCCGCCGAGATGTTTGCCGCCGGTCTGCAGTTCCGTGGTCGTGCGCGGATCGTCGGTACGCCAAGCGCTGGCAACACCGAAAACCTGATCGGATATGATCTCGACGATGGCTCACGTTTCTGGGTGGCGGAACTGGTCTTTCGCCTGCCCGACGGCTCATTGCTCGAAGGAACAGGCGTTCAGCCCGACCGGGTAGTGGAAGCGGAATGGTGGCGCTACGACGACGAAAACGACCCGCAAATCCTTGCAGCGGTCGAAGAACTCCGCCTCGCCAACCGATCCCGTTATGCCGCAGATACGGTTGAACGTTGAACGTTGAACGTTGAACGTTAAACAGTTCCCGGTTCTCAGTTCTCGGTTCCTGGTTCCCGGTTCCTGGTTCCCGGTTCCTGGTTCTCGGTTCTCCTATGGACACAATACTCAACCGCATTCTGACCCACAAGCGTGTTGAAGTCGAGCGACAGCGCATCAAGATACCCGACGCACAGATCCGCGCGCGGGCAGAAGCGGCGCCGCCGCCACGCGACTTCGCCGCTGCGCTGCGTGCACATCGCCCCATCGCGCTGATCGCCGAGGTCAAGAAAGCATCGCCGTCGAAAGGCGTCCTGATCGAGAACTTCGATCCGCTGGCGCTGGCGCATACCTATGCCAGCAACGGTGCATCCGCCATTTCGGTGCTCACCGATGTGCGCTTCTTCCAGGGCAGCCTGAAGCATCTGGAAGGAATTCGCGCCATGGTCGATCGGGGAGCGGTGCCGCCATTGCCGCTCCTCCGCAAGGATTTCATCATCGACCCGTATCAGGTCGCAGAGGCGCGCGCGTATGGCGCCGATGCGCTGCTCCTGATCGTCGCCGCGCTCGACGACGAGACGCTGGCGGCGCTGCTGGCGCTGACCCACTCCTTCGGCATGCAGGCGCTGGTCGAGGTGCATAACGAAGACGAACTCCGGCGCGCTCTGGATGCCGGTGCATCCATTATCGGCGTCAACAACCGTGACCTGCACAGTTTTACGACGACCCTGGAGACGACCCGCCGCCTGGCTGCGTTGCTGCCATCATCGAATCGTCCGCTGCTGGTCAGCGAGAGCGGCATTTTTACCGCCGAACACGTCGCACTGGTGCGCTCGTGGGGCGCCGATGCAATCCTGGTCGGTGAAGCGCTGGTCACTGCCCCCGATATTTCCAGTAAAGTGCGCGAACTGGGAGGAGGCTCATGAGATGTCCGAGTTGCGATGGGGTGATCGAGGAATCGGACGTGCAGTTCTGCCCGTTCTGCGGCATGCAGATCCGCGCGTCGCAGGCAAGTGATCCAGACCGTCGCGCACACGCCACGACCGACGCACCAGGCTCGTCGCGCCGTTCGCAGCTGCACCCGCTGCTAGAGATACTAAAGAAAGACAGACGCTATAGCTGGATAGTGAGCGAACAGCCGATCAGCCCGGCGGCAAATCTCAGTCTGATATTCGCTCTTCTTGGTGTGTTTTCCTGTGTGCCGCTCGTCTTCTCGATCCTTGCAATTGTCGTCGGTTATCGCGCGCTCGATGAGATCGCCGCCTCGGATGGACGGCTCGGCGGGCGTGGACGTGCAATCGCCAGCATTATTATGGGGTGTATTCAACTGGCGCTGCTCATACTCGGCTTCATTCTGGTTGCGGTTTCCTCCTGGCTTCAGAAACAACCAGCAGACCTTCCTTCCGCACAGGCAGTTTTTTTGATCGCACTGCTGGCGTAGAACATCGGCAAAGGATAAGCATGGACAATACCGCCGAACTCTGTTTCCTCACTGCCATCGAGCTTACACAGCGCATTCGCGCCCGCAGTATATCGTGCGTCGAGGTAATGGAGGCGCACCTGCGCCAGATCGAACGAGTCAACCCGCAGGTCAACGCAATTGTTACACTGGCGCCCGAACAGGCGCTGGCGCAGGCGCGCGCAGCTGATGCTGCACTACGCCGCAGCGATGCCGTCGGACCCCTGCACGGATTGCCGGTGGCGCACAAAGACCTGGTGCAGACGAAGGGGATGCGCACAACGTTTGGCTCTCCGATCTACGCCGACTTCGTTCCCGACGTCGATGACCTGATCGTAACCCGCATACGCAACGCCGGGGCGATCTTGATCGGCAAGACCAACACCCCTGAGTTTGGCGCCGGCTCTCAGACGTTCAACCCGGTCTTTGGCGCAACCCGCAACCCCTACGACCTCTCGAAAACCTGCGGCGGCAGCAGTGGCGGCGCAGCGGTAGCCCTGGCGTGCGGCATGCTCCCGATTGCCGATGGGAGTGATACTGGCGGATCGCTGCGCAATCCTGCCAGCTTCTGCAATGTGGTCGGCTTTCGTCCGTCGCCGGGGCGCGTACCGTCCTGCTCGGATCGCGCCGCCTGGCAGACCCTCAGCGTGCCCGGTCCGATGGCGCGCACGGTGGCGGATGCTGCGCTGCTGCTCAGCGCCATGGCAGGACCGCATCCCTGCTCACCGATCGCTCTCCAGAAACCGGGGGCGCACTTTCGTCAACCGCTCGACCGTGATTTCCACGGTGTGCGCGTGGCGTGGAGCCGCACCGCCAGCGGATTGCCCATCGATCCAGAGGTCACCGCTGTGCTTGAACAGGCGCGCCCGGTGCTGGAAGCGATCGGCTGCATCGTCGAAGAGACTGAACCGGATTTCACCGGCGCGGACGAAGCGTTCAAGGTGTGGCGCGCCTGGGGATACGAACAAAAACTGGGCGAGCTTGCCGATACGCATCGTGATCGTCTCAAAGAGACGATTCTCTGGGAAATCGAACAGGGGCGTGCGCTGACAGGACCGCAGATCGGGCGCGCCGAACGGCTGCGCACGGCGCTGTACCACCGGATGCGCAGGTTCATGCAAACGTATGAGTTCCTGGCGCTGCCGGTCGTCCAGGTTCCGCCTTTCCCCATTGAACAACCGTATGTGACGGAGATCAACGGCGTCCCGATGGACACGTACATCGACTGGATGCGATCGTGTTACTATATTTCAATCACCGGTTTCCCGGCGATTTCCGTTCCCGCAGGGTTCACGCGCGACGGGTTGCCGGTCGGGTTGCAACTGGTCGGGCGTCACCACAACGATTTCGGCGTGCTGCAACTGGCGCACGCCTTCGAGCAGGCGACCGGGCACTGGCGCCGACGACCGCCGATTGTATGAGTTTCCCGGACAGACGGGGCAGCAGTGCGGCGTCCCTGTCGCGCTCCTCATCGTCCGCCATCGCCTTCGCCTGCTGCCCCGCGCGTAGCGGCGTCCCTCCTATGTCATCCGCTCCAGTTCATCGAGCAATGCGCTGAAGTGATCCATCGCCGCCTGGATCGGCGCTGGCGAGAGCATATCAACCCCGGCATCGCGCAACAGTTCAATCGAAGGGCGCGACGATCCGCTGCGCAGGAAATGCAGATACCGCTCGATAGCTGGACTTCCTTCCTGAACGATCCGTTTGTGCAGCGCCAGCGCCGCCGAAAGCCCGGTTGCATACTGGTAGACATAAAAATTGTAGTAGAAATGCGGAATACGCGCCCATTCCAGCGCGATCTGCTCGTCGAGCGCCACTTCCGACCCGTGGTAACGCGCCACCAGATCGCGGTAGATCGTGCTGAACAGTTCGGTCGTCAGCGGCTCTCCTGTCTCCGCCCGACGATGGATTTCCAGTTCAAACTCGGCGAACATGGTCTGTCGGAAGAGTGTGGTGCGAATATCTTCCAGTTGCTCGACAATCAGATAGCGGCGCAGGATCGGGTCATCGCGCGTTCGCAACAGGTGATCGGTCAACAGCGCCTCGTTCAGCGTGGAAGCGACTTCAGCGACAAAGATGGTGTAGTCGCCATAAATGTAGGGCTGCGTCTTGCGCGTGAAGTACGAGTGCATTGCATGACCGAGTTCGTGCGCCAGCGTAAACACGTCGTTCAGGCGTTCCTGGTAATTCAGCAGCATGAACGGCGCAGTGGTGTACGAACCGTCGCTGTATGCGCCGCTGCGCTTGCCGATATTCTCGTAGACATCGATCCAGCGACTGCGGAACGCCTGCGCAACGGCAGCGCCATACTCATCGCCGAGCGGCTCGAATGCCGCACGCACCATGCGTTCCGCTTCTTCATACGGAACCGCAACATCTGCTTCTGGAACGAGCGGGGCGTACAGATCGTAGAAGTGCAGTTCATCCAGCCCCATGATCTTCCGGCGCGCCTGGAAATAGCGGTGGAGACGGGGCAGGCTGGCGTTGACCGTCGCAATCAGGTTATGGTAAACCTCCACCGGAATGTCGTTCGGCGTCAGCGCCGCCTCCAGTGATGACGCATAATTGCGAACCTTCGCATTCAGCACGTGGGTGCGCACCTGCGCGGCAAGCGACGCCCCCAGCGTATTGCGTATCCCCTGGAAGGCGCTATAGTACCCGACGAACGCATCGCGGCGCACCCTGCGATCAGGACTGCGCAGGAAGCGCAGGAAACGCCCGTGCGACAGTTGCACCGGCTGCCCCTGCTCATCCTCAATTGATGGAAAATGCAGATCGGCATTGGTCAAGACTTCAAAAATCTCGCCCGGCGCGCGTGTAATATCGCTGAACTGCGCCAGGATCGCTTCGACCTCGGCAGAGCGCACGTGAGCGCGCTGGCGCAACAACTGATCCAGTGCGTACTCATACACTGCCAGATCGGGGTACTCCCGGATCCAGGCGCGGATCTGATCCTCCGGCGCCGCCAGGATCTCCGGTTCGATAAACGCCAGCGCCGCGCCGACCTTCGCCGCCAGCGTTCCGGCGCGTTCGGCAAGCGCCTGCCCGACCGGGTCGGTTGTGTCGCTATCAAAGCGACGGTTGGCGTAGACGTAGATCTGCCAGAGACGCATCGATACCTGATCGCGTAGTCGCAATGCCGCCAGCAGGTCGTCAGGGCTGCCAGCGACGCGTCCTTGCACTGCGGCAACATCGCTCAGCATCTGCTCGATCGTAGCGACATCCTGCTCCCAGGCGGCATCATCGACATATATCGTCGTCAGATCCCAGCGATAATGCTCAGGAATCTCATCACGGCGCGGCACTTTTTGCGTTTCGGTCACGGAAGGCCCCCTGCTTGCTCTCTCTGAATCCAGTTCGTCCATCTTACGAAGCGCCAGGAACGGCGTCTTTCCAGGAACGGGAGCGATATTGTACCATACCCCTACCCGCGTCGCCAGACAACGCCGCGCTCCGGCGCGAACAGGAAGACAGCCGTGAACAGCGCGGTTGCCACCAGTACGACTGCCGCACCGGAGGCGATATTGACGTAGTAACTCAGATACAACCCGCTGATACTGGCGACTGCGCCGATCAGCGCAGCAACCATCATCATCGCGGGCAGACGTCGGGTGAGCAGGTACGCCGTAGCGCCAGGCGTGACCAGCATCGCTGCAACCAATCCGACGCCAACCGTCTGCAACGATACAACAATGGTCAGTGCAATCAAAAGCAGCAACAGCATACGCAGGCGCTCGACCGGCAGGCGTTGGGTGGCTGCCAGCACCGGATCAAAAGCAATAACCAGGAACTGACGGTAGAATGCCAGGACGGTCAGCAGCACCGCCGCGCCGATCCCCGCAATCAGCCACACGTCTGTGGGGCTGACCCCCAGCACATTGCCGAACATGATGTGCGTCAGATCGACGGCATACGTGCGCACACTGCTGATCAACGCCACGCCAAGCGCCAGCGCTGCGGCGAACACAATGCCAATGGCAGTGTCTTCTTTGATCGTTCCCTGGCGTGAGAAGAGACTGATCAGCAACGCAACGACGACGGCTGCGGCAAGCGCGCCCATCAGCAGGTTTGCTCCCATCAGATAGGCAATGGCGACTCCCGGTAGCACGGCATGCGCCAGCGCATCACCGAGGAACGCCATCGAGCGCAGCACAACATAACATCCAATAATCGCACACAGAATGCCAACCAGAACCGCCGCAAGCATACCGCGCTGCATAAAACCGTATGCAAGCGGCGCAACGATCCAGGACCACAGGGTATTCATTTCACCACAATGCTTTCTGGTTCAGATTGATGACAGGCGCACTGATCGACCAGCACCGAGCCATCGGGCAGTGTCAACACCTGTCCGCCAAACGCCTCAGCCAGCGGACCGCGACTCAAGACCCGGACTGGAGGTCCATCACCGATCAGGCGCCGGTTGATCAGCAACACGCGCTCAAAGCGCGCCGCTGCAAGACCAAGGTCGTGCGTGGAGAGGATAATCGTCACCTTTTGATCGCTGAGGGCGTCGAGCACACTGAGGGTTGCTTCCTGGGTTGCTGCATCGACGCCGGTGAACGGTTCATCGAGCAGGAGGATGTGCGGCTCCTGCGCCAGCGCGCGCGCCAGAAAGACACGCTGCTGCTGACCGCCGGACAATTCTCCGATAGGACGACGCGCCAGGTGAGCCACACCCATCAACTCCATCCCACGTTCAACAGCCGCGTGGTCGGCGCGCGTTGGGCGTCTCAACCAGCCGAGCCGTCCAAACCGTCCCATCATCACCACATCGGCGACAGTCACCGGAAAGCGCCAGTCGACATCCTCACGCTGCGGCACGTAGGCTACACAGTCGGTATGCGCACCAGGCGGCAGTCCGTGAATGCGGATCGTGCCGCTCTGTGGCTTCACCAGACCGACCAGCGCCTTGAACAGAGTCGACTTGCCAGCGCCGTTTGGTCCCACCAGCACCACTCGTTCGCCGTATTCCACACGAAACGAAATATCATCGAGCACCCGCCGCCGCCCATAGGCGACGGTCAGGCGCTCGATCTCAAGATGGGCTGGTTCCTGTTCGATATGTGGCGTGTTCATCCCTGTTTCAGCGCCTCAACGATCCGCTTAACATTGTACCGCATCATATCAATATATGTCGGCGCCGGTCCATCGGCTTCCGATAACGAGTGCGTGTAGAGATCAGAAACGATAGTGATCCCTGTCTCGCGCGCCAGTTGTTCGGCGAGTTGCGGATTGGCGCCGGTTTCCAGGAAGATGACTTTGACACCCGCATCGCGCACTCGCTCGGTCAACCGCGCCAGTTGCTGCGCCGACGGGGAAGCGCCGGTGGTGACGCCGGGCACAATCGTGCCAATGATACGGAAGCCGTAGCGGTCGGCAAAATACCCGAAACTTTCGTGGTTCGTCACCAGTTTGCGGTTGGCTTCAGGAATTGCAGCAACTTCGCTGGCAATGAAGCGGTCGAGTTCGTTCAATTGCGCGATGTAGCGCTCAGCATTTGCGCGGTAGACCTCGGCGCCAGCGGGATCGACGCTGATCAATCCGTCGCGGATGTTGGCGACATACGTGACGACGTTCATCGGATCGAGCCAGAAGTGCGGGTCGCCCTCATCGTGGTGATGATGCCCGCCGGGCGTGCCGATCATCAGCGTTGCCTGCGGCGCGCGAAAACCGGTCAGCGCCAGCAGATACTCGCCCTTCTCCACATCCATGATCATCGCCTGCGTCAAACCGGAGCAGTTGAGCGTCAGCGTCTCTTCGGCGTCGAGTGCTGCCCCTGTGTCGATGCCGGTCACAACCAGGGCGCCATCACCGGTCGCAATGGCGATCTCACCGCCTTCAGCGTCCCATTTCAAGAACCCGGCATACGTGCCGTCCGCCTGTCGGTTCAGCATCACCTGCCAGAACATCCCGCCGTGATCGTGGGCATGCTCGTGATCGTGATCGTGCCCGTGATCGGCTTCTTTCTCCGCGTGGGCGCCGAGTTCGACGGCGGATGCTCGCTCAGCGCCAGCAGTAATCTCTTCCGCCGCCAGGAAAAGATCGGCTGCCTCGACGCACAGCGCATCGGTCAGTTCTTCCGGACTCATGACCGCCACTTCGCCTTCACGCGCTGTGCGACTGCTCAGCCCTTTCGACGCTTCGATAACCAGGCGCTCGCCGCCGGCGTTTTCCAGCAGACTGGCGAGAAACTCTTCAAAACCTGCGCCATTGATGATCAGAACGTCGCTGTCGGCGACTTTGCGTACATCTGCGGGTGTTGGTTCGAAGATATGCGGATCGACGCCGAGCGGAATCAACGCTTCGACTTTCAAACGGTCACCGGCGACATTCTGCGCGATATCAGCCAGAAATGATTGCACCGCCAGAACATTGAGCGCTGGCGCCATCGCCACGGGCGGCGTGGTCGGCGCAACTGTGGGCGCGGCAGGCGCAACTGTGGGCGCGGCAGGCGCAACCGTCGGCGACGCTCCGCCTGAGGGCGCCGGTTGCGCTCCGCCGCACGCGCTGAGCGCCAGCACGACGATGATCATCAGGGCAAAGAACCGTGTGAGCATCTGTCCCTCTCCTTTTATATATACAGTATCAAAAAATGCATAGTGGAACTTATACGTTCCATTATAGCAGAACGGAGCAGGCATAACAAGGATTCAAAAGCACTATTGATACTTCGTTTTTATAGCTGATCCGTGCTCGAGGCCATCGTTGGAAAGGAAGTTGTCTGCGCGTCGTTCGGCGGCAGAGCGTGCTATAGTAAGGATGCCGACGCAATCACAGGCTTCATCATTGCGACAGCGCGCACCGGATGCTATAATCACCCATAGAAAGAACCCGCCGATGATACTGGTATGGCTCAGTCTCCCACGCCCACTGCGCCGGTCTTGCACAATCGCTACCGCATCGACGAGCGACTCGGCGCGACACGTCTCGCAGTCGTCTATCGGGCATACGATGAGCGGTTGCAACGTCGCGTGCTGGTCGCAATGCTGCGCAAAGAACTCATCGACCAGGAACCGCTGCGGCGTCGCTTTGTGACAGAAGCGCAGTTCGGTGCGCGTCATCTGCATCCGTCGCTGCTGCACGTCTACGACAGCGGCGAAGTTGCCGGACGCCCATTTATGGTGACGGAGTATGTATCGGGCAGGACGTTGCGTGAATTCGGACCGTTGACGGTCGAAGTTGCATTACTCTATTTCCGCCAGATTGTTGGTGCTGTTGCTGCGTGCCAGGCGGCTGGCGCACCGCACCCGCCGATCAGTAGCGCGAATGTGGTACTTGTCAACGAAGGGCATGTTGAGTTGATCGAAAACTGGAGTATGACACCGGCGGAATCTGGTCTCGATGTGGCTGCGTATCGTGCGCCGGAACGCGCGTCCGGTCAACCTCCCACTGCTTCCAGCGTTGTCTACTCCCTCGGATTGCTGCTGATCGAAATGCTGACGGGGCGCAGGGTCGTTGAAGGCGCTGATCTCGATGGCATTCTTCAGGCGCAACGGAACCTGGCGCTTCCGACACTGAGCGCTCTGCGTTCCCACATCTATCTGCCGTCGCTGGCGCGCCTGCTGGCGCGTGCAACCGCGCCTGACCCGTTGCAGCGTTTCCCCGATGCCCTTGCCTTGAGCCAGGCGCTCGACGAGGTGTGGCGCAGTGTCAGCCGCGATACTGATCGTCTGGCGTCGCCGAAGCATCCTGATCCGGTTGGCGAGCGGGCATCGGCGGCAGCTCCGCACCTGAACATTCGTCCGGCGCCTTCCGCTCCCGTTCCATCTCCATCTCCTGCCGCACCGGTCACAACAATCGATACCAACCAGTTGATGCTGCAAAGCGCACGGCGGCGTTCGCTGGCAGCGTTGATCGCCATGGTTGCACTCTTCGTGCTGGTTGGTTCAGGAGCATATGTGCTGACAAGCCTGGCGCTCGAAGGGTTGACCAGCATTCGTCTGCCGCGCCCGCAGGTGTCGCTGCCGGAAGGTATAACGCTCCCCGACTGGCTTACCGGCGTTGCAGACGGCTCCGGCGAGGTGCTGATCGTCACGATTGGTGATGTGGAAGGCTTGAATCTGCGCGCCGAGCCGGGGCTGAACACGCGCATCATCGGTCTGTTGCCGAACGGAACCCGTGTGCGTAAACTGGAAGGACCGCGCACCGTCGATAACGTTCCGTGGGTGCGGGTGCGCGGTGAGATCAACGGTCAACCGGTCGAAGGGTGGGTTTCGCAATTGTTTGTACGCACCGGGTAGGGACGCAGCGCTGCTGCGTCCGTGCAGCGCTGCGTCCCAGGGTGCTGCGTCCGTGCAGCGCTGGTGCGTCCCAGGGTGCTGCGTCCCAGGGTGCTGCGTCCCAGGGTGCTGCGTCCCAGGGTGCGCTGCGCTGCTGCGTCCGTGCAGCGCTGCTGCGTCCGTGCAGCGCTGCACCCGTCTGCGCCCGTCCATGGTCATTCACATGCACATATGAGATATACAAGCGTATGGAAATCCCTGACACGCTGATCGAACGTCTGCGCAAAGCGCGGTGTGTGGCTGTTCTGACCGGCGCTGGCGTTTCAGCCGAAAGCGGTGTGCCGACATTTCGCAATGCGCAAACGGGCTTATGGGCGCGCTACGATCCGGGTGAACTGGCGTCGCCTGCCGCATTTCGCGCCAACCCTGCGCTGGTATGGCAGTGGTATGCCTATCGGCGCAGTCTTGTGGCGGCGGCTGAACCCAACCCAGGGCACATCGCGCTCGCCGAACTGGAACGTCGGATAGCCGATTTTACGCTGATCACCCAGAATGTTGACGGTCTTCATCATCGCGCCGGAAGTCAAAACGTGGTAGAATTGCATGGCAATCTGAACCGGTACCGTTGCTTTGCAGATGACGAGCCGGTTGAGTTGACGACAGTTCCGCAGGATGCGCCGCCTCCTTGCCCGCGCTGCGGCGGTCTGGTGCGTCCCGACGTCGTCTGGTTTGGCGAATTGCTGCCTCCCCGCGCCTGGCGTGTCGCTGTGGCGGCGGCAAGGCGCTGTGAATTGTTCCTCTGTGTGGGCACTTCAGGGGTCGTTCATCCGGCCGCCGATCTGCCTTTGATCGCGCGATCTGCCGGCGCATATACCGTTGAGATCAATATCGCTCCGGGCGCACTCAATGGGTTGCTGGATCTGCACCTGTACGCCCCCTCAGGGCATATGCTTCCTGCACTGGCGGCTGCCGCTTTTGGCAATGCCCCATAATTCGCTATACCGCAACATCGCTGCACCTCACTGAAGGAGATGCGCCATGACCCTCACATTGCCCGATGATGTTCTCTATCGATTGATCAATGCCCGGCGCGTCGTGGCGCTGACCGGCGGCGGCGTGGCAGCGGAGAGCGGTATCCCATCGTTTCGCGAAGCGCATACCGGTCACTGGGCGCAGTACGATGTCAGCGAACTGGCGACGCCGCAGGCGTTCGTCCGCAATCCGCGCCTTGTCTGGGAGTGGTATGCGTACCGTCGCATGCTGGCGGAACGCGCCCAACCGGGCGTAACACACTACGCGCTCGTTGACCTGGAGCAGCACTATCCGGCATTTACCCTGATTACGCAGTCGATCGATGGATTGCACTGGCGGGCAGGGTCGCGCGACCTGATTGAACTGAACGGCAGTCTCCGGCGCTGTCGCTGCTTCGAGTCGGGACATATCGCATTCGCCTGGGACGACGACGGCGAAATCCCGCCACGCTGCGTGCAGTGCGGCAGCCTGCTCCGCCCTGATGTGGTGATGTTTGGCGAAGGATTGCCACACCACGAATTACGGCGTGCGCGGCAGGCGGTTGAGCAGTGTGATGTCTTTCTCTGCGTTGGAACGGTCGGCGCCATTGAGCCTGTCGCCTCCTTCCCATTTGTCGCGCGGCGTCACGGCGCTTTTGTTATGACCATCGCACCTGAAGACTCGATCTACACATTGATGGCGGACTATGTGATTGCCGCACAGCCTGGCGTCATTGCGTCCGAACTGGTGCGCCTGATCGTCGGTGATGTCGGCGGTCTGGAAGAGTTGCAAGCCGATGCTCTCTAATCCTGCTGGCGGGAGATGATCATGAAGTTGCGCGGTCCACGAGTGCTCATTCGTCCGTGGGAGAGTCATGATGATGATGTGGCGGATACCTGGCCGCCCTACAATGATCCCTTCGATCCCTTGTGGAACCTGCCGCGTCCGTCGTCGTTCGGCGGCAGTGTATGGCATACATTTCTCGAAAATGGCGCCCGACGCCAGAGTTGGGCGGTCGAGGATGCGGGTGGCGCTCTGATCGGGCGCATCTCGCTCCGCGAAATCGACCGGCAACGCAGGCAGGCGCGGCTCGGCGTGACGTTTGCCGCACCGTATGTTGGCCGTGGCCTGGGCACGGAAGCGCTCACATTGTTTCTCGACTACTACTTCGGTGCGCTCGACTATCGCCTGCTGGTGCTTGACGTCGCCGCACCGAACGTCCGTGCAGTGCGCTGCTATACCCGCCTCGGCTTTCGGTATGTCGAAAGCGACTGGCGCAACGTGGGCGTTCTCTTTGATCGACGAGTGCTCGATCAGCCGATGTATGCGCCGCTGCGTCGCCATTTCCGCGACGACATGCGCGGTCTGAAGGTCGAGTTCTTCGAAATGCGCCTCTGTCGCGAGGAGTGGATCCAGCGTCGCGCACCGGTCGGGCTGCAGGGGTGATAGGCAAATAGGACTATCAGGTCTCTTCAACAGGCGCGGTTTTTTCATTATCATACATTTGTATGGGCGCAATCAACGTGTCTTGACAGGCGGTTTTCATGTCACTCATCGCAGGCAACCTTGGAGTCGTTCAGCGGACGCTCGATGCGTGTCACCTGGCATGGGCTGTGTGCGCCGGCGCAGCAGCGCATCTCTACGGCAACCGACGCCCGATTCAGGATATCGATATTCTCATCGAGCCAGGGAAGTTGTCCGAGGTGGTTCGATTGCTGGATCGGCAGCAGAAAGTCGTGCAGTTCGACGGTCAACGCATCCTCTGGCGCGGCATCAAGATTTTCGATGATCTGACCATCCGACGCGGGCGAGATGTCTATCCGTTTGTGCTCGATGCCGATATGCGCAGTCGGGTGCGGCGCCTGCCGTTGCTCGGCTCGCTGGTGCCGGTCCTGTCACCGGAGGATGTCCTGGTGCACAAAGCGTTGCTGGCGCGCGGTCCGGAGGAGGGGAAGCACGATATTGCCGATGCGACTGCTATTGCACGCCGTCAGATGCTCGATCTGGACTATATCCAGCGGCGGCTGGCGCTCATGCGGGTCAACGGCGCAGCAACGAACATGCTGGCGCGGGTAGGCGTCAATTTGAGCACTGGCGGGTAACGGTCTGGATCACGGACAGGCGGCCACATTCGGTTCCCCAGTATCAAAACCGTTGATGACTTCGCTGCAAAAACGCACCGCTGAGACGCCGAGCGCACAGAGAGAAAAAACGAACCACAATGGGTGCACAGCGAAGCATACATGTGCGTGACGCGATAACGGAAGCCGTCGCTGCGAACGCTGCGTCGCTGCGGTGAAATACCCTTGATGTGATATGCAAAACAGGAGGGCAGGCCCTCCTGTTTTCAGTCTTTTCCGCACAGTGCCGGTCAGCGATAGGATCACGCTTCCTGATCGTCATCATCAGGCGGGATCACCACATCCTCACCGACCTGATCATCGAAGTCGCCATTGTTCCTCTCACCATCATCGCCATCGCCGCCGATCAGCGCCCGCAACCGACGCCGCAACGCCTCATCGGCTTCGCGGTCGGGACGTTCCTGCTCGACGACCGCCGTACTGGTCGCAGGTGCAACATTCGCCAGTTCGCCGATGATCTCCTCAGCAAGCTGGCGTCGCTTCTCGATCCCTGTGCCAGCCGGAATGAGTTTGCCGATGACGACATTCTCCTTCAGACCCCGCAGGTAATCGACCTTGCCGGTGATCGCTGCTTCGGTCAGCACGCGGGTCGTCTCCTGGAACGATGCCGCCGCCAGGAAACTATCGGTCGTCAGCGACGCCTTGGTGATGCCCAGCAGCATCGTTGACGCCGTCGCCGGCTCACCGCCCTGACTGATGATTTCGGCATTCTTCCGCACGAATTCCGTCGAGTCGATCAGTTCACCCGGCAGGTAATCGGTGTCGCCCGGCTCTTCGATCCGCACGCGGCGCAGCATCTGGCGCACGATGACTTCGATATGCTTATCGTTAATATCGACACCCTGCGAGCGATACACTTTTTGCGCCTCGTTGACCAGGTAGCGCTGCACCGCTTCGCGCCCCTGGAGTGCAAGAAGTTCCTGCGGATCGGCGGAACCCTCGGTCAGGTGCTGCCCGGCAACGACGCGCGCTCCGTTCTCGATGCCCGGCGCCAGGCGCGCCGTGTGCGGCGCCACCACTTCGCGCACCTCACGCTCTTCGTTGATCACGCTGATCTGTCCGGCGCCTATGCGCACAACACCGGCGATCCGTGCAACAATCGGTTCGCCATTGAGATCCGCCCGATTGCTCTGCGCCAGCACATCACCCTCGTTCACCTGCGCCCCGTCCGCCACGACCGGCTCATAGTGCGGCGGCAGTTCGTGATCGTCGGTGTAGAGTTCGGTTGCGACGACGCGGATCTTCCGCACCTCGTCTTCGCGCACCAGTTCGACGATGCCGTCGATCTCCGCCAGGATCGCCTTGCCCTTCGGCGTGCGCGCCTCGAAAATCTCCTGAACACGCGGCAAACCCTGGGTAATGTCGTCTGCCGACGCCACACCGCCGGTATGGAAGGTGCGCAGCGTCAACTGCGTGCCCGGCTCACCAATCGATTGTGCAGCAATAATGCCGACCGCCTCGCCGATATCGACCAGTTTGCCGGTTGCCAGGTTGCGCCCATAGCACATGCGGCAGATGCCGTAGTCGGCTTTGCATGCCAGCGGCGAGCGGACATACACCGCATCGATGGCAAGTTCCTTGCACTTGCGCACCAGCGCTTCATCGATCTCATCATTACGATTGGCAAGAATCTCACCCGTTCGTGGATCGACCAGGGGCGCTGCCAGCAGACGACCCAGGATGCGCTGCTCGAAGTCCTGCAGGACTTCGCGGTCATCGGCGCGGTAGATCCACAATCCCTCATCAGTCCCACAGTCATCGATGGTCACGATATTGTCCTGCGCCACATCGATCAGACGGCGGGTCAGATACCCGGCGTCCGCCGTGCGCAGCGCGGTATCCGCCAGACCTTTGCGTCCGCCGTGGGTTGACACAAAGTATTCGAGCACCGAGAGACCTTCCCGGAAGTTGCTCTTGATCGGCAGTTCGATGATCCGACCGGTCGGGTCGGACATCAAACCACGCATACCGGCCATCTGGCTCAACTGGTTGATATTCCCGCGGGCTGCGGAATTGACCATCATCGCCACCGGACCGAACGGATTCAGATGCTGCTTGACCGCTTCGGTGGTTTGTTTGGTGGCATTCTGCCAGATTTCCACAATTTCGCGGTAGCGCTCCTCTTCGGTGATCAGACCGCGCCGGAACTGTCGTTCCACCTCAGTGACGCGCTTTTCGGCTTCGGCAAGAATGTCCTGCTTCTTTGGCGGAATTTCGATATCATCGACGCCAATCGTCATACCGCCGCGCGTTGCATATCTGAATCCCAGCGTCTTGATCCGGTCGGCCTGGCTGGCCGTCATTTCCGAACCAAAATACCGCGCCAGGTCATCGCGCGGACGGTCGCCGTACATCGCGCGAATCGTGTCGAGATCGGCTTCGGTCAGGTTGTTGAGATTCGTATAGTATTTGTAGCAGTCGGCGATGATCTCACGCAACCCTTTTTTGGCGATCAGGCGATTGCGGAAGCGCAATGGTTCGAGCAGTTCATTGTTGAAAATGATTCGTCCAATCGTCGTCTCCAGCAACATCCGGGGCGCGCCGTTTTCGTCGGGGCTGAGCATCCGCACCGGTCGATCGCTCTCACCATACACCGTCCCCGTCATGCGAACAAAGATCGGCGCCTGGATATCGATCAGTCCTTTGTCGTATGCCAGCAACGCCTCATCGATCGAGGCGAACATCTTACCGCTGCCCTTTGCCCCGTCTTTCACCATCGTCAGGTAGTAACACCCAAGCACGATATCCTGTGACGGTGTAATGATCGGATCACCGGTGGCTGGCGACAACAGGTTGTACTTCGACAGCATGCGCATGCGCGCTTCTTCCTGCGCCTTACGCGAGAGCGGCACGTGCACCGCCATCTGGTCGCCATCGAAGTCGGCATTGAATGCCGCGCAGACGAGCGGATGCAACTGGATCGCCGAACCCTCGATCAGTTTGGCTTCGAATGCCTGGATCGAGAGGCGGTGCAGCGACGGAGCGCGGTTCAGCAGCACCAGGTAGTCCTTGATCACCTCTTCGAGCACGTCCCACACTTCAGGGCGAACGCGCTCGACGATGCGTTTGGCGCTTTTGATGTTATGGGCGAACCCTTTTTCCACCAGGCGGCGCATCACGAACGGCTTGAACAGTTCGAGCGCCATTTTCTTAGGCAGACCGCACTGGTGCAGTTTCAGGTCTGGTCCAACCACGATCACCGAGCGTCCTGAGTAGTCGACGCGCTTACCGAGCAGGTTCTGGCGGAAGCGCCCCTGCTTGCCTTTGAGCATATCGCTCAGGCTCTTCAGGCGGTGCTTTCCCTTGCCCGACACGGCGCGCCCGCGGCGCCCATTATCGATCAGCGCATCGACCGCTTCCTGGAGCATGCGCTTCTCGTTGCGCACGATGATCTCGGGCGCGTTGAGTTCCATCAGGCGCTTCAGGCGATTATTGCGATTGATGACGCGCCGGTACAGGTCGTTGAGGTCACTGGTGGCGAAACGACCGCCATCGAGTTGCACCATCGGGCGCAGGTCGGGCGGAATGACCGGCAGCACCGTCAGGATCATCCACTCAGGGCGATTGCCGCTCTTGCGGAACGCCTCGACCACGCGCAGGCGTTTGGTCGCCTTCTTGCGCCGCTGCCCCTGCGTGGTATACACCTCGTTCTGCAATTCTTCCGCCAGTTTATCGAGGTCGATCGTGCGCACGATCATGTCGCGCACCGCCCCTGCACCCATATCGGCGCGAAACACGCCCGGCGCAATCTCACGGAGCGCGCGATACTCCTGTTCACTCAGAATGCGCTTCAGTTTGATCGAATCGATCTGTTCGAGGCGCTCCTTTTCCTCGCGCACCAGGCGATCAAGTTCGCTCTGCAAGCGCTCCTGCAAGCGCTCCCGTTCCTGGCTGGCTTCATACTCCTTGCGCTCGCGCTCGGCGCCGGTCAACTGCTCGGCGTCCTCAAGATCGCGCTGCTTGCGCTGCTCAAGCGTCTCCAGTTCCTGATCGAGCAATTCATCAAGCGCATCGAGGGTCTTTTCGGTGATAATCTCACCCTCTTCGATCAGCACCGTTCCGCGGAAGAGAATATCCTCCTCCGCCGCCTCCCCCTGCTTCTCTTCGAGATCGCTGCGCAGGCGTTCCGCTTCGGCGCTGATCTCATCGCGCAGGCGGCGATATTCCTCCTCGATCCGCCGCTGCGTCGTGATCTGGGCGCTCTCCATGCCGCCGAGGTCCTGCGTTAGTTGGGTCGAGAGTTCGATCTGCTTGCTCTCGGCTTCCTGCTGGATACGCTCGCGCTTTTCGCGGTATTCCGCCTGCAACGCCTCACGCGCCTGCGCCTTCAACTCCTCATCAACGTGCACGATCATGTATGAGGCGAAGTACAGCACACGCTCCAGGTTGCGCGGCGAAATGTCGAGCAGCAGACCGAGGCGGCTCGGCGTGCCCTTCACAAACCAGATATGCGATACCGGCGACGCCAGCGAAATATGCCCCATGCGCTCACGTCGCACCTTCGAGCGGGTCACCTCAACGCCGCACTTGTCGCAGACGACGCCCTTATAGCGCACACGCTTATACTTGCCGCAGTAGCATTCCCAGTCCTTGGTCGGACCGAAGATGCGCTCACAGAACAGACCGTCGCGTTCGGGTTTCAGTGTGCGGTAGTTGATCGTCTCCGGCTTGGTCACCTCGCCGTGCGACCAGCTCAGAATATCTTCAGGCGACGCGAGACTGATGCGAATGGCGCTAAAATCGTTGATTTCGAGCATTGTTCTCTCCCAATGGCATGCGCCCGTTCAAACAACACACATCCTCCCGCCGACCGACATGCCGGCGGGAGGGACAGAATGGCGTTTAGAATTCCCCACGCTCCATGCCCGACAGGTTGATTCCATCGAGCGCCGCCAGATCGCTATCCGCGTCATCGGTCAGTTCCACCGGCGTCTCATCGGCGCTCAGCACCTCGACCGACAGACCGAGCGACTGCAATTCCTTGATCAGCACCTTGAAGCTTTCCGGAACGCCAGCCTCCTGGATCGGCTCACCCTTCACGATCGCCTCATACGTCTTCACGCGACCCACCACATCGTCCGACTTCACGGTGAGCATTTCCTGGAGGGTATAGGCAGCGCCATACGCTTCCAGCGCCCAGACTTCCATTTCGCCGAAGCGCTGACCGCCGAACTGCGCCTTGCCGCCCAGCGGTTGTTGCGTCACCAGGCTGTATGGACCGGTCGAGCGCGCGTGGATCTTATCCTCCACCAGGTGCGCCAGTTTCATCATATAGATATACCCGACGGTCACCGGGCGATCAAACGCTTCGCCGGTGCGCCCGTCGTAGAGGGTGATCTTGCCATCAGGCGGCAGATCGGCGCGTTTGAGCCATTCCTTGATCTCCGTCTCAGTCGCGCCATCGAACACCGGTGTGGCGACGCGATAGCCAAGGCGAGCAGCCGCCCATCCCAGATGCGTCTCCAGAATCTGACCGATGTTCATACGGCTTGGCACGCCGATCGGGTTCAAAATGATATCGACCGGCGTCCCATCGGGCAGAAACGGCATATCCTCGATCGGCAAAATGCGGCTGACAACGCCCTTGTTCCCATGGCGACCGGCCATCTTATCGCCAGCCGAGATCTTGCGCTTCTGACACAGCAACACATCGACGCGCTGATTGACGCCGACCGGCAGTTCGACATCGTCATCACGGGTAAAGACCTTGACATCGATGACCTTGCCGCGCACGCCGTTCGGCACCCGCAGCGACGAGTCCTTCACTTCGCGCGCTTTTTCGCCGAAGATTGCCCGCAGCAGACGCTCCTCAGCCGTGAGATCGGTTTCGCCTTTCGGTGTGATCTTGCCGACGAGAATATCGTTCGGTTGCACCTCGGCGCCGATATAGATGATGCCGCGATCATCCAGATTACGCAGGCTATCCTGCCCGACATTCGGAATATCGCGGGTAATCTCTTCCGGTCCCAGTTTGGTGTCGCGCGCTTCGACCTCATACTTTTCGATATGGATCGAGGTGAAAATATCTTCGCGCACCAGGCGTTCTGAAACCAGGATGGCATCCTCAAAATTGCCGCCTTCCCACGGCATGAACGCAACCAGCACATTCTGCCCGAGCGCCAGTTCGCCGTTATCAGTGCTGGAACTGTCGGCAATGATATCGCCCTTGCGCACTCGCTGACCACGTGACACAATCGGGCGCTGATTGATACAGGTGTCCTGGTTCGAGCGCATAAACTTACGCAGGCGGTACGACCGCTCATTGCCGTCGTCCTCCAGGATCACGATCTCATCAGCGGTCGCCGAAAGAACGACGCCATCAGCTTTGGCAACCACCACCTGCCCGCTATCGCGCGCCGCCACATACTCCATGCCGGTGCCGACGATCGGCGCATCAGGACGCAGGAGCGGCACCGCCTGTCGCTGCATATTCGACCCCATCAGCGCGCGGTTGGCGTCGTCGTGCTCCAGGAAGGGGATCAGCGCCGTTGACACGCTGACCACCTGTTTGGGTGACACATCCATATAATCGACGCGCTCAATCGGCACATCATCAAAATCGCCGGCGTAGCGCACCGACACGGTTCCTTCAAGGAAGCGATTATGCTCGTCTAGCGGTGCGTTCGCCTGAACAATGACAAACCTGTCTTCCTCGTCGGCGGAGAGATAATCCACCTCCTGCGAGACAACCGGACGGATCTTGATGATCTTCAATGGCGTTTCGACGATCCGCTCCGCCAGGGCGCGGTTGACTTCCTGCCCGGCGTGGGCGATCACCTCGCCGGTAGTGGGATCGACCACATCCTCACGCAGAATCTGCCCGCGCAGCAGCGCAACGGCTATCCGGCGCGCAACCGCAGCATCGACACGCGTGCCGCGCACGGCGATCAACTCGCCGGTGCGCAGGTCGCGCACATCGCGCAGTAACAATCCCTGGCGCTCCCACTCGCTGGCGTTGGGCACCTCGCGGTACACCTTACGATACGGCGTCTCCAGGAAGCCCATTTCATTAACCCGCGCATAGGTGGACATGGTGCCGATCAGACCGATGTTTGGTCCTTCCGGCGTCTCCACCGGGCAGATGCGCCCATAGTGCGAATGATGCACGTCGCGCACCTCGAACCCGGCGCGATCGCGACTGAGACCACCCGGACCGAGAGCGGAGAGGCGGCGCTTGTGGGTCAATTCCGCCAGCGGGTTGGTCTGATCCATGAACTGCGAGAGTTGCGCCCCGCCGAAGAACTCGCGCATGGCTGCGACGACCGGGCGAATATTCACCAGCGCATTTGGCGTGGCCGTCTCCGGGTCCTGCAGCGACATGCGTTCTTTGATCACGCGCTCCATGCGCAGCAGACCGACGCGGAACTGCTGCTGGATCAATTCGCCGACGGTGCGCACACGGCGGTTGCCGAGGTGATCGATATCATCGGCGCGCAGTCCTGGCGTACCGTTGTTCAGTTGAATCATGCGCTCGACGATCTTGAAAATATCGTCGGGGAGCAACACACGCACCTTCACGTCGGGCGCCTGACGACGCACTTCAGGGCGGGTATCTTTTTCCCAGAGGTTCTTATTCAGTTTATAGCGCCCGACGCGCGACAAATCGTAACGACGCGGATTGAAGAGCAACGCCTCAATCAGATTGCGCGCGTTATCGAGAGTCGGCGGATCGCCCGGTCGCAGGCGCTTGTACAACTCCAGCAACGCCTCCTTCGCATGGCGCGCCGGGTCTTTATCGAGGGTCGCCTTGATGTACTGATGGTCGCCGGTCTCCAGGTGCGCGAACAGTTCCAGGATCTCCTCATCACGCCCGCGCTGGTCGAGTTCGTTATCCGGCGCCCACTGACCGCTGCCGTCGGGGTTCGCCCGCCATCCAAGAACGGCGCGCAGGAGGATCGTGACCGGAATCTTGCGCTTGCGATCGACTTTGACCGAAATGACATCACGCTTGTTGGTCTCGAACTCGAGCCACGCGCCACGACTCGGGATCAATTTTGCCGAATGGAGACTGCGCCCGGAGGTCGGATCTTTCTCTTCTTTGAAATAGACTCCCGGCGATCGGATCAACTGGGAAACCACCACGCGCTCGGCGCCGTTGATGACAAAGGTGCCGTTCTCTGTCATCAGCGGGAAATCGCCAAGGAAGATTTCACTCTCTTTCAGCTCTCCGGTGCTCAGGATGCGCAACTGCACATTGACCCGGATCGGTGCAGAATAGGTAATCCCCCGTTCGCGGCACTCATGCTCGTTGTAGCGCGGTTCCCCGAAATGATAGTCGAGGAAGCGCAATTCCATATTTTTGCCGGTGAAATCGGTAATCGGCGAAATCTCTTCAAACAGTTCACGCAACCCTTCTTTGCGGAACCACTCGAAACTGTTCAGTTGCGTTTCAATCAGTTTGGGCAATTCGATAGCGTTTGAAATGCGCGCGAATGAATAGCGCTCGATCTTGCCGCGATGCAGCGCATCAATGCCGACATCGTTCGGCACGATCAATGGCTGGAGCACAACACTTTGAGTCAACGGGGGCATTGGCACCTCGCTCTTGCTTGTCAGTCGCCATAGAACTCGCTGGTGCGTTCGGGTCAGACTCCTGACACAGAACGGACCCGACGCTCTCGCGTTCACTGGCGTCTGATTGCCGGATACTGGGTTCTTTGACCGTAGAAAACCGAAAACACAAACACACACTCACGGCGTTGTCTCCCTTCAATGGCAGAGACCGTGGGTTGTGTTCGTGCGTCTGATGGGTCTATCTGGAGATGCGTTTGAATAACGCATTGAATGCCGGTGAGTTCCTCCTTCGTCCGCTCCGGCGTTTGCAAATTGCGAAGTACAATGATACCACGTCGGCGGGGCGGCGTCAAGGCTTTCGCGGACTGTTTTTTACATTATGGTGTAGCGGGGGCGTTCCTCCAGAGGCTTTCCGGGCGTGTTGAGCCATCGCAGACCGCACTCCGCGCCGCACTGCAATAAAATGCAATCGCCCCGGCGCGTGGTATAATCAGGCTCCTGATGCACACATAACGGACAATACAGACGACTGTCTCGTCTGGTTATCCTGTGTATGTGCAGAGAATACGCTGCGCGTCAACGCCAGATGCTATGCACGGTCTTCCCGTGTACGTGCGGAGAATACCCAACATCGATAGCAGCCGGTTCTCAGTTCTCAGTTCTTGGTTCTCAGTTCCTGGTGACAACTATCGCTCCCGCTACCCTGACACTCATCATTCTGGCGCTCATACTCACCGGCGCGTTGATCGCGCGCGCGTTGCCGGTTGCCTGGCGTAGCAGCGATCCGATCGAACGCTGGTTCGAATATGCCCTGATCGGCGCGCTGCTAAACGGATGGCTGGCATTCACCCTGGCGCAGATTGGCATCTTCTCTGCGCCGCTGCATGGCGCTGTGGTTGCCGTTCTGTGCATCATCGCCGCACTGATCCGCCGCGCATCCGGCAGTCAACCCGCCACGCCCGATGTTCAACCTTCAGCACCTGGCGTTCCACCTGCCGCGCCCGACGTTCCACCTTCAACGTTCAACGTTCCACCTGCCACGCCCGACGGTCCACCTTCAACGTTCAACGTTCCACCCGCCACGCCCGACGTTCCACCCGCCACGCCCGACGTTCCACCTGCCACGCCCGACGTTCCACCCGCCACGCCCGACGTTCCACCTTCCACGTTCAACGTTCCACCTTCAACGTCCGACGTTCCACCCGCCACGCCCGACGTGCCACCTTCAACCTTCAACCTTCAACCTTCAACCTTCAACCTCCCACGCCCAACCTTCAACCTTCAACGCCCAACCTTCAACCTTCTCCTCTCCGCCATCCTGCTGCTCTTCGTCTTCCTCGTCACTCCTCCGTTCGAGACGATCATCGGTGTGCGTGATGCGGGCGTCTATGCGAATGCAGGGTTCATCATGGTACGCACCGGTTCACTGACCTTTACCGATCCGCTGGTGGCGCAGATCGCCGCCGATCAACAATCTCCCGATCCATCGCTCGCCGATGCCGCCCGTCAGGCGGAAACCAACGTTCTCGGCGTGCAGAATGCGCAGCGCTTCATTGCCACCCGCCTGCGCGCCGCAGGGTTTTTTATCGATCAGGGCGACCTTGCACGCGGGCGTGTCGTCCCGCAAGGATTGCACCTCTTCTCCGCCTGGATTGGATTGCTCGCCGCGTTCTTCGGGATGCACGGCGGATTGCTGGCGCCAGCGGTTACCGGTCTACTGGGGGTCTGGAGCGTCGCTTTGCTCGGTCGGCGCATCGCCGGTCCGTGGGTCGGACTGCTGGCGGCGCTCTTCCTTGCGCTTAGTGCCGTTCAGGTCTGGTTCAGTCGCTATTCCACCGCCGAAACAACAGCGCAGTTCCTCATCTTTGCTGGACTCTACGCCTTCGCTAGAGCCTTCGGATCTTCGACGTTCAACGTTCAACGTTCCACACCCAACCTTCAACCTTCAACCCTCAACGTTGAACGTTCAACGCCCAACGTTCCACTTTCCGCGTCCAACGTTCAACGTTCAACCTTCAACGTTCAACCTTCAACGTTCAACGTTCAACCTTCAACCTTCAACGTTCCACCTTCCACCAACGTTCAACCTTCAACGTTCAACGTTCCACCTTCCACCAACGTTCAACCTTCAACGTTCAACCTTCAACCTTCAACCTTCAACCTTCAACCTTCAACCTTCCACGCCCTGCTCGCCGGGCTGGCATTCGGACAACTCGCCCTGACGCGCATCGAGTTCTTCCTGGTCACAGGACCGCTGGCGCTCTACCTGATCTTCATCTGGCTTGCGCGCCGCTGGACGCTGCCGCACACTGCGCTGCTGGCGGGCGCCGGGGTGATGCTGCTCCACGCCGGATTGCAGATCGTGTTCCTGGCGCGCGCCTATTTCTTCGATACGCTCTTCGCCCGTCTGCAAGATTTTGCGCTCACCGCAGCCCTGGCGTTGCCGTTTCTCACCCCCACGTTGCGCCAGGTCTATCTGCTGCGCCCCTGCTCGCGCCTGACGATGCAACCATGCCCGCCGATCGCCGGGATGCCGCCGACCGCCGATGCACCGCTCAACTGGGCGCGTATCGGCACCGAACTTTTCGTCGTCATCCTGATCATCATCGCCTTGATCGTGGTGCGTCGCCTGAGTCTGGTCGCCCACTTCGTATCGCTGCTTGCGCGTCTGAGCCATCCGCTGCGCCTGATCGCTGCGGTTGTCGTCATTGTGCTGGGAGGGTATACGTACCTTATCCGCCCGCAGATCCTGTCGCCTGCGACCATCGCCGCGCTGCCCGCCTGCCTGACGCCGGCGCAACTGACCAGCCCACAGGGCGCGTGTCTGACCCTCCAGGGGTATGTCGGGGCGCCGATTGCCACTCCCGCGTATGTCGATCCGCTCGCCGGATGGATCGATCATCTCATCGGTATGGCGCGCGGTCGTTCCAACCCGCCGCGCGAAGCCTGCATTGCGCTGCGCCGCGAGACGCTGCCGCCATCCGCCGATGGGCGCACCATGCCGGAAGTCCTTCGAGACGGTCTGATCCGCGAGGCGGACGTTGCGCCGGAGATCCTCGCCGATCTGCGCGCCTGCGACCGCTATGTGCTGCGTGACCTGTTCGGCGTGGCGCAGGCGAACCTGGTGCGCCTGGGATGGTACCTGTCGCCGCTGGGGATTGCACTCGCGCTTGCCGGTCTGGCGCTGATGGTCTACCGCATCAACGCGACCTCCTGGCTGTTCCTGGTTATTGCCGCCGTTGCATCGGTGGTCTTCCTGCGGCTGACCTACGGCGCCAGCGATCAGCACTATATCTACATCATGCGACGCTACGTGCCGCACGTCTATCCGGCGTTCGCCATCGGCATCGCTTACGCCATCGCGCATCTGACGCTCGATCTGCGATTGTTCGCCGATATGCTGCGATCCATCGCACGAAAGGCGCATCGCAACGCCTCAACAGGACTGCAACGTCCAACAACGTTCAACGTTCAAGGTTCAATAGCGTTCAACGTTCAAGGTTCAATGTTCAGGGTTCCACCTTCAACCCCCAACCTTCAACCTTCAACCTTCAACCCCCAACCTTCAACCCCCAACCTTCAACCTTCAACCCCAAACCTTCAACCCCCAACCTTCAACCTTCGCGTTCTCCTCACCCTCGCCCTTGTCCTGTTCCTGGTCGTCACCGGCAGACCGATCTACCGTCACACCGAATATGCCGGAGCGATCACCCAGATCGGCGCAATGGCAGCCCAACTCGATCCGGGCGCGATTGTGCTCATGCGCGGCGGCGCTCCATCGTATGCACAGGCGCGTGACATTCCCGATCTGCTGGCAACACCGCTCACCTTCGGGTTTGGTGTTGACGCATTCGCGCTGAAGAGTCGCGATCCCGGACGGTATGCACCGCAACTGGCGCGCTACATCCGTCGCTGGCACGATCAGGGGCGCCCGGTGTACCTGGCGGTCAGCGCCAGCGGTGCGCTGACCCTCCCCGGATGGCGTCTTGAACCGGTCGGGCGATTCCTCCTCGACCTGCCGGAATATGAACAACCGACCGATCACAAACCTTCCGCCGTGCAGCGGTTTACCCTCGATTTTGCGCTCTATCGCCTGACACCCGGCGCCGCAGGAGAAACGCCGCCGGTCATTCTGCCCGACGACTACGCCTACCAGGTGCGCGGGGTCTACCGTGCGGAGCGCATCAACGACCGCCTGATCGCCTGGACCGACGGCGACGCACTCTTCCGCCTGCCGGCGCCGAAGGATGAGCCACTGAGCATTTCAGTGACGCTGGCATCCGGCGCGCGCCCGACGGCGTTGACCGGCGAGACCTGCCTGGCGCTCGCTGCTGAACCCGGCTTCTCCGTCGAAGAGGCAGAACAGGCAGTATTCACCACACCGGTATGCGTTACCCCCGGCACCGAACCAACCACCGTCACGCTGGCGATTGATCCTCGCCAGATGCCCTCCTCACCAACCGGGCATCTCCTCCTGCGCGTGCGCAGCCCTGCCTTCATACCCGCCCGCGACGATCCCGCCGGCCACGATCCGCGCCGCCTGGGAGTGCAGATTGTGGGGTTAGGGGTTCGTCGGGCGGCGCCCCCAACGCAGGCAGAGACCGTTCCGCCACCGACGCGCCAGCGTAGCACGCCGTCGTATGGTCAAGACCTCAAGGGTCGGGGACGCCCTTCATCCCTGCTCACAGACGACGTTCAACCCTCGGTTCGCTTGTTTTCATGCAAGGCTCCCTGATGCCATAAAACGGGGGCGTTCTCGCAGCCAGGTCGTTATTTGTCAAGTCGCAGATCGCATCAGGAAGCCATCCGTCAAAAAATGATCGAACGGTGAGTTCAACGTTCAACCTTCAACGTTCAACCTTCAACGTTCAACCTTCAACGTTCAACCTTCAACCTTCAACCTTCAACGTTCAACGTTCAACCTTCAACCTTCAACGTTCAACGTTCAACCTTCAACCTTCAACGTTCAACGTTCAACAGGTAACCTTCAACCTTCAACCTTACAACCTTCAACCTTCAACGGTTAACGTGCCACCCCCTCGCCTCTTGTCATCAAACCGTAATCTTCGATCCGTCTCAGGACTAACGGACTATTGAGCGAGCGCAACCGCCTCTCTATAATGCCAGTAGAGGATGGAGACCAGAAGGGACAGAGCATGCCCAGGCGATCAACAGGTCAATCGCTGGTTGAGATGGCGCTGATCGCACCGATCCTGTTCGCGCTTCTGTTTGCGATCGTCGATCTCGGTTACTACATCTGGGGATATTCGACCCTGTTCAGCGCGGCGCGCGCGGGCGCCGAGGCGGCGTCGCAACTGCCGCCCTACCAGTCGCGGCTGGCGTTGCGCGCTCAGGGTGATCCGCGCTGGCTCGACGACCCGTGCGTGAATCGCATTCTGGAAGTCACCAACGACTCGACCGGCTTTTTCCCGGTCGATGTCAATCAGGTAACGATCCTGTACCCGAACAGCGCCGATCCCAACCCGCGACGATTGGGAGGCGTGATCGAGGTGCAGATCGACTACGTCATCGAGCCGCTCACGCCGCTCGTCAGTTTCATCAACACCATGTTGGGCGACAACGGTACGATGCGCATTAAGGTGACGGCGCAGCGAACGATCGAAAGTCTGGGGAACAATCCGAACTTTGCAAACGGCATCGCCTGCACGGAACCGACGCCGTAGCAACCGGCGAGGGAGACACGATTATGGCACGACGATTTCAATCAGGACAGGCGCTCGTCGAGTTTGTTATCGCCTCGACGCTTATCCTGCTGCTGCTGGCGGCTGCGGTCGATATCGGGCTGCTGTTCTTCAACATGCAGGGGTTGACCACCGCTGCGCAGGAAGGCGCCACGTATGGCAGTCGTTATGTGATCGTCCGATCGGATGGCGCGGTCGATCTCGATTACGACATGATCCGCACACGCGTGCGCCAGGAAGCAGGAACGACCGGCGGCATCAACTTCGTCAATATGTACGATCTTAACAGTGATGCCATTCCCGACGCCGCCGACACCAACGGCGACGGCGTGCTCGACCAGTTCCAGTACTTCCTCGACCAGAACGGCGACGGGCGCGCAATCGGCGATCCGGTGACCGGGCTGATCCCCGCAGGAACCGAACCGTCCGGCTACGTCCGGTTGATCGATCACTACATCCTGGTGCAAGCGATCGAGGATGTCTTCCCGTTCAACGGCAATCCGCTGGGACCGGAGGACGCCGACGGCAATCGCGCCAACGACCTGGCGCCCGACGTGGATACAACGCCCTGCGCCAACCTGGCGGATCCGAACCGGCAGTGCTATGTCTTCGTCATTGTGAAATCCGACTACAATACCGTGTTTGGCTTCACGCCCGCCTTTGGCGATAAGGTGCCGCTCAGTTCGCGCTTTGTCATGCCGCTGCGCGCCGGTTTTGTCTCGCCGGGCGCGCCGACCAATCCGCCGGTGGTGCAAACCAATACGCCAACACCCACGCCGACGAATACGCCGACGCCAACCGCAACCAACACGCCAACGCGCACACCGACGAATACGGCATCGCCGACAACGACGAATACGCCGACCAATACGCGCACGCCAACCAATACGCCAACGCGCACCAATACGCCGACACGCACCAATACGCCAACACCGAGTAATACGCCGACGCGCACTCCCACATTCACGCCGACCGCCACGCCATGCGCTGGCGGCACAGGCAACGGTCTGCGTGGCGACTACTTCATCTACACGCCGGGCAGCAGTGTGGGAACGACGAACTTCTTCCCCGGCGCACCGGTGGCGAGCCGCACCGAAAATATCAACATGGCGCAGAACAATAACTCGCCCATTACTGGCGTAGGAAATAATTACTTCTCCGTGCGCTGGACGGGTCAGGTTGAGCCGCTGTTCAGCGGGGAGTATACCTTCTTCGCCGATACTGATGATGGTGTGCGCGTGTGGGTCAACGGCGTCCAGATCATCAATGACTGGCGCACCAAGTCTGGTGAAGCGAATGGCAGGATCACCCTGACCGCCTGCCAGCGGGTCAGCATTACGGTTGAGTACTTCGAGTGGACCGGCAACCAGCGCGCGATCCTCAGCTGGTCGCATGCGAACCAGCCGAAGCAGGTCATTCCGGTTGCGCGGCTCTACTCCAGCGGCGCGCCGCCGGCAACGGCGACCCGTACGCTGACGCCGTCGCGCACGCCGACGTTCACGCCGAGCAACACGCCAAGGCCGACCAACACGCCGACGCCGAGCAACACGCCGAGGCCGACCAACACGCCGACGCGCACCAATACGCCGACCAATACGCCACCGGCGACCAATACGCCGACGCGCACGCCAACGTTCACGCCGACGCGCACGCCGACGTTCACACCGTCGCTGACGCCGTCGAACACGCCGACGCGCACGCCAACGTTCACGCCGACGCGCACGCCGGACACCGGTACGTAAGCATCCCGCGCCTGGCGGAGCGCCACAACTCCGCCAGGCGCACAAACCGATACCAACCGCGCGCCTGACCAATGGCGCCGCACGCACGATGGTCGTTTCGATGATCGGTACAACACAAACAGGAACAAAGAGGTGGCGGTTATGAAACAACGTTTTTATCACAAGACAGAAGGGCAGAATGTGGTCCTGATCGCCGGCATTCTGGCGCTGCTGATCGGCATGGCTGCTCTGGCTGTCGATCTCGGCGTAACCTACGCCGAGCAGCGGAACATCGTGCGCGGCACCAACGCGGCGTCGCTGGCCGGCATGAACCGCCTGATCAGCGGCGGTCGCGATACCGATGTCGCCCGCGCGATCTACGAATCGTTGCGATCGAACGGCATTCCGGTCACGCCTCCTGGCGAGGCGCCGCAACCGGGGGATCGCTCATTCGAGGCGATCTACCTGGGAAGTGATGGTGCGCCGATCCCCGGCGCATGCAGTCGCGTCGGTGCGTGCGGTTCGCAGCGACCCGAGGGTGTAAAGTACATCCAGATTCGTCTCGATGGCGAGGTGGAGACCTACTTTGCGCGCCTCTTCGGTCAGAGCCAGTTGCCCGTCGGTGCTACCGCTTATGCCAGTGTCGGCGCGTGCGCAACCGGGTACTACCCGTTCGGCGTGCGCTCGACGGTCGGCGGGCAGCCTGTGTTCGATGAGTATGGGTTCGTCAACTACGATGGCTTCTATGAAGACGAAACCTATGCGCAGCTGCGCTACCAGCGTCTCTATCTGCGTGACGGAAATAACCCGAATGGCGGCTTCAGCCTGCTGCGCTGGCGCAACAACACTCCTGCCGGCAATGCGGGCGCGCTGGCAGAGATGTTGACCGGCGACGGCACCTACAGCCAGGGGTATGCCGAAGCGCCCTGGCCCGAAATCATCCAGGGCAGTGATGGTCCGACCCGCCCCGACTCCTATCCGTTTGAACCGAATGCGATCAACGCTGGCGATTGGGTGTATGGGAATGTGTTCAGCGGCAATCCCTTCAACCAACAGGTGCTCAATCAACTTGACACGTTGAAGCGCAACCGCACTCTGATGACCCTGCCGATGTATCGCTTCGACAACGGCAATCTTACCAATCCCGCATACTACATCGAGCGCTTCGGCGCATTCCTGCTGGTCAACTACGGCGTGGATAACGACGGGCGAGCGCCCGATGGCCCCTGGATGGAACTGGCATACGTCCGCGAGGGCGGGCAGTGCGCCAACCTGGTGACCGGCGCGCCTCCGACGAACAACTTTACCGTCGGCGGGAGCGTGACGTATCTTCCGCGCTATCGGACCTATCCCGACCTGAATCGACCAGTGCAGTTCCTGCTCATCCTCGACGTTTCCGGTTCGATGTCCTGGACGTTCGATGGGCGCGGCGTTCAGAATGGACAGGTTGTGACCTGCACCAATCCAACCCAGGGGTGTGTGTCGATTGAAACTGCCTGGCCCAACGTGCAGGAACGCCGGATCTATACTGCGAAACAGGTGCTGCGCAGGTTTGTCCAGCAGATCGATCAGGATCGGCGAAGCGGCCTCCGACCGCACGATACCGTCCGGATGGTGACGTTTACCGGACGTTTGGGGAACTATGTTAACAATGAAGGCAGGGTTGGCGACAATAATCGCGCGCTGAACGATCTGACCGATGTGCTGCCAGCCGGTTGGACGAATGATCGGGCAACGCTTGAAGCAGCGATCAATGAAGCTGGCATGGTGGACGGTGATCCATACATGACGGCAGGTGCGACGCCAAGCGCCGTCGCGTTCGCCCGCGCCAGCCAGGTGTTCGCCGCAGCGCCCGAACGCGCTCCCAACGGGATGAAGTATCGCCGCGTGGTTATCTTCGTGACCGATGGTGTGGCAAACGTGCTACGCAACGGGATGCAAAACAACTACGGGCCGGGATGCGAATTGGGCGCTGAGAACGTCGGTTGCCAGATGGGTGATCCGCTGCCGGATGGCAGCCTGCGACCGCTCAACGCGATGGTGGCGGAAGCGCAGGCGCTCAAAGAGGCGTACATCCGCCCCAGCGACGGTTCGGTGTATGTGGTTGCGCTCAGCCCCACCTTTGAAACCACCGGTCTGAACCTGGTCGCCAGCCAGCCCGACTATGTCAAGCGCGCCGACATGCCGGATCAGTTGCAGCAGATCTTCGACGATATCCAGGTCTCGGCGATCCAGGGCGATTGTACGCCGGCTCAGGGCGAAGAGCGCGACTCGATGGCGCCATCCGAGGTGCCAACCGACCTGCGACCTGAACTGACGGATCGTATCGTCGGCAAGGTAACGCTCACCGACGCCAACAACAATACGCGCGAAGCCTGGATCACCGCCGATCCGATCACGCGCAAACTGTCGTATGCGCTCACGAATGTGCCGCCGGGTCAGTACACGCTGCGCGCCTGGCTCGGCTATCGCGCGCCGCAGGACAATATCTCGCGCGATAAGTACGAACTGATCGTGCGTGGTCCGAGCACCAGCGCCGAAATACCGGTGACGGTCAGCGCCGGACGCAGTCTTGGCGGTGTGATCGGCGTGCCCCTCAAACTCGATCTGAATGATAACGTCTGCCCGACACCATAACCGGCGCCGAACCCGACAGGCGGCTTACCGCCTGTCGGGTGGCTCTCAGCCTCACGGACTGTGTCAGCCTGTATGGAGATTGAGAATTTATTCCGCTATACTGCGCTAGCCGTGGGGCTGAAGCCCTCGGCTAGCCAGGGCGAAGCCCGCCTGCGCGGGCTATGGCGGATTATTTACTCAAAGACCATTGAGGCTGACCGTTTGATTGTGCCTGCGATGATCTCCACTGCCTGTCGGCGCGTCTCTGCTGGCGCGTAACTTTTTTTCCACCAGGCTCTCAAGGAGGGGAGAACAGTTCAAGATAACTGACTACATCGCCATAAACCTACCCATGCCACTGACAAGGAGACGAAAGGGAAGCTCCGATGCAGAGAGCACATTGGTATGCCGCCATCAATGTAGAAATCGAACCACCAGAGCACAAGCATCCGCGAGAGTCAGTTGGGATAGACGTTGGCATCAAAACGTTAGCTGTTCTCTCAGATGGCGTACAGTATGAAAACCAAGTACTGCTACGCTCAAGACTGAGAAAACTAAAGCGTTTGAACCGCGAATTATCCCGCCGACAAGAGGGAAGCGGTCGCTGGAACCGCACCAGGAAGAAGCTGGTGAAGCTCCACCGCCGAATAGCGAACAAGCGATTGGATTACACGCACAAGATGACAACCAGGATTGCGCGCACATACCGCATTATCGGCGTGGAAGATTTGAATGTCCCCGGAATGCTGCGTAACCGGCGCCTGGCTCTGTCAATCGCTGATGCCAGGTTTGGTGAGACTCAACGACAGTTACGCTACAAGTCTGAGTGGTACGGCGGCATATTGGTAGAGGTTGACCGTTTCTTCCCCTCTAGTCGGCTATGCCCAATGTGCGGAGGAATCAAATCGGATCTGACGTTGCGTGACCGAATGTTTATTTGTGCGTGTGGATATACTGCTGATAGGGATGTGAATGCTGCTCAGAATATTGAGCGGGAAGCATTACGTTTGATGAACAGAGGCCGGAGTGGGTTCACGGACTCTCTAAACGGACGTGGACAGGATATAAGACCTCTTGAGGCAATCCCGGATGAAGCGTCAAAATGGCCGAAGAAAGGCGGCCTTCCAGACCTGCTGTGGTTTAGGTAGGTTTGGTAAACCAGGTATATGCATCATGACTCGAATGACACGCATGCCAGCCACGGTGCGCGCGCTGACACTCGTCGTCGCGCTGCTGACCGTTCTTGCGATCCTTCCACCCGCACCGGTCGCCGCCAGCGTGATCAAGGTTGTTGCCCTGGATGATACTCAGCCGGAGTTCGGCGCCGGTTCACGCACCCTGACCGCAGTTATTCCAACGACGCTGAGCAATGATCCGATATCCGGGCAGGTGACCGAACCGTATGCCGGCGCCAAACCCGGCGATCAGGGTGGGCTTGCCATGGCTGCCATTCGCGCACTGCGCTGGGGCGCCATCCCGGATAGCCCGCTCCCCGCAGCCCGCACCGAAATCGGCGCAGCGGTCATCGGGAACACGATCTGGGTGGTCGGCGGTTCTTCAGGTGGCACGGTGCCGACCTATCACGACACGGTCTATCGCGGCACGGTCAATACGAATTACGGACAGCCCGGCGCCGGAGTCATCAGCTGGACGACTTCCATATCATTGCCATCCGTCAGCCACGCAGATACATCGCCGTTCAACAATAATCCGCTTGCGCCGCGAACCAACGCGGCGGTCGCCGCGCTGCGCACCGGCGGTAACGCGGGGTATCTCTACGTGATCGGCGGCGCTGTCGCCCCTGGGTCTACATTCTCGAGCAATTCGGTGATCGTCGGTGATGTCGATGCGAACGGGAACCTGACCTGGCGTACCTCGCCGACGTACAAACTTCCGCCAGGCGTCGGGCTGGAAGGCGCGCGCGCTTTTGTACATACAACCGCCGCCGGCAAGACATTCCTGTACGTCGTCGGCGGGCGAAACGATCCGCCCGGTGCGCCTCCGCCAACCCTTTCCAATCGCGTCTACTACGCCGAGATCAACCCGTCGAACGGTAATCTTAACCTCGGCGGCGACAACCGCACCTGGCAGTTTGTGACGATGCCGTCGAGCGTATGGAACACCGCCGTGACCGTCGGGCGCTATACCAGTGCAGACGGAACGTTGACGCAGGATCTGTTCTTCATCTACGGCGGTGGAACCAACGCCGGTATCGAAAATATGGATACCGGCACCGTCTGGAAAGGGGTTATCAACCCGACCACCGGCGCGATCACCTGGGAGGATAGCACCACCGGCGGGAATGCCGTTATTCCCGGCAATCGTAACAGTCACGGCGCCGTCGAGTTTAACGGCGCAATCTACCTGATCGGCGGACGCAGCGGCGGCACGATCAATCGCAATGGCTATGCCTCCTATGTCGATCCGGCCAACCTGCGCATCTTCAAAGATGGAGCGCTCAACTTCTATCAGGACGACTTCGGCGCGCTGCCTTTTGCAGCAAATCCTGGACGGCGCAATGCGGGTGTGGTGCTGGTGCCGACCAGCAACCCGAACTATGCGTTCGCCTACCTGATCGGCGGCACCGATGGAACCGCGCCGTCCAGTCAGGTCTTCCGCGCGACGATCGGACCCAACCTCGACGACCAGACCTTCTATCCGCCGACCGGCTACTACTACTCGAAGCCCTTCTCGATGCTCGACCTGATCAACGAGCAGCAGGCCACCGTGCGTAAAATGACCTGGCTGACGAATATCGATCCGGCGAATGGCGGTGATATCGAAGTCGAGTACCGCGTCTACTCCCCATCGAGCGGCAACTGTGCCGACACAGAAGGTGGATGGACGCAGGCGCGTGATCCGGATGCCGGTGGAACGCGCTTCTCGAAGTTCAACCCGAGTGGCGCGGCGTATGCCATCAATGCCCAGGAGTATAGCGAGAGTCAGTTGCTCCCGCCGGGCAACTGCTTCCAGTACCGCCTCACCTTCCGCCGCGGCTCTGTCCAGAATGCCTCGCCGGTGCTGCTACGCCTGGGTATGGAAGTGATCGTTCCGGGCAACCCCGATCTGAACTGGCCCGTCAATGCCGTCACCACCACCCAGAACGCCAATGGCACCACCAGAGGCGTCGAGGTGCGCCTGCGCAACCAGAACCTGACCGACAGCGGACCGACGCAACCGGCGAATGTGTGCCATGCATCGCAACCGGGGTGCAATCCGGAGGGTACATTCTTCGTTGATGTGTTCATCTTCCCGCCGGGTGTAACGCCGATCTCGCCAACGCTACCGCTGTTCGCTCCTGGAGGCGATAGCCTGAGCAACCCGGCGCTTGCGCCATACCACCGCGCCTGTCTGCAAATCCCGAAATGGGTGATGCAGAAGGATACCACGTTCCTGATTGCGGAAACCTTCCGCTGGAGCGACATCAAAACGGTTGGCATCGATGGATGCGTCTCGGCTGCAACCAACGCCAGCAATGGAACCGGTAAAATCCTGCGCGACTTCCTTGATCAAGGCAGCGGAACCTACAAGGTCATTCTGGTTGCCGACACTCACACCGACCTGAAAGGATTGGTGTACGAGTCCGATGTGCCAAGCGGCGACCATGTGGCGGAACGGAACAATGTCAGCGCCATCTTCGACGTCGTGTTTGTGGCGGGAGGTGCGCCGCCGCCGCCTGATAGCGGTCCTCAACCGCCGCCGGATAACCCGCCGCCTGATAATGGCATCAGGCGCGTCTTCCTGCCGCTGGTGACTCGTTGAGCGTTGAAGGTTGCGCGTTGAAGGTTGCACGTTGAAGGTTGCACGTTGAAGGTTGAAGGTTGAAGGTTGCACGTTGAAGGTTGCACGTTGAAGGTTGGCGCGTTGAAGGTTCAACGTTGAACTTTCGTAACTACTCAGGCTGCCTGGCGTTCAGCGATTGAAATCGCCTCTGGAAGGCTTTTCGCCGGGCGTCCACCTGCGTGGACGCTGCCACGGCGACCGCCCAGGCGGTCGCCCGGCGCGAAGCGTCCTCTCAGGCGCGGTTTCAACCGTACGCCTGAGCAGTTACCAACATTTCAACGTTCAACGTTCCAACCTTCAACGTTCCCACGTTCAACGCTCCCACGTTCCCACGTTCAACGCTCAACGTTCGTAACTACTCAGCCGCCTGGCGTTCAGCGATTGAAATCGCCTCTGGAAGGCTTTTCGCCGGGCGTCCACCTGCGTGGACGCTGCCACGGCGACCGCCCAGGCGGTCGCCCGGCGCGAAGCGTCCGCTCAGGCGCGGTTTCAACCGCACGCCTGAGCAGTTACGAACATTTCAACGTTCAACGTTCCAACCTTCAACGTTCCCACGTTCAACGCTCAACGTTCGTAACTACTCAGGCCGCCTGGCGTTCAGCGATTGAAATCGCCTCTGGAAGGCTTTTCGCCGGGCGTCCACCTGCGTGGACGCTGCCACGGTGATCGCCCTGGCGTTCAGCGATTGAAATCGCCTCTGGAAGGCTTTTCGCCGGGCGTCCACCTGCGTGGACGCTGCCACGGCGACCGCCCAGGTGGTCGCCCGGCGCGAAGCGTCCGCTCAGGCGCGGTTTATGGTCTTTGAATAAATAATCCGGTATAGCCCGCGCAGGCGGGCTTTGCCCTGGTTAGCCGAGGGCTTCAGCCCCACGGCTAGCGCGGTAGAGCGGATTTAATTTTCAATCTCCATCAACCGCACGCCTGAGCAGTTACGAACCTTCAACCTTCAACGTGCAACGTTTCTTCCACCTGTCAAGTCATTGATGCCCTGCGATACTAATCAGGGCTTGATCTCGTGTGCTATAATGGCTTACAAGTGATTATCGTCGCATCTTCTTGCTGAAAGAAAGGCACGCCCCCATGAGGCGAGGAGGTCTTCTGCTGTTGCTCGGAGTGATTATTGCCGCAGCCGCAGCGCTTCTCTTCTTTTTCTTCTTCCAAACCCCGCCGACGCCTGTGCCGGAGGCGCTTCCGCAAGAACCAACACCTGTGCCACTGCGTAAAGTGGTCGCCGCGCGAGTTGACATTCCGGCCAATACTGTCCTGACCGACACCGAGACCTTTCTGACCCTGCGCGATATTCCAGAACCGGAGTACAACGCCGCGCCCGACCAGTATTTCACCAGCGTGAATGAACTGACCACAAAAGTGACATTGCGCGCGCTCAACGCGACCGAAATTATCCGCGCGCGCGATCTCACCGAAGCCGGTCTGTCGTTCCAGGTGCCGTTGCCCGACTCGCCCGACACCCCGCGTGACAAGGTATTTCCGCTCGAAGTCGGCAATCTGACCGGCGTCGCCGATCAGATCCGCCCCGGCGACGCAGTCGACCTGGTGATGACCTATGAAATTCGTCGCCTGATCATCCGACCGTCGCTGACGCTGGACCCGGAAACCGGGCAGCTGGTGGTCACGCCGCTCGAAGAAACGCTGGTTGATCGGGTGACGAAAACCATGGTGCAGAATGTTCGGGTGTTGCGCGTTTTGAAACCGGCTATCCCCCAGGAAGCCGGCACACCGACGCCCGCAGGTCAGCAGGGAACGGCGCCGCCACCACCGCCCTCAAGCACCCAGACTCCCGATACCTTCGTGCCCGGCGCGCAATGGATCCTGCTGCTGGCGATGACCGACCAGGAAGCCGAGATCGTCAAGTTCACCCTCGATCAGCAAGATCCGAAGCCGCAGATCACACTGGTGCTGCGCGGGCGCGACGACAGCGCCATCGAGGATACAACTGGCATCACACTGCGCCTGTTGACCAGCCGCTATGGGTTGCCGTTGCCCGAACCGTTGCAACCGCTGGCAATTGCGCCCGAAGAAATCACGCCGGGACCGGCGCGTCCAACGCCGACGCCGCTTCCGGTTCCATTTCCATGATCGACTGCAACATCAGACACAACGCGGTATAATACTCGCAACAGGCGCGTCAGTACAGGCGCGCCCGAACCGATGCGCAAAATGATGCAACGCCCGGTAAGCGACCGGCAGCGCCCACGATTGAGAGGATGCTATGGCAGGAGGATCGCGAACACCCGAAGCCGCAGGCCCGGCGAAGATCCGGGTGATGATCGTCGATGATATTGCCGAAACGCGCGACAATCTCGAAAAACTCCTCTTCTTCGAAAAAGATATCGAAGTCGTTGCAAAAGCGACCACCGGGCGCGAGGCGCTTGCGCTCGCCAAACAGCACCGTCCCGACGTGGTGTTGATGGATATCAACATGCCGGACATGGACGGTATCGCTGCCACCGAGGCGCTGCTGAGTCAGGTGCCCGAGGCGCAGGTGATCATGATGAGCGTGCAGGGTGAGCAGGATTACCTGCGCCGTGCGATGCTCGCCGGAGCACGTGAGTTCTTGCCCAAACCGATCGGCGCGGAAGAACTCTACAGCGCGATTCGCCATGTCTATCGCCTGGCGACCACACAGCGGCGTTATGTAACGACACCGCCGCAGGGTCCCGGCGGCAGCGGCGACGATCAGGGCGCGCAGGGACAGATCATCGCCGTTTTCAGTCCAAAAGGCGGAACGGGAACGTCGTCGATTGCGTGCAACCTGGCGGTCGCCATGCGCCTGTTGACCGGCAAGAAAGTGGCGCTCGTCGATGGCAACCTGACATTCGGCGATGTCGGGGTGATTATGAACCTGGTGTCGTCCAAAACTATCGCCGATCTGGTCAACCGTATCAGCGAACTCGACCGTGACCTGTTGAATGACGTCATGGCAACTCACGCAACACAGGTCAAGGTGCTGCTGGCGCCGCCAAACCCGCAAACCGGCGAACTTGTCACCTCTGATCACCTGCGGACGATCCTGGAGACGATGAAGAAAGAGTTTGAGTATGTGATCGTCGATACCCAGGCATCGTTTCAGGATCGCGCGCTGGCAGCGCTTGATCTGGCCGACCGGATCGTTGCGCTGATGACGCTTGAACTTCCGTGCATCAAGAATATCAAACTGTTCCTCGAAGTGGCCGAGTTGCTGGAGTATCCGAAGGAAAAAACGGTTCTTGTACTCAACAAGGCCGATAATCGCCTGGGGATGCGCGTTGAGAACGTGGAAGCGAACATTCAGCATAAAGTGGCGCTCCAGATCGCCAACGCGGGTCACGAGATGACGCTGGCGGTCAACCAGGGAGTGCCGCTGGTGATCGCCAAACGTGACCTTCCGACGTCGAAAGATATTTACGCCCTGGCGAAACTCCTGAGCAGCGGTCTGGCGGCAAAAACTGCCGACGCTGCAAAGAAGACGGAGAAAGCGCCGGAGAAAACCGGCCTGTTCGGCAAATTGATGGCGCGGCGATAACCGTCGCCTGTTGAGGGAGCATACGTATGTCACTCTTGAAACGAATCGGCGCAACTTCCGGTGCGACCGGGCAATTGCCTGGCACACCCGCCACCCCGGCTGCGCCAGCGCGCCTTGGAACACCACCGGCTCAACGCCGTGAAGAGGATAACAGCGTTATCGAACTGCGACAGCGCGTTCAGCAACGCCTGATCAATGAGCTCGATCCCAAACTCGACCTCTCCAATGTCGCCAGAGTGCGACAGCAGGTTGAGGAGATTTTCAATACTATCCTCGACAGCGAAAATATCGTGTTGTCGCGCTCGGAACGCGCCCGCCTGTTTGAATCGATTGCCGCCGACATTCTGGGCTTCGGTCCGCTCCAGGAGTTGCTCAACGACCCGGAGATCTCCGAGATCATGGTGAACGGACCAAAAAAGGTCTATGTGGAAAAGCGCGGTAAGATTCAATTGACCGACGTCACCTTCGTCGATGAACAACACGTGCTGCGGGTGATCGACCGTATCGTCGCGCCGCTTGGACGCCGTATCGATGAGTCATCGCCGATGGTCGATGCGCGCCTCCCCGACGGCAGCCGCGTCAACGCAGTCATTCGACCAATCGCCCTCTGTGGACCGACGATCAGCATCCGTAAGTTCCGCAAGGAAGGCATCACGATCGACGACCTGATCCGCTTCGGATCGCTCACCAGCGAGATGGCGGAGTTCCTCTCCGCCTGCGTGCGCGCATCGCTCAACATCGTCGTCTCCGGCGGCACCGGCTCCGGTAAAACGACCATGCTCAATGTGCTCTCGTCGTTCATCCCCGACGATGAGCGCATTATTACCGTCGAAAATGCGGCAGAATTGCAACTGCGCCAGGAGCACGTGGTGCCGCTCGAGTCGCGTCCGCCGAACGTTGAAGGCAAAGGCGAGATCAGTATTCGCGACCTGGTGATCAATACCCTGCGTATGCGACCGGAGCGGATCGTGGTCGGCGAGTGCCGCGGCGGTGAGGCGCTGGAGATGCTTCAGGCGATGAATACCGGTCACGATGGCTCGATGACGACGCTGCACGCTAACTCGCCACGTGACGCCATTGCGCGTATCGAAACGATGTGCTTGATGGCCGGAATGGACCTGCCGGTGCGCGCCATCCGTGAGCAGATTGCTTCGGCAGTCAACCTGATCGTGCAACTGGCGCGCCTGAAAGACGGGTCGCGCAAGGTTATCTACATCACCGAAGTGCAGGGCATGGAGGGTGATGTCGTCGTGCTTTCGGATATTTTCGTCTTTGAGCAGCAGGGGCTTGATGAACGCGGCAAGATTATCGGTCAGTTGAAGCCAACCGGCATCAGACCACGGTTTATTGACCGTTTCGAGGAGCGCAACATTTATCTGCCGCCGAATATCTTCGGCTATGGCAGCTCTTTCATCTGACGTTGCGCCCTTGCAATGCCCTGTCGCACGACGGGCGCATTGCCCCGAAAGGACCTCCGTATGCCGATTGTCGCAGATCCGACACAACTGATTGCACCGGTCGGGATCTTCCTGGCGATCCTGGCGGTGTTTGCGTTCCTGGCGAGCCGGAGCGCGAGCAATCCCAGTTATGAAGAGCGCCTGACCCAGTTCGCCGGTCGGCGCGCCGATCAGCAACAGCGCACCGCAAAAGAGCAACTGCGCGAAATCGATAAGGTCGTAGCGCGCGGCAAGCGCGGCAGCGAGACGGCGCGCAATCTGGCGCGCGCCGACTTGAAACTGACGGTGACCGAGTTCTACATGATCAAACTCCTCGCCGCTGGCGTCGGCGCGGTGGTTGGCGCGTTCATCGGGCGCGCCAGTTGGGAAGCTCAGTTGCTGTCCGGGATTGTCGGTTTCGCACTCTTCTCGTTCCTCCCCGATCTGTATGTGGGGTATGCTGCAAAACAGCGCGTGACCAAATTCAATGCTCAACTCGGCGATACGATCAATATGCTGGCGAACTCGCTGCGTTCGGGGTACAGCCTGCTGCAATCGATGGAACTGGTCAGTCGTGAGGCACCCGAACCAACTGCGTCCGAGTACCGGCGCGTGGTGCAGGAGGTCGGTCTGGGGTTGCGCACCGAAGATGCGCTCGACAATCTGCTCAAGCGTGTGCCGTCGGAAGACCTCGACCTGCTGATTACCGCAGTCAAAATTCAGATGGAATCAGGCGGCAATCTGGCGCAGATACTCGATACTATCGGTCATACGATTCGTGAACGCATCCGTATCAAGGGCGAGATCGCGGTGCTGACCGCGCAGGGGCGGATTTCCGCTTATGTGATTACGGGCCTGCCGATCGGTCTGGCAATTTTTATCACGGTGATCAACCCGAACTATATGGCGCCGATGTTTTCGTTCGGTATGCCGCCGGAGCACTGGTGCTGTCTGCCGGTTGCTGGCATTGTGATGATTGTGATCGGTTTTTTTGCGATTATGAAGATTGTGGATATCGAGGTGTAGGAAGGGGGCGCGTATGGCTGGCATGCTGCCGATGATCGGATTCGGGGTGCTGATGCTGCTTGGCGTTGGGCTGATTATGATCGGCATGCGGCGCTCCTCGCAGCCCGATATGATCAGCGACCGACTCAGTCAGTTTACCGAGCGCACGATGACGCTCGAAGAAATGGAACTGCAACAACCGTTTAGTCAGCGTGTGCTCGTGCCGCTCACCAAGAGCATCCTGGCAAAACTCGGTCAGTATGGTCCGAAACAGAGCGCCGAGCGCCTGCGGATCAGTCTGGCGCAGGCAGGTAATCCGGGGAACCTGACCCCGATGCAGTTTAGCGGCATTCGCCTGGCGCTGGCGGTTGTGCTGTTTATCGTTGTCGGTGCAGTGACGTTCTTGCAGGGCATGGACGTCGCACAGGCGATGATGTATACCGCCATCGGCGCAGGAATGGGATACCTGTTGCCGGGCATCTGGCTCGGACAGCAGATCAAGAAGCGCAAGAAGGCGATTGTCAAGGCGCTGCCCGACGCACTCGATCTGTTGTGCATCTGTGTCGAAGCCGGGTTGTCGTTCGACCAGGCAATGCAGCGCCTGACCGAAAAGTGGGACGATCCGCTTTCGAAGGAGTTCAAGCGCGTGCTCAGCGATACGCGGCTTGGTCGTCCCCGCCGTGATGCGATGAAGGATATGATCGACCGCTGTGGCGTCGATGATGTGCAGACGTTCATCGGCGCCGTGATCCAGGCGGAACAACTTGGCGTGTCGATCGGGCGTATTCTGCGCATTCAGTCGGATCAGATGCGCATCCGCCGCCGCCAGCGCGCCGAAGAGGAGGCGCATAAGGCGCCGATCAAAATGCTCTTCCCCATGGTGTTCCTGATCTTCCCGGCATTGTTCATCGTCATCCTCGGTCCGGCAGTCCCGCGGATTATGAAGTCGCTCGGCGGGCTGGGGGGATAGACGCCACATCAACTCCACCGTATGTCGTATACCGTCATCGAAAATCTTACCCGTGGCACTGTGATTGCAGACCGCGCCGAAGTGGCGCGGTCTTTGCTGGCACGCGGGCGCGGCTTGATGGGGCGCCCGGATCTTCCTGCCGGGTATGGCCTGATCCTGGTGCCTGAATCGAGCATCCACATGTTCTTTATGCGTATTCCGATTGATGTTCTCTTCGTTGATCGCCAGCACCGGGTGATCGGTATGCGCGAGGCGTTGCCGCCATGGCATCCGTTCGCCGGAGTTGCGCCCTGGCGCGGGTATTACGTGGTTGAACTACCCGTCGGCGCAATTCGCTCCAGTCGCACCGGAGTGGGCGATCAACTGCGGGTGACGCCAGACCTCGATCAGTGATGCGAACAAGCGCAATGTCGCCGGTTGTGCGTGACTCCCGCCTGATCGCCGCTGCACTGTTCGTCGGGATGCTCTTCCTCTATCTGCCGACGTTGACCCGGGTGCATACGTTCGATGCACTTTCGTATGTGACGAGTGTCGAGCGCAAGCCATGGACTGAGTTGTTCCATCCGCACCACCTGGCGTATGGTCCGCTCGGCGCGCTGGCGCTGGCGCTCGGTCGTGCGCTGGGGTACGATGGCGGCGCAGCGCTGCCCATGCAACTGGTGAATGCCATCGCTGGCGCGCTCGGTGTGGCGCTCTTCTATGTCACGGCCCGCGCAGCAACCGGTCGCACTGATGCGGCGTTGCCAGTTGCGCTCCTGCTGGGCGGTTCGTATGCCTTCTGGTACTATGCCGTCGAAATCGAGGTGTACACCGTTGCAACATTGTTCCTGATCATATGCCTGGCGTTGATCATCCAACCACGCCCCTGGCATGCCCGGCGATGCCTGGCGCTGGGGGTGGCGCAGGGCGGCGCGGTGCTGTTCCATCAGACGAATGTCCTGTTCTGTGTGCCGGTTGCGGTCATCGCACTGGCAGACCTGCGCGCGACGAAGGATGTGCGCGCTTTCACCGGTCGCTGGGCTGCGTATGCCATCGCACTGGCACTGGTAACGGTGCTGCCCTACCTGTATGTCATGCTGATCGTCAGTAACTTCCGCACGATCGACGCCATGCTGGCATGGTTGACGGAATATGCGCGCACAGGATGGTGGGGCGGACCACTCACAACCAACACGGTCGTCAGTCTCGGCACAGGACTGAGCGATACGCTGGCGCAACCGGGCGGCGGATGGTTCTACCTGGCGCTTGGTGTGGCAGCAGCGTGGGCTGGCGGGCAGCGCGTCCGTCAGGGAATATCATCGGCGGAGCAACCGGGAATGCCAGCGCCTTCGCTGCCGTGGGCGGCGCTGGTCGTCTGGCTGGCGACGTATGGCGCATTTTTTGCATGGTGGGAGCCGGACAATATCGAGTTCTGGATTGCCAGTCTGCCGCCAGCATGTCTGATCTTCGCGCGGGCGCTGGCGCAGGCGCGTCGCTGGAGCATGCCGATCTGGGCGTCGCTGACGATTGTCGGGGTCATCGTGTGGGTCAACTACGGTTCAATCGCGCAACGCGGCAACCCGACGACCGATCTGCAACGGTTGATCGCACGTGAACTGGCAGCGCACAGCACCCCCGCCGATCTGCTGATCGTTCCTGATGGATTACAGGAACTCTACCTGCCGCACTACGAACAGCGCGAAAACTTTGTCTCCCTCAACCAGGCGCTGTTCGACAGTGCAGGATCGTGGGAAGCCGCCTGTAGCATCCTGCGAAACCGGATCGCAACCACACAACGCGCTGGCGCCGCAATCATCATCGCCGATGAAGCGCTCCATCCGCCCCAACGGGTGCTGGAGCGTCACCGCATCACGCAACGCCAGGTGGAAGACTGTTTTGCCCCGTATCGCACAACCCTGTTCAACCTCGATTTCGCCGCTCCCATTCCGACCTACTGGCGTTTGCCGACCGCCACCGAACTGGCGCTGACGACGGGATGGACGTTCGAGCGTGATACGATGGGATGGCAGGCATTCAATGCGCCCGATGAGTCGGTTGATCGTGGATGGAACATCACACCGGGCATCGATCCGGCGCTGCTGAGTCCGCTTTTGCATCTTGATGCCCGCCAGGTCGTCGCTATCGAAATTCGCATGGCGAACGGCACGCGCAACCGTGATGCGCAACTCTTCTATGCTGGCGTTGATGGCGCGATGAGCGAAGAACGGTCGGTACGCTGGGAACTGAACGCCACAGGCGACGCAACGACCTACACCATCGATCTGCGTGCTGCGCCGGGATGGGACGGCATCATCACGCGCCTGCGGATCGATCCGGTTGGAGTTGGCGACGGCGGCAACATACGCATCGAATGGGTGCGCCTGCGCCTGACGACCGACAGGTAACGCGCAGGATCAACGGGCACGTCGGGTGCGCCAGACGATCAATGCAATCAGCGCCGCAATGATGGGCAATCCGGCGAGCCAGTATGGCAGGAGCGGCGCCGCGCCGCCAGGCATCACGCCGCGCCTTCCCCCCCACGGAGTGACGGTCGGCAGTGGCGTGGGGGTGACTTCCTGCGCCAGGACGCTGCCAGACGCCATTGACCAGATCAGCGCCATCAGCAGGAAGGCAACAATTGGCAGCAGCGCCAGTATCACACGGGTGGATGGAGAGCGGTTCATCATGGTCTCAAGCCTCATCGCCGCTGACCGACCGGCTGCGGATTCGCGGCAGGTTCAGGGGACGAAGGAGTGAAGCGCGGCGGCAGCGGTGGCATGCCCTGCTGACATCCACGCGGCAGCGGATCGGGTGGTGTGACGCCAAAATACGCCTGCATGATCTGCGTTACCGCTGGCACGGCAATCGTTGCCGAACCATCATTCATATCGCCAGCGCCCTCGACCAGCACCAGCACCTCGATCTCCGGATCCTCGTAAGGCGCAAAACCGACGAACCAGGCGTGGCTCTGGCGCACTTCCCGTGTTCCTCTGCCATCGGGAGCGGGAATGGTGATCAGCGGACCGAACTCAGCGGTGCCGGTTTTTCCGGCAATGCTCAACCCGGAGCACTGATCGCGCGCCGCGATGCTTGAACCTTCGGTAACCGACAACCGCATCCCCTCACGAACGACCTGGAGATGCCTGGGATCAACGGGAATGCGGCGGATCAGTTCAGGTTGAATGTCGCGCACAACATTCCCATTCGCATCGGTTATTGCACGAACGATCTGCGGGCGGTAGAGAAACCCGCCATTGGCAATCGCAGCCGACGCCATCACCAGTTGGAGCGGGGTCACTTCCAGGTTCCCCTGACCGATTGCAGCATTATAGGTATCACCGGTTGTCCATGCCGAACGAAGCACCCGCTGCTTCCAGGCGGGCGTCGGCACCCGCCCGGCTTCTTCCCCGCGCAGATGCACGCCGGTCGGTTCACCAAAGCCAAACCATCCAAGCCCTTCTGCCAGAGCAGTGATACCCAACCCTTTGTCGATGATCTGCTCTTCTGGTTTGAGATTAATCACATTTTCCCGGTTGCCGCCCGCCACCGACATAAAGAAGATATTCGACGAAACCTTCAGCGCCTGGCGCACATCGATCATTCCGTTATCGCGTGATGAAGCGTTGACATACTGATACACCACGCCGGGTACATACTGATCCTCAACCAGCAATTTACCAGGATCACGAATTCTGGTGTTCTCTGTAATGATACCCTTCTGGAGTGCAATGGCTGCATCGAACTGCTTGAGCGTCGAACCGGGCGGGTACTGACCGCTGATCGCGCGATTGACCTGCAGCGAGAGACGCGCCAGCTCTTTCTGCTTCTCCGGATCGCGGGGGAAGAAGAGTTCCTGCAACTCCGCCGCGCGCGTCGGGTCCCAGATATTGTTGTCATAGGCGGGCCAGTTAACCATCGCCAGAATCCGACCGGTCTTCACTTCAACGACGATTGCCACGCCGCTACGGATCGGGTCGTAGTTGCGCTTGTAGGCGAAACGATCCGGCATCGTCTGACGGCGGCGTTCGCTCTCTTCGATCCAGTTGCGCAGAATCTGTTCCGTCTGACGCTGCAACTGTGCATCGATGGTCAACACCAGGTTATACCCATCGCGCGGCGCTTTGATCGTCTGCGGCGGACGCACCGGACGACCGAGCGCATCAACGAGCACCTCCTGCATGCCGAGTTGCCCGCGCAACTCCTCTTCGTAACTGGCTTCGACGCCGAACTTGCCGATCCGATCATCCGGCAGATAGCGGGGCAACCCCAATTCGTAGGGGTTGATCTGTTTCTGAATGATGCCACACTCGATCGAACTGCCGATCGACTCGAGCAACCCGCTCATCCATGAGCGCGCCGGATTCTGACGCACAAGTTCGCACTGGTTTACTCGACCGATGTACCCCAGGATGTATGACAGTGACGGCGTTTCGGTACTCAACGGATACCGTCGGCGATAATCCTGTTCGATGACAACCCCCCGCAGCGTGGCAGCGTTTTCGATCAATGCCAGCGCGATGGAATGTGGAATATCTTCGCGAATGGTCACGGTCTGGTAGCCGGGAATGTTCGCCCGTTCGACCATGCTGGCAATCGGGTTTTCCAGTGTTGCCACGTCACTGTACGCTGTCGATAAGCGCAGCGCATTGAGCATCACAGAAGGCGGCACATCGATGCGCAGCCACACAGGAGGCACTTCCAGCGGTTCGATTGCGCGGTCACCCAGCACGCGCACGAGATCTTCGCGCAGCGCCAGGTTGTACTGCAACGCTGATGCCGGTGAGATCGTGAGCGTCACCGAGATCGGCGGGGAAGGCGCCAGCGCTGGCGCTGCGTCGATATCCAGCGTTTGGGGCGCAAACTGCACCACCTGATGATAGCGCGCCGTCAGTGCGTCCAGCGCAGGACGTTGATCAGGCGCCACCGCGAGCAATGCAGTGAACGGCGGCTCGATGCGTTGCGCGCGTGCGACAGCTTCAGCGCCAAGACCCTGAACCAGATCACTGCGCAGAACCGGGTCGCGTTCAAGGGCAGCGGCTGGAGAAATGATCAGGGTGCTGGTTATCCCAATCGTCTGACTGAGATGCGCAAACACCTGCGCACGAGACGCGGGATCGGCAGGGAGATCGGCGGGGCGGATAGCAAGCGTGTAGATCGGAACCGTCTGCGCGAGCAGGGTACGCCCATCGCTGGCAAATATTTCGCCGCGCATCGGGCGCATCGGCAGGTAACGCATGACGCGCACTGCCGTTGAGTAACGGTACTGATCCGCCTGGGCATCGACCAGTTGTAACTGATATAACCGTCCAATCAGGATGGCAAATATGAGAAGAACGGTTATTTGCAGACCACGGATACGCTTCATCTGTATGTTCAACGCTCCCACGTTCAACGTTCAAGTTCAACGCTCCCACGTTCCCACGCTCCCACGTTCAACGTTCAACGTTCAACCTTCAACCTTCAACGTTCAACGTTCAACCTTCAACCTTACAACCTTCAACGACCAACGCTCCCACGTTCAACCTTCAACCTTCAACCTTCAACGACCACCCCCTCAATACACATCCACCGGCACACGTCGGCGCACCCGATCCTCATTCCAGCGAAACACAAGATAGAGCGGCAGCGCCGGGATCAGGGCGATCAGGGTATCGGGCACAAGCGCAGCAAGGGCGTACCCCTCGAAGTCAACCGATGCAACCAGCAGGGTGAGGAGCAACGCGTACACGACATGATACAGGAAGGCGCCGATTGCAACCCCCAGAATGGGCACGAGCCAGTTCTCGCGGCTCAGACGGGAGACCAGCACTGTTGATACAATCACGCCGGTCAGCAGCGCCAGCGCGTGCATGCCGGCGAACGTCATCGCGCACAGGTCAAGCGCCAATCCGCCATAGAATGCCCAGCGCGCTGCGGATGTCGTTCCGGCGATCAGACCATGACAGACTGCAAGCAGCAGCATCAGGTTGATCGGCACATCAAATGGGCGCGGCAGCAACGCCGTTTGCACCAGCGCTCCAACAAACAGTGCAGCGAACAGCGCCGCTTCATGCACGATTATTTCTTCGATTCGTCGCTGGCGAGAATGACCCATGCGTAACGTACCCGATCAGGATCAACAAATGGACGCACCCCGGCAATGCGATCACGCCCGGTATCCTGGACCATCTCGATCACGCCAATCGGCACATTTGGCGGAACTGCCGCGCGAGGCACACTGAGCGCCAGTTCCGCCGACAGACCGGCGGTCAGCACCGTGTTGCCAGCCGCCAGCGGCGCTTCACGCGCAACCGAGTGCAAGAGCAGGCGCGATCCGCGCTGCCACTGCCCCTGGATCACACCGCGAACAACATCGGTTTCCTGGTACACCTGTGCGCTGATCGCACTGCTATAGTCGGTGATCAAGAGCACCGAGGCGGTGCGCGGACCCGCCTCCTCAACGATACCGATCAGAGCGGGAGGATTGCTCCCCTCACGCGCAATGACCGCCATTCCCGGACGCACCCCCTGATCCGTGCCAGCAGCAAACAACACCAGGCGACGACCGGTGTCGGGAGTACGTGCAATCACATCTGCGCCCAGCAACTGCCAGGGATACGCCTGCTCGATACGCACCTGTTCACGCAGGCGCGCATTTTCGAACTCCAGCGCCTCCGCCTGGATCAACCGCGCCTTCAAATCGGCGTTCTCCGCACGCAGCGCCTCGAGTTCCGCCAGAAGCGCCTGATCATCACTCGCCTGCCCGACGAGCGACTCGATCCAGGCGCCCATCTGCTGCATTCTGACCAGCACCGGGCTGATGATCGCCTGGGCATGGAGACGCAACGGACCGAGCAACCCGGCCTGATCGGCAGCCAGCAACGCCGCTGCGATCAGCACCAGCAGGATTATCAGCAATGGCGAACGTCGCGCCGGTTGTGACAGTCGGTATGGGCGATCGCGCAGCATCGTTCGGATTCTCAGTAACGAACGCGACGGGTGCGTTGCGTACTGGTCAGAATATCGCGGTACACCGGATTGTCGAACTCCTCGACCATTTTGCCAGCGCCGCGCGCCACGCACGAGAGCGGATCTTCCGCAATATGCACCGGCATCTTCGTTTCTGCGGCGATCCGGCGGTCAAGCCCGTGCAGGAGCGCGCCGCCACCGGCAAGCACAATGCCGTGCTCCATAATATCCGCCACCAGTTCGGGCGGTGTTTCTTCGAGCGCAGCGCGTACCTCAGCAACGATTGCATTGACCGGACCGGCAATGCCTTCGCGCAGTTCGACACTGGAAATCTCGACCGCTTTTGGCAGACCGGTCAGCAGATCACGCCCGCGCAAAATGACGCGGATCTCTTCGTCCAGCGGGTATGCGCTGCCGGCGGCAATCTTGACCTTTTCCGCCATGCGCTCGCCGATCAACAGGTTGTATTCACGCCGGGCGAACTGAATGATCGCCTCATCAATTTCATCGCCCGCCGTGCGGATCGAGTGATTGATCACGATCCCGCCGAGCGAAATCACCGCGACCTCGGTCGTGCCGCCGCCAATATCGACGATCATCGAACCAACCGGTTCATCGACCGGCAAACCGGCGCCAATCGCCGCCGCCATCGGCTCTTCGACCACATACGCCTCGCGCGCGTTGGCATTCAGCGCCGCATCGCGCGCCGCACGCATCTCCACCTGCGTCACGCCCGACGGCACCCCGACCACCACACGCGGACGGGGGGATACGATGCCGAGCGAGCGGTCGTGCGCCTTGCCGATGAAATACTTCAGCATCTTTTCGACAACGTCGAAATCGGCAATCACCCCATCCTTCAGCGGACGTACCGCGATGATATTTGCCGGCGTCTTGCCAACCATCGCCTTGGCTTCCGCGCCAACCGCCTTGACTTCCTTGGTTTTTCTATCGATTGCAACGACCGATGGCTCACTGATGACAATACCCTTGCCACGCACGTGGACTAGCGTGTTGGCAGTGCCAAGATCGATGCCGAGATCACGACTGAGCGCGCCGAACAGTGAATTGAGCGGGTTGATCCCCACGCGACCCTCTCATCTGTCTCTACCGGCAGGAAAGCCGGAACAGCCATTTTATGTTTATCATGTTCGCTGGCGCGCATTATACCATACCATCCACATACCACATCCTGTTACAAGGTTGCACCCGTATTGCAATAATCGGCGTCTGTCACATCAACGTTCAGGCTGGTATACTTTATGTATGAGCCGCATTCGTTGCGGGTTCGTTCATCATCCCAAGAACGAAATCGTTTCCACCAGCATCCATACGAAACTATGATCGAAGCGCACAATCTCCACAAAATCTTTGGCGCATTTCATGCTGTTCGCGGTGTGACGCTCAACGTCGATCCCGGTGAAGTGGTTGCGCTGCTCGGACCGAATGGCGCCGGCAAAACGACAACGGTGCGTATGCTGGGCGCCATTCTTCGCCCTTCCAGCGGATATGCCCGGGTCGCAGGGTACGATGTCGTCGAACAGGCGCGCGAGGTGCGCCGCGTGGTCGGGTTGCTTACCGAATTCCCCGGTCTCTATCTGCGTATGCGCCCGCAGGACTATCTCTGCTTCTTTGGCGCATTGCAGGGGATGTCAGCTGTTGACAGCGCCCGTCGCGCTGAGCAGTTGCTCCGTCAGTTCGGCTTGTGGGATGCGCGCGAGAAACGGCTGGACAGTTTCTCCAAAGGCATGAAGCAGAAGATCGCGCTGATCCGGGCGCTCATTCACAATCCGCCGGTGCTGTATCTGGACGAACCAACGACAGCAATGGACCCGCACAGCGCCCGTCAGGTGCGCGACGCTATGCTGGAATTGCGCGCTGCACGGCGTACCATCCTGCTCACCACCCATAACCTGACTGAGGCGGAAGAACTTGCCGATCGCATTGTCATCATCCGTAACGGCATGATCGTTGCCGAGGGCACATTTGCTCAATTGACCCGTCAGTTTTTGGGTGCGCCGCGCTGGGAACTCCGGCTGGCGATCTCAGCCGCGGCTGCGGTTAGAGTTCTCGATGGTCTGGTGCATATTGATCGGATCGACGGCGAATGCGTCTACTATCACACCGACGATGCGCACCACGCGAACCCGCAACTCGTTGCGCGTCTCACTGCTGCTGGCATTCCGATCGTTGCGCTCAACGAACTGCCGCGCCGTCTGGAGGACGTGTACCTGGAAATCGTCGCAGGCAACGACCGGATGACCGCCAGATCAGGAACGGCGCACCAATCCGCCAACACGTTGCCCGTTGATCAACCGACGCCGGAAATGGCTGAGAGCCGGTAGTCGGAACGGCAGATGCCAGAAACTGTGTCAGGAGTCACCTAATGAGCGCAGGCGCTGTTCGCACGATTGTTCGCCGTGAGGTCAATGACACGCTGACCGACTGGCGGATTCTTGTGCCGATCTTCATCCTTACCTTCGTGCTGCCGCAACTCTTGATCGCCGCGTCGAGCGTCGCCATCGACTTCGTGGGGGATCGCGGATCGGTTGTTCGCCTCATCCCATTCGCCATGCTGCTCGTCGGGTTCATTCCGGCATCGTTTTCGCTGATCACTGCACTGGAGTCGTTCGTTGGCGAGCGTGAACGCAACAGTCTCGAAGCGCTGCTGTCGATGCCGCTCTCCGACAATGCGCTCTATCTGGGAAAACTGATCTCTTCGCTCATTCCGCCGTTGATGTCGTCGCTCCTGGCGATGGCGATCTTCGGCATTTCGCTCCGCATCCGTGAACCTGATCTGTTCTTTGATGGACTCAACTTCGAGTATCTGGTCGTGGTGCTGCTCCTCATTCTGGCAAAATCGGTGGTCATGGTCGCTGGCGCAGTGATCATCTCCAGTCACACCACCAGCATTCGCGCTGCCAACCTGCTTGCCAGTTTCGTGCTGCTGCCAACAGCGGCGATCATCCAACTCGAGGCGCTCCTGATCATTGCGCGGCGCTGGGATGTGCTCTGGCTGGCGGTTGTCCTTCTGCTCGTGGTTGCTGCAGCGCTGACGCGCACCGGCATGGGAACATTCAACCGCGAAGAGATTCTGTCGCGCGAGCACGAACAGTTGAACCTGCGCCACATCGCCAGCACATTCCTGACGTTCCTGCGCGAGTATCGACCGGCAGGCACGCCGCCGGAAGCATACGTCGAACGCTCGTTTTCACTGCGCCGGTTCTACCTGCACGAATTGCCAGCCCTGCTGCGCGATTACCGCCTGCCAATCCTGGTCGCCCTCGTTGCGGCAATCGCCGGTGCACTGTGCGGACCGCTCCTCGGCGGCTTCTTCGACCGGATCGGTCAGTCACCGGGGCGCGTCGGCGTCACGCCGGAACCAAACCTGGCGCTTGGCATCTTTACCGGCATCGCCAACAGTGCGCGCCTGCTGATCACTGCGCTGCTGGCAACCTTTACCTTCGGCATCTTTTCGCTGATGGTGCCCTTCTTTGCGTTCGGCGGAATCGGCTATATCGCTGGTGCGCTTGCGGCAACTGGCGGCGACTGGATGACGCTCGGTTCGCACAGCCCGCTTCAGTTCGTGATTGGCTACGTCCTCCCCCACGGCGTCATTGAACTGCCTGCGGCGATTCTGGGCGCCGCTCTGGGCATCCGTATCGGCGCCGCCGTAATGGCGCCCCCTAAAGGATTCACCGTCGGGCAGAACATCCTGTGGTCGCTGGCGCAGTTCGCCAAAGTATGGCTGTTCGTCCTGCTGCCGATGTTCCTGCTGGCAGGGATTGTGCAGCAACAGATCACCGCACGCGTGCTGGCGGCGCTCTACGGATAATTTGACGCAGCGGCGGATTCTGACTACAATGTGATGGTTAGAGCGGTAGATCGCCGCTTTTTTGTGTGAAGTGCGGGTCGCGCCATGTTTGAAAGTCTCTCCGACCGATTGCAGGCGGTCTTTCAAAAACTCGGCGGGAAAGGCAAACTGACCGAGGACGACGTGCGCGAGGCGATGAAACAGGTGCGCATCGCGCTGCTCGAGGCGGATGTCAACCTCAAAGTGGTGCGCGATTTCGTCGCGCGCGTCACCGAAAAAGCGATCGGCGAAGAGGTTGCGAAAAGCCTGACGCCAGTCCAGCAGGTGATTAAGATCGTTCACCAGGAACTGATCGACCTGCTTGGACAGGCGAATGTGCCGCTCGCTGAAGCGCGTCCGGGTCCGACGGTCATCATGCTGATCGGTTTGCAGGGTTCCGGTAAGACGACCACCGCCGCCAAACTGGCGCTCTGGCTGCGCAAGAAAGGCAAACGACCGCTCCTGGTCGCCGCCGACATCTATCGCCCGGCAGCCATCACGCAACTCGAATCGCTGGGGCGTCAGCTGGGCATCCCGGTGCATGCGGAAGGCACACAGGTCAGCCCGCCGGAGATCGCGCGCCACGCGCTGCGCCGCGCCCGCGACGAAAACCTGACCCACGTTATCATCGATACCGCCGGTCGGCTTCAGATTGATGAGCCGCTCATGGCGGAACTGGAACAGATCAACGCCGCCGTCGACCCGGTCGAGCGGTTGCTGGTCGTCGATGCAATGATCGGTCAGGAGGCAGTGCGCGTTGCTGAGGAGTTCAACCGGCGCGTGGGACTGACCGGCGTCATCTTCACCAAGGTCGATGGCGATGCACGCGGCGGCGCCGCCCTGTCGGTGCGCGCCGTCACCGGCGTGCCGATCAAGTTCCTCGGTTCGGGCGAAAAGGTTGAAGCCAGCACGATCGAGCCGTTCCACCCGGACCGACTGGCGTCGCGCATTCTGGGCATGGGGGATGTGCTGTCGCTGATCGAGCGCGCCGAAGCGATCTACGACGAAGAGCAGGCGCGCAAAATGCAGAAGAAACTGGTCAAGGGGTCGTTCGACTTCGAGGACTTCCTGGTTTCGATGCAGCAGATGCGCAAACTCGGTCCGCTTCAGCAGATCCTGGGCATGATTCCGGGGCTGGACAAACTGGCGCGCGAGGAGATCATCACCGAAAAGGACTTGAAAAAGATCGAAGCGATCATCTTTTCGATGACGAAGGAAGAACGCCGCAACCCCGACCTGATCAAGGGTCGGCGCAAAGAGCGCATTGCGCGCGGTAGTGGCACACAGGTTCAGGAAGTGACGCAACTGGTCAATCAGTTCCGCCAGATGCAGCGGATGATGAAACGAATGGGCGGCAAAGGCGGTATCGATCCGCGCGAGTTGATGCGTCGGATGCGTTAGTCAACAGCAGTGGAGGAATAGTCAGCGCAATGGTTACAATTCGTCTCCGTCGGATGGGCAAAACCAAGCAACCAAGCTATCGCCTGGTCGTTGCCGATTCGCGCGCACCGCGCGATGGCAAGTTTATCGAGATCGTCGGGCATTACAATCCGGTGCGTCAGCCGAAAGAATTGCATGTGAAGGCTGATCGCGTGCGTTACTGGCTGAGCGTCGGCGCGCAGCCCTCAGAAACGGTCGTGCGCCTGCTGAAACAGGTCGGCGTGCTCGACGCCGACGGCAAACCAACGCCAACTGCAACGACACCGGTTGAAGGGTGAATCTATGAAAGCGTTGCTGGAATATCTGGCGACCAATCTGGTCGATCACCCCGAAGCAGTAACGATTAAGGAACGGACCGGACGCCATACGGTGACGTATCAGTTGACGGTTGCACCTGATGAGACGGGCAAAGTCATCGGGCGCAGCGGGCGGGTCGCCAAAGCTATCCGTGACCTGATGAGCGTGGCAGCGGCGCGGCGCCATAAGCGTGTTCACGTCGATATTGAATAGGATGATGGAAGAGCGACCTTCCGCTGATGAAGTGCTGTTAATCGGCAAGGTGATCGACGCATTTGGTCTGCGCGGCGAGATCAAAATTCGCGCGATAACCGATCAGGTCGATCACCTCCGCCGTCACGTGCGGACGGTCTTTCTGGGAGAAGAGCGTCGTCCGTTCACGTTGCAACGCGTTCACGAACCAAAGGCGGGGATCCTTATTCTTTCGTTGGGCGGCGTGACCGACCGGACGACCGCTGAAGCCCTGCGTGGCGCAGAAGTGACGATCCGTGAGTGCGACGCCGCGCCGCTCGACCAGGATGAGTATTTTATTCATCAACTGTACGGTCTGCGGGTGATTGAGAGCGGCGGCGGCGAAATTGGCGTCGTGCGCGAGGTGGTGCAGACCGGCGCGAATGATGTGATCGTTGTGGAACGCCAGGGGCGTTCCGATACGTTGCTGCCGATGATCCACGATGTGGTCGAGCGTCTCGATGTTGCAGCCGGGCAGATCGTGGTGCGTCTGCTGCCTGGCTTGATCGATGATGATAATCAGGAGGGTTGATCCCCTTAAACGTTGTCTCGAAGACCCGAAGGGTCTATCCGCCATGCTCGATAACCGCCTTGCACCTGACTCGTTACCGCGCATCCCCGGACTTGAACCGGTTGCCACGCCAATTGTGGGGTTGGGCGTCGGTCTGACAGGTATTCTGCTGCGTGTTCGTCCGCGCCTCGCGCCACTGCCGCTGGCGTTGACGGCGCTGACCGCGCTCGTCTGCCGCGACCCGGAACGCACAACACCCGATGACGCCGATGCGCTCTTCGCGCCAGCCGATGGCGTGGCGCTTGGCACAACCGAAGTCTACGAGCATCGCTTCCTGCATACCGATGCGATTCAGTTGACGATCGACGTCTCCCCTATCGATGTTGCAGTGCAAAGGAGTCCGGCTTCCGGCAGCATCGATTACCTCGAACATCAGGATGCCGATCCGTTGCTGTTCCGCGAACCGCGCGAAACGTACCGCCCTGAGCGGCTCTTTATCGGCATCTCGACAGGGTGGGGACCGCTGTTGCTCAGTGTGACGACACGCTTTCGCGGGCAGCGCGTGACGCCGCTGGTGCGATTGGGCGACCGGGTGCGCGCCGGTCAACGGTTGAGCCGTGTGCGCTTCGGCAGTCGGGTCGATCTGCTGGCGCCGCGTGACCTGATCGAGTGGCTTCCCGCTCCCGGCGCCCATCTACGCGCCGGGGTGTCGCTGATCGGACAGGTGGTGCTGCTGTAGCCCTTCTTTTCCATAACCGGCGACTGCGGCGCGCAACGATGCCGAGCGGAACCGCTGGATCACGCCAGCCGGATAGCCGACCATCTTGGCGCCATCCCCAACCAGACGGATGATCGGTATCAGGATCACGGCGCGGATCAGATCAGCGCCGCTCAGTGCCGGCGCGCGGCGATGGAGACGCCACAACGGCTTATGCACATACGCAGCGCCTCCCGCCGCGATGAGTGCCAGCATCCAGGGATGCCGCCAGCTTGCCAGCGCCAGGATCGTTGCCGCAGTGTAGGTTGTATAGCGAATGAGGTGGCGCCCGGTCCAGAGACCGGCAACTCCATCGCCGCGCGCATAGAAATAGTACTGCCGCGCAAATGCAGCGAGAGACGAGCGAGGACGGAAGAAGACAAGCGCATCGGGAGCGAACGCAAAGCGAAAACCGTGACGTCTGAGCGCCAGCGCGAACACCACATCTTCACAGTGATTCGCCCATTCAGGATACCCGCCGACCCGTTCCCACGCCTCGCGCCGGAAGGCGCACGACTTGCCGAACGGCAAAAAGCGCGCCGGATCGATCTCTTCAACGTCACGGTAGTTGGTGGCGCCAAGCGCAAGTTCGAACAGGCTGCGGGGTGCGGGACGAAAAAAACCGCCAACGACATCGGCGTCGCCGCTGCGAATCGGCGCAGTGATCCGTTCCAGCCAGTGCCGATCAAGCCGCAATCCGGCATCGGTGCACGCGATGATTGCGCCGCGTGCGTGGCGGATGGCGTTGTTGCGCCCTGAAGGAATATTGTCGCCGCCCCGTACCAGACGGATCGGCGCACCGGCTGCGATGTACCCGGCAACAATCTGCGGCGTCGCATCGCGGCTCTGACAGTCGTTGACAACGATCTCGTCCGGCGGCAACGACTGCGCCAGCATCGAGTCGATCAGGTCGGCAATATTGTCAGCCTCGTCGCGGACGGTGCACACCAGCGAAATACGAGGAGCATCCATGCCCGTCGGAACTCCGTTCATACACAGAGAGGAAACATTACGCACGTCCATCATACCAGATTGCGCCTGATGCGCCGATGGAGCGCTTTGAGCATCGTTCGCCGTGCGCGAGGGTGGCGCACGATGCGAAAGAACTAGCAGAAGGAACTGCCATGATCAGAACATACACGCTTCTCTTCCTGGCGGCGTCGCTCCTGATCGCAGCTTGCGGCAGCACAGCATCCGCCCCGCCGAATCCCGGAGCGCCGACGAGCGCCCCCGCTGCAGCGACTGCCCTGCCGAATCCCGGAGCGCCGACGAGCGCCCCCGCCGCAGCGACCGCCGCGCCATCGCTGGCTGCAACCGACGCCCCTGTGCCAGCGTCATCGGGTGAACTGGCATCATTGGAACGCGGACGTACACCGGAAGGATACCACTATCTGGGGAATCCCGACGCTCCGGTTACCATCCTGGAATTTTCGGATTTTCTCTGCACGGCATGCGCCTTCCACGTCGAAGAGACCGAACCGAAGATCATCGAGACATATGTGGCATCGGGGAAGGCGCGGATCGTGTATCGGCATCTCCTGCAACTGGGGGAAGAGTCGCTGCGCGCCGCAGAAGCGGCGGAGTGCGCCGGCGATCAGGGCAAATTCTGGGAGATGCGCGACGCCATCTACCGCAATCAGGTGGCACTCTACACAACTGGCGATTTCGACGCAGCACTGGCATACCTGGCGCAAACCGTCGATCTTGACTCGAACGAGTACAGTGTATGTATGCAATCACGCACGCATCGCGCCCGCATCGAAGCGGATTTTCGCGCAGCGCAGGATGCAGGCATACGCTCGCGTCCTGTCTTCGACATCAACGGACAACGCCTGGTTGGCGCGCGACCGTTCGAGGATTTTCAGGGGATCATCGATGCGTCGCAATAGTGAACAGACGTGAGCGGTACGCAGAAAGCAGGCGGTCATTCATTTCGGCGGGCGCCTGGCGTGATGCGCGAAGAGGGGCGACCGAAAGATAGTTCAGTCAACAATCGCCCGCCGAAATGTGTTCCATCGACATTGTTCGCAACCGGGGTGCATGCTCGACCAGCCTGATCCTGCCTTATTCGGATCGCTGGCACACCTGGCACAAACCATAGACCTCAAGCCAGTGACCTTCGACCTTGAAGTTCAACCGACGCGCCAGCCCACCCAGAAGCGTCTCAATATCACATCCTTCAAAGGCGATAACCGTCCCGCATTTGCGACAAATCATGTGATGCTGATGACCCTGTTCTACCGGAACATAGGCATGCTCATTTGCCACATGTGTCTCTTTCGAAGCGCTCCAGTGGACGCGCGAAAGCCATCCATCCTCAACCAGCAGATCGACCGTGCGGTAAATGGTCGCGCGCCCGATCGGACCAGACTCGCCGCCAAGATCGCGGAACAACTGCTCGGCGCTGAACGGTTGATTGTACTGCATGATCCGTTCCAGGATGGCACGACGTGGGGCGGTCACTCGATGTCCGTGTGCGCTCAGGTCTTTGAGCACATCTTCAGCCCACGACATAGCCGTATCCTCCTGTTCGTCAAACCAATTTCCGCGAGAACACCGGACGCAGTGCCTCTGCCCGGCACTCAGAACGGAAATGGTGTAAGATATATCCTTGATGTTCCATTATATCACTATTTAAACTGAGTGATCGTATGAACAATCCACCCCAACACCCATCGCTGCTGATCCCGCTGGTTATCATATGTCTCGGCATTAGCATAGCGTTGTTCGTCATTGGTGGGAACACACAAGTGACAGCACAACAGGGATACCCGGCGCCAGGCGCAACCGCGTCGCCGCCATCAGCATCGCCGCCATCAGCCTACCCGCCGCCAGCATCGCCGACTGCCGGACGCTCACCCATTGCCACCACCGCAGCGCCCCCAACGGTTCCTCCGGCGCCTGCCACAACAACCCCGACGATGCCGACAACCCCGACAGCGCCACCCACGATACGTCCAACGCTGACCATCGCGCCGCCGCCAACCCGCGCACCAACCATTGCGCCACAGTTCGCGCAGGTTGCCGAAGCGACGCCGACCGTGCCGGGCGCCCTGGAATGCGCCCCCGGTCGATTGATCACCATCAGCGGCGTTGCGCCGCCGCACGCGCCGCTGCTGATCTACTTCGGAAGTCGGATCGTCGGCGGCGGCAGCGCCCGTGCATCCGGCGACTTTGCGCTGCCATTGATCCCCGGCATGGAGCGGGCTGGAACGTATGAGGTAACGGTACGAATACGCGGCACAGGGCAGATCGTTCGCTCGGTGACGTGCACCGTCCCACCAACGACGCCGACGCCTGTGCTGCGTCGGTTACGATAACGAGGTACGATAACAAAGACGTTCATCACAAACGTCCGTACTTGCGTCTTGACAGGGTTCATGCTATGTTCTATCGTACAGCAGACGTGGAAGGAGCGGTACAGGCGGTGGATATCGCATACAATAATGAGCCCTGGGCGGGTTGGATCTATCTTGTCCGTCAGGCGCTCAACACCACCGTCTCCCTGCCAGACGATCAGTTGCTGCTGGTGCGCGATCTTGCCGGGCGCTCATTCCGCCCACGTGAGCCAGCGCCGGGCGTCATTCCACGGATTGGCGCCGTATTGATCGCCCTCTACCCCGATGGCGCCGATCTGCGTCTGTTGTTGACCGTGCGGAGCAACCATGTCGCCAGCCACCGGGGTGAAGTGTCTCTGCCGGGAGGCGCCACTGACCCGGACGATGCTGGACCGGTTACGACAGCATTGCGCGAATGCGCAGAAGAACTTGGCATCGCGCCTGATACGGTGACAGTGCTTGGAACCCTGACGCCAGTCTACATTCCGCCGAGCAATTTTCGTATTACACCGGTCGTGGGGGTGCTCAATGCACCGCCACGCCTGACGATCAACCACGATGAAGTCGAGCGGGTCATCACCGTTACCCTGCGCGAACTCCTCGACCCGGCGACAGTTATGGTGGAACACTGGAAGTTGCACGGTCACGATGTGCTCGTGCCATTTTTTGCCATCGCCGGTTACAAAGTATGGGGCGCAACCGCGCTCATTCTCAGCGAACTTGTAGCCCGGATGCGACACGCCAGAATCGCGTATAATGCAGAAGCATCCTGAGACAGAAGGAGCACACCATGACGCTTGATGAAGCCATTGCTGATCTGTCGCAGCGGATCAAGAACGTCAGTCCCGATGCCGTTCTCAAAGTGCAACGTCGTTCTGCTGAGGAAGCGGCGATACGCGCGTATGCGCCAGCCGACCACGAGGAAGCGATCCGATCGGCGACCCAGGAGATAACGCTGAAATTGCTCACCGAGGAAGGTCTCGACGTACAGGTGTTGGTCTACGACATTGCGACATCGTTGCCAAAGGAACAGTAGCGGGATGATTGAGTTGTTTGAGCAGTATGAGAAACAGGTGCTGGCATGATTTCACTTGGTCAGTTGGGGAAAGCTGCAGGTATCGTCATCGGTACAGCAGCGGGACTTGCTGGCGTCGGCGCGATTGCAGCGCTGCGCCGCCCGCTGCCGCGTACATCCGGCACGCTGCCGCTGCCGGGGTTAAAAGCCCCGGTCAAGGTGATTCGCGATCGCTGGGGTGTTCCGCATATCTACGCCGCCAATAGTGAAGACCTCTTCATGGCGCAGGGATATGTCCACGCGCAGGATCGTCTGTGGCAGATGGAGTTTCAGCGGCGTGCCGCGTCAGGTCAACTGGCGGAATTGTTTGGCACGGTGGCGCTCGACTCTGACCGGTTCATTCGGGTGTTGGGGTTTAGCCGGGTGGCGCAACGCGAAGCCGAGACGCTGGACGATGAGACACGCCGGTTGGTTGAGGCGTATGTCCGGGGAGTCAATGCGTTCATTGACCAGCACGTTGGCAATCTGCCGATTGAGTTTACGATTCTGCGGTTGCGCCCTCGTCCCTGGACGGTAGCGGATGTGATTGTGTGGGGCAAAATGATGGCGCTGCAACTCGCGCACAACTGGCGCGAGGAACTGGTGCGCGCGCGCCTGATTGCGACCGTTGGCGCGGAACGCGCCGCAGCGCTCGAACCACGCTACCCGGACGACCATCCGATCATCGTGCCGCCTGGAGTTCAGTACACGCGCACCATGGGGCAATCCGCCATTGATCGGGCGGATGCGGTTGCCCGCTTTTTCCCCGACGGCGCCGGGCAGGGGAGCAATTCGTGGGCTGTGGCGCCGCAGCGCGCCGCCGGTGGCGGAGCAATGCTCGCCAACGATCCCCACCTGGCGATCACCATGCCCTCGCTCTGGTACGAAAACCATTTGAGCGGCGGTGATTTCCACGTTACTGGCGCCAGCATTCCCGGCACACCCGGCGTGGTCATCGGGCATAATGAGCATATTGCCTGGGGCGTGACCAATACGCGCAACGATGTCCAGGACCTCTATCTGGAAAAATTCGATCCGACCGATCCGACCGGGTTGCGGTATGAGTATCAGGGGCAGTGGGAAACCGCCGAACTGGTGCGTGAGGAGATCGTCGTCCGCGGGCAGCGCGAGGTGGTAATCGAAGAGGTGCGCATCACACGTCACGGTCCGATTATCAACGCTCTGCTTCCCGATCAGAAACAGAGCGTATCGAACGGGCAGACGACGCACGCCGATCAACCGCTGGCGCTGCGCTGGACGGCGCTGACGCCGGGGCGCCTGCTGCGCGCTGTGTTTCGATTGAACCGCGCCCACGATTGGGACAGTTTTCGCGCGGCGCTGGTCGACTGGACCGTACCGCCGCAGAACTTCACCTATGCCGATGTGGAAGGGAATATTGGTTATGCCCTCGGCGGCGATATTCCGCTGCGTGCAAAAGGCGACGGTCGCCTGCCGGTTCCCGGATGGACGGGTGAGTACGAATGGGTCGGCGTTATCCCGCACGCCGAATTGCCCCACGTTCTGAACCCGCCGGAAGGATTTGTCGTCACCGCCAACAACCGCATTATCAGCGACTCGTATCCGCATCCATTTCCAGCAGAATGGATGAATGGCTACCGTGCCGCGCGCATTCGTCAGTTGATCGAACAGACACCCCGTCACGACGCAGAGTCGTTTGCACGCATTCACGCTGATGTGCGCAGCCTGCCTGGATTGGAACTGGCGTCGCTCGCCGGTCGTCTGCCTGCCGATGACCCGGTGGCGCAGCAGGCGCGTGATGCGCTTGCGACCTGGAATGGCGAATTGAGCGCCGATAGTGTCGGAGGCACGATCTATGCCCGGTTGCGCGAACGCCTGTTGACCACTGCCTGCGCTGATGCCGTCGATATGCTCAATCTGGTCGTCGGGTTGGGGGCGTTCGCATCGCTGCCGGGGCGTGATTTCGCTCATCGGATGTTCCCCGATCTCCTGCGCCGTCTGAGTGAACGTGATGATCGCTTCTTTGGCGAGCGCACGGCAGATGAAATTCTGGCTGCCGCCTGGAATGCGACCATCGCTGAACTGCGCGCCGAACTCGGCGACGATGTCAGCACCTGGCGGTATGGGCGCATCCATTCGCTGACGATTCGCCATCCGCTCGGTTCGTTGCCAGCGCTGGCGACGATCTTCAACCGCGGACCATTCCCGACCGGCGGCGATCTCGATACGGTCAATATGGGATTCCTGCCGCGCGAGTTCGCCGGTCCGCCTTTCTATGTCGCACCATCGTACCGCCAGATCTGCGACACTGCCGACTGGGATCGCAGTCAGAGCATTCAGCCAACCGGTCAGTCAGGGCATCCCGGCAGCCGTCACTACAGTGATTTTATCCAGCCATGGCTTAACGTGCAGTACCATCCGATGCCCTGGAGCCGCTCACGGGTCGAAGAGGTCGCTGCGTCACGAATGACCCTGCAACCAGCAGAGGAGCAGGAAGTCAGCGTCGGCGTTCAGGCAAGGAGTGCGCCATGAAACCGGTGCGTCGCATCCCGCCCGGTCCAGGGCAGGAGTCGGTCTGGGATTATCCGCGCCCGCCACGGGTCGAACCGACATCACGCCGCGTGCGGGTGGTGTTCGGCGGGGTGACTATCGCCGATACGCGCCGTGCGCTGCGCGTTCTGGAGACGAGTCATCCGCCGACATACTATATTCCGCCCGACGATATTCGAATGGAGTATCTGACGCCGACCGGCAAACGGTCATTCTGCGAATTCAAGGGATCAGCCGGATACTATACCGTTCAGGTCGGCGAGAAACGCGCCGACCACGCAGCATGGTCCTACGCTCGCCCATCACCCGGATACGAGGCAATTGCCGGATACGTGGCGTTCTATCCGAGCCGGATGGATGCCTGTTATGTCGATGATGAACAGGTCGTCGCGCAAGAGGGCGATTTCTACGGCGGCTGGATCACGTCGGATATTGTCGGACCGTTCAAAGGGGGACCGGGGACGTGGGGATGGTAGCAGCGCTGTCCATCCGTGCCAGGATGCCGCAGATCAGCGCGGTGAATGCCGGTCGCGCCGCATCACCGGCATCCAGCACTTCCTGATGACTGGCAGGCGGTCCGTCCGGCAACGCGAGGTTGGTAATCAACGACAGTCCCAGGCAGCGCATCCCCATATGCCGCGCCACAACGACTTCCGGCGCGGTAGACATTCCGACCGCGTCGGCGCCGAGTGCACGGCACATGCGTAACTCGGCGCTACTCTCGAATGCAGGACCGGAGAGCATCATGTAGACGCCTTCACGCAGCGCTATGCCCAATTCGGCTGCTACTGCGCGCGCCACTGCCTGTAACGTCGGGTCATATGCACCCACCATGGGCGGAAACCGCGGTCCCAGCCGATCATCGTTTGGTCCGCGCAGCGGGTGATGCCCGGCCAGCCCTGGCAGAAAAATATGATCGGTGATCAGCATCAGATCGCCCACACGCCAATCGGCGTGCAACCCGCCGGCTGCATTGGTTGCCAGTAGCGCGGTACACCCGAGGGCGTGCAACACGCGCACTGGAAATGTCACCTGTTGCATCGAGTGCCCCTCGTAAAAGTGGAAACGTCCGCGCATCACAGCAACTGGCTGCCCTGCCAGCAGACCGATCACCAACTCGCCGCGATGACCGACGACTGCGGGCTGCACAAAGCCGGGTATCTCCGTATAGGGTATGGTGACAGATTCGGTAACCGCATCTGCCAGGTCACCCAGCCCTGATCCGAGGATAAGCGCAATGCGCGGTTCGATAGGACTACGGGCGGCAATAATCGAACGCGCCTGTTCGATCCAGGCAAGAAGGTCGTTCACAATGCGTCCTTTATAATGTCCCGACATCACGAAAGCGATGTCATATTCGACTCAACAGTTCGCGTTTTTTCTCTTCGAACTCGTCCCGCGAAATCAAGCCGCGGTCGCGCATATCTGCCAGGCGCTGCAATGCATGTGAGATACGTTCAACGTTCGGGTCGCCAGCAAGGGCATCTTCCAGTTCAAGGTAGGCATCGATATCGTGCTGGTCGAGATAGGCATAACCGCGTTGCAGGTCGTGCTGCGCGTCACTCAGCGCGCGCTTGAGTCCATCAGGATTGGCAAGATGACGACACTGACAGATGCCGGACTCCGAAGCGGTGGTCATCTCAACATCGCCAAAGCCAAAGAGACGCCCCAACCAGCTCTGGCGGAACTCAACCTCGTTTATTTTCTCAATCGGCACATCGACCACTTCGATGTTGAAGATGCCCCGCAGCACAAGCACACGCCGATCGGTAACGACGTAGTGCGCATTCGACCAGCGCAGATAATCGAGCACAGCGCTGCCAAGAATAAGCAGGCTAATGATAACGCACACTATCAGCACCAGCACGCCCACTTCCATCCCGGCAAGGACTTTATCGGGAAAGGCAATCTGTGAGACGACGCCAGCCGCGATCAACACGCCAATCAGCGTGAGTTCGGTCACGATATTGCTGATCAAAACGAACACATGCTGCCGACCGATATAACGCACTCGTTCACCGCGCCCCAGGAGGGTCTCTATCGTTTTCATCGGTATCTCCCTGAGCGAAATAGCGCGTTGCGGATGAGCCGACAGATGCCGGACTGGAGGTGCGCAACATCTGTCGAACATCATCGAGAAACGCCAGCGAACGCGGATCGCGTTCCAGGATATGGCGCAGGTAAGCGCGCAACAACGATTCGGTTTCCGCGCGTGTAGCAGGTGATATGCGGAGTTCTCCGGAGATCTCCAGCGGTTGAGATTGAAGGTAGCGCAGCAGTTTGAATGCCGCCAGACTCATCGGCAATGCCAGGCGATCCACCCCGGCGCAATCGGGGCAGAGCGCCCCACCTGTTACCGGACTGAAACGATTGGTTGCTTCGGTCAGCACCGCACCGCACGCAGCGCATTCGTACAATTGCGGACGGTATCCAAGGGCATCAAGCAGATGCAGTTCATACGCGCGCAGCGTCAGATCGATTGCAGCGCCAGCATTGAGGGCGCGCAATGTGCCCAGCAAAATCGAAAAGGCACGTTTATTTTCGGCTTCTTCCTCGACCAGGCGATCAACGAGTTCAGCAGCATAGTACGCTGCGCCGATGCGTTCCAGATCGGTGCGCAGTCGCTCGAAGCGATCCAGCGGACTGCTCTGCGTCACAATGTGCAGATTACGCCCAATTGCCAGCATGAGCATTGTATGGGTGAACAGTTCGATATGCCCGGCCAGGCGACTATGTAGTTTGCGCGCACCTCTGGCGACAACGCGCTGTCTGCCCAGCGGCGTCAGTATCGTTACCAGACGATCCGCCTCACCTGCATCGGATCGCCGGATGATGATCGCTTCGGTACGGTAGACACGATCACGCAATGTCGTGACTCACCCTCCTAAACAACGGCGCAACGGTTATCGGCAGCGCCGGCAGATTATTATAGACCTTGCGCCGGGCGCCGGTCAATCATAACGTCAGATCCCCAGCCACTCCGCCCGTAGATGCGCAAAACGACCTTCGATAATACTCTGCCGGATGGTGCGCATCAATTTGAGCAGGAACGCGACATTGTGCAGGCTGACCAGTCGAATGCCGAGCAGTTCCTGCGCACGGAACAGGTGGTGAATATAGGCGCGCGAATAGCGGCGGCACGTATAGCAGTCACACCAGGCATCCAGCGGGGTCGGGTCGTCGCGCAGCGCAGCATTGGCGACATTCAATTTCCAGCGACGTTCCGCATCGCGCACCAGCGCCGTGCCATGGCGACCAAGGCGCGTTGGGCTGACGCAATCAAACATATCGATCCCGCGCGCCACGCATTCGATCAGGTCGTCCACATCACCAATACCTAACAGATGGCGCGGTAGATGATCAGGCATATGCGGCACGGTCATATCCACCACCTCGCGCATCTGCTGTTTGTTTTCGCCGAGCGACCCGCCAATACATAACCCATCGAACGGCAATTCGCGCAGATACTCGGCGCTTGCCCGTCGCAGATCGGGAAAGACCCCGCCATGAACGATGCCGAACAACGCCTGATACGGATTCGGCGGCACGAACGGCAACCCGCCTTCCTGCGTCGCCCGGTGGAACATCAGACAGCGTCGCTCCCAGGCGTGGGTGCGTTCCAGCGAACGCGCCGTATAATCGTAGCCGGCGTGAAACGGCGGCAACTCATCAAAGCAAAGGATAATATCAGCGCCAATGCCTTTCTGAATCTCGATACTGCGTTCAGGCGTAAACACATGCATGGAACCATCGATATACGATTTGAAAATCACGGCATCATCGGTGACTTTAACCATACCAGGCTGAACCTGTTGCGTCGGTCGCCGACCTTTGATCTCATCGGCAATACCGCCATACACCAGGCTAAACACCTGAAATCCGCCACTATCGGTCAGAATAGGACCGTCCCACCCCATAAAGTGGTGCAATCCACCCATACGGGCAATCAATTCGTGACCGGGTTGCAAGTAGAGATGATAGGTATTGCCAAGGATAATCTGTGCGCCGTGATTGCGCACTTCATCGGGTGTCAGCGATTTTATCGATCCCCGCGTGCCAACCGGCATAAAAACCGGCGTCTCGATCACTCCATGGGCAGTGGTGATGCGCCCTGCGCGGGCGCGACTATGCGGATCGCGCGCTTCGATATCGAATGCCAGTGTCATAAAAGAACCGTACCGTCAGCCAAAAGACGCTCCATTATACCAGTTCTGATCGTAAACAGGGAGCCTTCAACCACAAAGCGCATAGTACGAGGATGCAGCGCCCGTTCGACGAGCGTGCTTACAGATTGGCGCCATGTGCGCCTGCGTCATCTGGCGTTAGGGTCGGCATACCTGACGGCTCTGAACCCGCTGGTGTTGGCGTTAGAGTCGGCATACCTGACGGCTCTGAACCCGCTGGCGTCACCGTTGGTTGTCCCGCCTCATCAGTTGGTGTGATCGACGGGGTGGGTGGCAGCGTCTCAGTCGGCGTTGCGGTCGGCGCCGGGGGATCAGTCGGTGTTGCGGTCGGCGCTGGCGTCGGCGTTGCGGTCGGCGCTGGCGTCGGCGTTGCGGTCGGCGCTGGCGTCGGCGTTGCGGTCGGCGCTGGCGTCGGCGTTGCGGTCGGCGCCGGGGGATCAGTCGGTGTTGCAGTCGGCGCCGGGGGATCAGTCGGTGTTGCGGTCGGCGCCGACGTCGGGGTTATCGTTGGGCGTGGTGTCGCCGTTGGACGCGGCGGACGCGCTGTTGGCGGCGGTTGTGGCGTCGAACTGGCTGACGGCGGTTCGGTCGGTGGAACACGAGTCGCCGTCGGCGGTGGCGTTGCCGTTGGTGATGGCGTGTTGGTTGGCAGCGGCGTATTTGTCGGCGACGCCTCAGTTGGCGGCGCCGTCGGCGTCATTGTTGGTGGCGGGGGCGGCGTCGCCGTTGGTGATCGGGGCGCAGGCGTTGCAGTCGGCGCCGGGGCGTTGCTTGCGGTTGGCTCAATCTGACCGGGCGTCGGCGACGGGCGAGGCGGGCGACTGGTCGGCGGCGGTGTTGCGATAGGGGTGGCGGCATCGACCCGTTCAGGCTCGCGCCCGGTCTGAGGTGCAGCTTCCGGAGCCGTGATTTCCACAGTTGTCGGCGCTTCGACCGGCGTTGTCGGCGGCAATGAGGGTGCTGGCGACGCGGTCGCAATCGGAACCGGCGACGCTGTCGGTTCAATCACCGAGTCGATCTGCTCCTGGACGTTTTCGAGCAGCGGAGAGGCATCTGGAACTTTCGACGCAAGCCGCGACAGAGCAGTCCTCACCTCACCGAGGAGTGCAGTGATATCGACCGACACATCGACAACATCCATGTCGCGGCTTTCGATGACAGCGCCGCGGATGTGACTGCTGAGAAGGGCAAGCGGCTCCCTGAGCGCCTGTGGATCGATTGCCGCATCACTGGCGAGCATCTCATTAATTTCCAGAAGGCGGCGGCGGGCATAGGTGACGTGCAGTTTACTCCGCTGGACTGGATCGGACGTCATCGAAAGCGTCAGATCTTCCCGTGCCACTTTCCAGACATAGAGCGGGTCGCCCGGCAGACTTTGCGCCGACGCCGTGTCAACCGATGCAAGCAGAACCGTCACTGCCAGGGCGCCGACCAGGACACGTTGAACGGCAGCCTTGCGCAGCGGTTTGAGCAGATTGCGCCGGGCATGCCGACGCGCAAGCATCTGATCGGCAATTGCGGCAAACTCCTGCGCCCCGGTCGCCAGCCAGCGTTCCATTTCAGGCGGCAGCGGTTGCGTCACCTCTGCGCGTACCATCCCCGCAACACGCAACAGCGGTTCGAGCTCAACCGCCAGATGCGGGTACAGACTCAGGCACTCATCGATGTCGGCGCCGCGCAACAGGCGATCAAGAACGACATCGAGCGCCTCCATAAGCCCTATCTGCTGTTGGCTATGACGGATCATTGCTTTCCACACCGGGCGACCATCAGGCAACATCGGCGCTGCCCAGCGCCCTGGACATCAGTTGTTCGCCCGGTTCCTGTTCAAGTATGTGCTGAAGCGCCTGAATTGCGCGATGTTGGAGCGCCTTGACGGCGCCCTCGGTCTTCCCAATCGTCGCTGCGATTTCCTGGTTCGTCATATCGCCAAAGAACTTCATCATCAGCACGTGTTGCTGTTCGACCGTCAACTGAGCAATCGCATGCTGTAACGACAGACGCTCAAACAGTGATGCCACTGCGTCCTGCCCACGTGGATCGGTCACCTCGGTCGTATCGTCGAGTGATGATGCTGCAATCTGCCGCCGCCGCGCCTGACCGACCAGCACATTCCCGGCTATCGTATACAACCACCCCAAAAACAGTTTTTCTCCGCGATACTGCAACCCGCCAATCCCTTTGATGACGCGAATAAACACTTCCTGGGTCAGATCCTGCGCCAGTTCCGGCTCGCGTGTGCGCACATACATGTAGCGCAGGATACATTTCGCATACCGTGTATACAACTCACCGAACGCTGCTGCATCGCCCGCCTGAGCGCGGGCAATGAGGGCTGGCAGTTCAGCGTTTGTATCAGCAACCATATTCCTGGATCACACGGTAGTTCTCGCCGGTGGTAAGAACAGGTTGCCTATTCAATACCAACGCGACGAAGCGGCTGGAAGTTACGCGCATACGTCCGGTGCAATAACGAAAATTTCATCTTTGTAGTAATGCGCACTTCCTATTATAGTCGAACCGCAGGCGGGAAGAAAGGCATCAGTTCGTAAAGGTTTGGTCAAAGTCCTGCTCAGATAGAAGCGTTCTCTACTACCATGTGTCACATTGATCCTGCTAAGAGCACGAGAACGATGTCCTGACGCAGACGTAAACTGCTCCGAGCATCGGGGCGTCGCTCCTGCTTGCCGCGACGGGGCAGGTATACTATACTGATGCGGGGAAAAGACACAACGCGCGGCAGCAGTCGCGCAGGCGGCGCTATCCATGAAAATTGCGATTATCGGTCTTGCCAACAGCGGTAAAACGACGGTTTTCAACGCGCTGACCGGCGGCACAGCAGAAACGACAGTCTATAGTTCCGGTCAGTTGACTCCGAACCTGGCGACGGTGAAGGTTCCCGACTCGCGCCTGGAGGTTCTGGCGCGCATGTTCAATCCGAAGAAAGTAACCTATGCCGATGTGCAGTACATCGACATTGGCGGGTTGAGCAGCGGCGCACGGGAAAGTGGCGGATTGCCTCCGGTAGTGCTCAATTACATCAGCGGCGCCGATGCGCTGCTCCACGTCGTGCGTGCGTTTCAGGACGAACGGGTGCCGCATCCGGATGGCAGCGTTGATGTGCAACGCGACATCGAAGCGGTCGATCTGGAACTCGCGTTTTCCGATCTGGCGATTATCGAGCGCCGCCTGGCGCGTTTGAATGCCGAGATTGGCAAGATGTCGGCAAAAGAGCGCGAGAATCGTCTGATCGAACGCGATGCGCTGGTGCGCATTCAGTCTGCGCTGGAGAGCGGCACACCTATCCGCGACATCGATCTGAGCAGTGAGGAAGAGCGTCTGCTGCGCGGGTATCAGTTTCTCACCGCCAAGCCGTTGCTCCTTGCAATCAATATCGGCGAAGATCAACTGACGAATCCGCCGACGATCCGCTACGATCATCGCCGTAGCGGGGTAGCAACGCTCTGCGGTAAAATCGAGGCTGAACTTGCCCAACTCGATGACGACGAAGCCCGCGCGTTTATGGACGATCTTGGCATCACCGAACCAGCGCGCAACCGGGTGATCGAACTCTCCTACGAACTGCTTGGTCTCATCAGTTTCCTCACCGCCGGTCCTGATGAGGTGCGCGCCTGGACGATCCGCCGCGGGACACCAGCAGTCGAAGCCGCTGGCGTCATTCATTCCGATATTCAGCGCGGCTTCATCCGCGCCGAAGTCGTCGCTTACGATGATCTGGTGCGCGCTGGCAGCATGGCAGAAGCCCGAAAGCACGGTCATGTGCGTATGGAGGGGAAGCAGTACCTCGTGCAGGACGGCGATGTGTGCCATTTTCTGTTCAACATCTGACGTATGTTCCGACGACCGTGGCGCCTGCGCAGCGCTGAACTGCGCCTCTTACTGATCGCACTGATCTTCTTTGCCACCGGCTACACTCTGGTCGTCCTGGCAGTGGATACGACTGATCCAACTGCGACGATTTCTTTGCCCCGCGTCGCCGATATTCTCTGGCCCTCGGTGCTGCCCTTCCTGCTCTTTCTGGTGATGTCGCTCGGTTTGAGCTGGCGGTTGCCCAATGCCGATCAGATGGTGCTCCCGCTGGTGGCGTTGCTCACCGGTTTGGGGTTGATGCTCATTGCACGCCTTGAACCCGATCTGCTCTCGATCATGTGTCGGCAGCGCGATGGAACGCTCACTCCGTGCTTTGCCGGCATTGATGACCGCCAGGCGCTGTGGGTTCTGCTGGGCATCGCCGTCTGCTCGACGATCCTGTTCGTCCCGTGGGACGATCTCCTCCGACGGTATCAGCGCACGTCGTTGATCGACTGGCTCGACCACTACCGGTATGCCTGGTTGACGATCGGTGTGGCGCTCATTCTGGCGACGTTTCTCTTCGGCGTCGATCCCAACAACAGCGGCGTGCGCGCCTGGTTCAACTTCGGCTTCTTCCTGTTCCAGCCGTCCGAACTTCTGAAGATCATCCTGGTCATTTTTCTGGCATCGTACCTGAATGAGCGCCGTGAAGTCGTTGCTGCCGGATACCGCATGGGTCCGCTGCCGTTGCCGCCCCTCCCGTATCTTGCGCCGCTGATCGCCATGTGGGGACTGGCGATGGGACTGATCATCGCCCAACGCGATCTTGGGGCGGCGTTGCTGTTGTTCAGCGTATTCCTGGCGATGCTGTATGTCGCAACGGGGCGCGGATGGTATGTGATTGCCGGGTTGTGCGCTTTCGGCGCCGGTTCGTATGTGCTGTACAACATTGTGGCAGTGGTAAGAACCAGAGTGTCGATCTGGCTCGACCCGTGGTCAACCGCCCAGGGGAGCGGGTATCAGATCGTCCAGGCGATCTATGCGCTGGCGTCCGGCGGCGTTTTTGGCACGGGGATCGGTCAGGGGCTGCCGACCGTGATTCCGGCGGTGCATACCGATTTTATTTTTACGGCGCTGAGTGAAGAAATGGGACTCGCCGGCAGCCTGGGGGTGCTGATCGCCTACCTGCTCCTCATCTTTCGCGGCTACCAGATTGCAGCGCGCATTCCTGGTCGTTTCCGCGGCTTTGAACAACTCCTCGCCGTTGGATTGACGACCATTATTGCGATGCAGACCTTCATCATCATTGGCGGCAATCTGCGGGCAATTCCGCTCACCGGTATTACGCTGCCGTTCATCTCGTATGGCGGTTCATCGGTAGTTATAAACTTCCTGATCGTCGGATTGCTGCTGCGCATCTCTGCCAATGCTCCTACCCTCGCGGCAGAACAACGGTGAAGGCGCTTCCGGCATTGACGGCGCTGCGCACACTTATCTGACCGCCGTGCGCCTCGATGACGTGCCTGGCGATGGCCAGTCCCAATCCGACGCCAGCGTATGGACGCGCCAGCGTATCGTCGATCTGATAAAACGGCAAGAAAATCTTTTCGTGCGCTTCCGCCGGGATGCCGATCCCGGTATCCTCTACTCGCACCAGCACCCGCGATGGTTCATCAATCACTGTGACGGAGATGCGCCCCGGCGCAGGAGTAAACTTCACAGCATTGTCGATCAGAGCGCGCAATGCCTGCCCGATGCCGATCGGGTCACCCATATATACAGCGGTTGGCTGAATCGAGGATGTCAGTTCGAGGTGCGCGGCGTGCGCCAGCGGCTGCATCTCGGCAATAATTTCACGCACCACGTCATGGATCACCACCGGCACACGGCGAATCTCATTTGAACGCACCTCTTGCAGGTAGAGTAGATTGTTCAGGATGCGCGAGAGAATACGCGCATTGCGCGCGATAACCCCAATCGCCTGACCCTGCACGTCGGTGAGTAGTCCAAACGCGCGTCGCTCGAACAGTTCCAGGTAGCCCAGAATCGCTGTGAGCGGTGTGCGCAACTCGTGGGAAAGAGTGGCAAGAAAGGTGCTCTTCAGACGGTCGAGTTCCTGAAGTTCCGCGTTGCGCGCGCTCAACTCACGCACCTGCTGCTCGAGTCGTTCGACCAGGCGGGCGTTGTACTCGCGTAGCATGGTCATCTCCATGCCTTTGGGAAGCAGTTCGCGTTTCCCGCCGAGAAATTCGGCAATCTGATCGGGCAGCATGCGCGGATCGATTGGCTTGAGAATGAACCCGTCACATCCGGCGGTCAGTGCGCGTTCGCGGGTTCCAGGACGGGCATCGGCAGTGATGGCAATGATCGGCGTCGTGCGCAGGTGCGGCAGGCTGCGCAGGCGAGTCGTCGTTTCATACCCGTCCATTCCCGCAATATTGATGTCGATCAGGATGAGCGCCGGTTGACTCTCGCGCGCCAATGCAATGCCTGCCGGTCCATCTTCGCATATCCGCAGCGCATATCCGCGCGCTTCCAGAATGCGGCGCACCAGCAACTGATTATCGTGGTTGTCTTCGATGTACAGAATGGTCGTTGGATCGCTCATTGGTCGATGAGTGACGTTTGCACTTCAACATGCCTGACGCCTGACGCATCCGCAGGTTCCTCGTTGCCTTCCAGTCGGCCATTGCGCTTCACAAACGTGCATGGAAGAATGAACGTGAAGACACTCCCCTTGCCTGGTTCGCTCTCTGCCCAGATACGTCCGCCGTGCGCTTCGATCAGACGTCGGCTGATCGCCAGACCCAACCCGCTGCCGTGCTGTCGGTCGCCGGCACGCACCTGATGGAACGCCTCGAAGATGCGTGTGAGATCTTCCGGCGCAATACCAACGCCGGTATCGCGAACACTGACGGCGATGTAGGGATGCAGGCGCTGCCCGTTGCGCACAATCACCGCACCTGCGCTTTTCGTGCCAGGCTGTGTGTCGGGCGCCGCCACACACCGTGCGCTGATGTCGATACTTCCCCGCTTCGTAAACTTGACCGCGTTGGACAACAGGTTCAGCAACACCTGACGAATTCTGGCGGCGTCGGCATACGCATACGGCAGGCGTTCAGGCAACGCCAGGTTGAGCGTAATCGGGCGGTTGTGCAGCAACCCCTGCACCGTTTCGGTCACCTCAACAATCAGGGCGCGCACGTCAACCGGCGCCAGTTCCAGTTCGATCTTGCCCGCCTCGATACGCGCCAGATCGAGGAGATCGTCGATCAGGTGCAGCAGGAAGCGACCATTCCGGTTGATGATCTTCAAATCCTCGCGTTGCAGCGGTGTGACAGGACCATCGATCTCATCGAGCATGACGGTTGAAAACCCGATGATGGCATTGAGCGGCGTGCGCAGTTCGTGTGAAACTGCCGCCAGGAACTGCCCTTTCAGCCGATCCGCCTCCTGGGCGCGCGCCAGGGCGGTGCGCAACTCGGCGGTACGCTGCGCGACCTGGCGCTCGAGATCGGCGTAGAGCATCGTATTCTCAAGCGCCAGACCGGACATACCGGCATAGGTCATCAACTGTGCCGCGTCACGCGCCGTCGGCGTGCGTCCTGGTTCGTCGAAGGCGGCTGCCAGCAGCCCGATCACGCGCTTCTCGTGACCAAACAGCGGCGCCTGCACCGATGCGCCCCATAGCGCCTGATCGGACGGTTCGCCGATGATCACCGCCTGCCCGCTGCGGACCACATCCGCCGCCATGGAGTCGCTATCGAGCGAGATTGGCGCCGCATCCGCCAGAAGCCGGGCAACCTGATCGGCGTCACCCTCGCCGACCCATGCGCTCACCGGGCGCAGCGTGCGCTGTTCGATCAGGTACAGGACAGCGCGATCGAAATCCAGACATTCGCACACCCCGCGCGGAATAGCGTCGAGTTGATCTCGCACCGATGCAATCGTGCGGAAGCGGTTGGACATATCGTTCAGCGCCGCCAGTTGACGCAGGTTCAGCTCCAGTTCACCGATCTTCTCGCGCAAGGCGTCGGTCATGGTGTTGAATGAACGACCGACATTGGCAATTTCTGGAGCGCCCTCTTCCGGTACGCGATAGGTCAGATCACCGGCGGCGACCCGCTGCGCCGCCGCCTGCAACTCACGCAACGGGCGCGTCAGGATCAGCGCCGCTGGCATGCTGAGCACCGCCACCACAACAACGCTCAGCACAATCACTGCGACGATCTGACCGCTCAGCGTCTCCTGCCGCCTGGTGATCGCTTCACTGACCTGCTGAACGAACCCGGTGACTTCGGCAACCGGGATGACGATCCCGACACTCCAGCCTGCACTGGCAATCGGCGCGAATGCCAGATATACTTCTTCATCCTGCAACATCATGCGCACGACGCCCTGATCCGCGCGCGTCATGCGCGCAGCAGCGTCGCGCAACTGCGGATTGGGATCGTTCAACAGATTGTCGGTTGCAATCGGTTGATCCCACCGCCCCTGCCGATTCAGCAGGTTGTTGTGGAGCAGCACATCGCCACGCTGATTGATCAAAAATGCCGAACCGCCCGGCGGAATATCAATCGAAAGAATATCCTGCTGGATCGTTTCCAACAGCACATCAAAGCCAACGACGCCGATGAAAGCGCCTCGTTCGTCGTAGAGCGGCGCGGCGCAGGTGGTTGTCAGTTTCTTGGTATTGGCATCGACATAGGTATCGACCCATACGGTTCTGCCAGCATCACGGGCAGCGATATACCAGCTGCGTTTGCGCGGGTCAAAGGGCTTGATCGCATCGAGAACATCGATGATATCCTGGTCGAAAGCGAGCACCCCGCCATCCTCAAACGCGACATACCCCAGGCTCACCATGCCATCCTGCCCGACCGAAGCGCGCAGGAGCGGGATGTACTGACGGGCAAGCGTCACCGTTGCGGCGTGGGAACGCAACGCAGCTGGCGTGGGACCGTCCGGCGCAATCCAGACGCGCTCTGATGCGACGGTCGGATTGGAGAAGTTTCCCGGTCGGTACGTGACGATTGTTTCGACCTGATGATAGATGCGGTCGAGTTTCGCGTCGTAGAGGTTGGCTTTATCGGTCACCCAGCGTGCGAGATCGCTTTCGGTCTGCTCGCGCAAGGCTTCGGATGCGGTCTGCACCGCGATGCTGCGGGCGCGGTCGAGCGTGGAAAGGCTGAGCGCGCTCACAAAGAGCAGCGGCGCCAGCGCCAGCACGAGCGCCACCAGGGTTATCCTGGTGCGTACTGTCAGATGCCACGACCGACGAGATGCCATGATGACTGGATGCTCACAGGTTGTGGGTGATCTCCCAAAACACGGGGTTCGATGCGTCAATAGTACCACATCTTGCCGCCGACGCTCAAGCAGGAAGATGAACATTGTCTTACAGCATCGAGTTGCATCGCGCGCCGGTTACCGGTATACTGCCCCTGGTTCAAGTCAGATTGAGGGTTCTATGGAGTACGCACTTGATCGCTTCGTTCGTGAAGCGCGCGCTGTTATTGCCAGCACCAATCTGGTCGACGAACACCTGATCGAACTCGTCACGCCCAAGCCCAACATCCCGGCTGATCTGGCGTTTCCGACGTTCCGCGCCGCGAAAGAGGCGGGGATCGCGCCGCCGCAACTGGCGCAGCGTATCGTCGAAAAGGCGCAGGTTCCTGCCGGCTCGCTCATCGGCTCGGTCGAGGCGACCGGTCCGTTTGTCAATTTCAGTCTCGACGCTCCAGGTCTGGCAGCAGCGGTTCTCGACGAGGTCGAGCGACTCGGCGCGCGGTACGGCAGCGACGATCAGGGCGCCGGGAAGACGATCGTCATCGATTATTCGTCGCCGAACGTTGCAAAAACCATGCACGTCGGGCACATTCGTTCGACGATCATCGGGCAATCGCTGTACCACATCTTCGATTTCCTCGGGTATCGCGTCATTGGCGATAACCATCTGGGCGATTGGGGAAAACAGTTCGGCATGAATATCGCCGCGATTGTGCGGTGGGGCAAACCGGAGGGTGATGACGAAGACGCGATTGCTGCGCTCGACAAACTGTATGCGCGCTACAGTGCGCTTGTCAAAGAGGATGAGGCGCTGCGTGCAGAAGCGGCGCGGTGGGCAAAGCGCCTCGAACAGAACGACCCGGAGGCGCTGGCAAAACGTGAATGGATCGCCGAATTGCAGGCGCGCGCAGCGCAACCGAACCACGACGATGAAGCCCGCGCCTGGTCGCTCAAACTCGAACAGGGTGATCCACTGGCGCGCGAGTTGTGGCAATGGATGGTCGATCTGACCATCAAAGCCAACCAGCGCAACTATGATCGTCTGGGGGTGCGGTTCGATTACGTCCTGGGTGAAAGTTTCTACGCGCCGATGCTGGATGCGTTGATCGAGGAAGCTATCGAGAAGCGCGTCGCCTATCGTGATGAGGATGGCGCGGTTGTGGTCGATGACCTGGCGCCGGAGTTGCCAACGTTCCTGCTGCAACGCAGCGACAGCGGCACGCTCTACCACACGCGCGATCTGGCGTGCATCGTTTACCGCGAGCGTGAGTTTCATCCGGCGAAGATCATCTACGTGGTCGATGCCCGTCAGGAACTCCACTTTCGTCAACTGTTCGCGCTGGCGCGCGCGATGGGATACGCCCAGGATATTGAACTGATCCATGTCAGGTTTGGAACGATCTTCGATCAGCAAGGTCGCCCACTCTCGACTCGCGCTGGCAACATGGTCTACCTGGCAGACCTGCTCGACGAAGCGCACGCCCGTGCGCGCGCCGTTGTTGAACAGGCAAGCCCCGACCTGTCGGAGGCGGAAAAAGAGGCGATCGCCGAAGCAGTCGGCGTCGGCGCGGTGATCTACAACGACCTGTATCAGGATCCGCGCCGCGACATCCGGCTCGATTGGGAGCGTATGCTGGCGATTGAGGGAAACAGTGCGCCCTACATCCAGTATATGCATGCGCGTTGCTGCTCGATCCTGCGCAAAGCCGCAGAAGAAGGGATTGCCGCTGAAGGGGGCGATGCCGCGCTCCTGACCCATCCTTCAGAGACAGCGGTCATCAAACAACTGGCAAAACTTCCTGGCGCAGTCCGCGAAGCGGGTGAACGGTATGCGCCGTTCGTCATCGCCGAATGGTGTTATGAGACGGCGCGGGCGCTGTCAGCATTCTACCGCGATTGTTCAGTTCTCAGGGCGGAGACGCCCGCCCTGCGTGCTGCACGTTTGCGCCTGGTTGCAGCGACGGCACAGGGGTTGCGGAATGGTCTGGCGCTCCTTGGCATCAAGGCGCCTGAGCGCATGTAAACGGAGACGTATGATACCCGAATTGAACCGCTTCACTGCGGTGATCTTCGATATGGACGGCGTGTTGTACCGCGGGTCGCGGGCATTGCCGGGGGTGAACGAGCTGCTGGCGCTGTTCGATGCGCGCGGCGTGATCTATGCCTGCTGCACCAACAACGCCACAATGACCCCTGCTCAGTACGAAGCCAAACTCGCAGCAATGGGGATCCGTATGCCAGCTGCGCGCATTGTCACGTCATCGGTGGCGACGCGACGCTGGCTCGAAACGCAGGCGCCGCGCGGCACGGGCGTGTTTGTGATCGGTATGGATGGTCTGCGCAGTGCGCTCTTCGATGATGGCTACTTCGTGGAAGACGATGAACATCCGGCATTCGTCGTGGTCGGCATGGACTTCGAGGTGACCTACCGCCGCCTGCGTAAGGCATGCCTGCTCATCCGCGCTGGCGCGCGTTTCATTGGCACAAATCCCGATACAACGTTCCCGGCGGAGGACGGGATCGTGCCAGGGTGCGGCGCGTTACTGGCGCTCCTGCGCGTCAGCACCGAAACCGAACCGTTCGTCATCGGCAAGCCCGGACCCACCATGTTCCGCGCTGCTATCGAGATTCTGGGGGCGGACGCTACGCGCACGCTGACCATCGGCGACCGACTCGACACCGACATCGCTGGCGCCCGCGCTGCGGGGCTTGCCAGTGCGCTGGTGTTGACCGGCGTCACGACGCCTGCCATGCTGGAACAGAGCGCCATTCAGCCGGATTTTGTCTTCCGTGATCTGATCGAACTGCGCGAAGCCTGGGCAGGCGCATAAACGCAATCCAACGCTGACGGGCGTCATCGGTGCGGTGCGCCAGACATCGTTTGCATCAGGATGCAGCGCCGCACCGGTCAGAATGGTTCGATTCCCGCATCTGCCAGTTCATCGGCGAACCGCTCGACATCACGGTTGTTTTTCAATGTCTCGATCTTGCGCAATAGCGCCTGTCGATCAACCCCCTCGGCGATCACCGCACGCGCCACATACTGGCGCAGGTACGATTGCAGCAACCGCAGATCCTCCGGCGATAGCCGCTCGCCACTGAAATAGCGCTCGACAGCGCCCGACAGTTTGCCAGTCTGCTCGGTCATCCAGAAGTGCGGCGGTTGCGGCGTCGGAAAGGGATAGGGATAATCGGGATTGGGCACGTAGATCAGATCATCGATCTGCTCGGCAGGATCGGGCATACGCTCTGCTCCTGATCATCAAAGACCTCAAATGCGCAAAAAGTGGGCGCGTTGCAGAAAGAACGGCTTTGGAGTATGATACCAGGGAAAGCAAACCGTTAGCAAAACATGAAAGGGGGTGGGCAGTCGTCCAGCACGGCAGATCGAGCGTAAAAAAGAAGAACTGTCGTGGTCATAGCAGGTATTGACGTTCGCTGAAGTCCATCGGCGCACATTGATCGTGTTGGCGCAGGGACGGGCAAACAAAACAGAGTATCAGAATTTCTCGCCTGGAGTGTTCTTTATGTCGCAAAATGGGAATGGTTCGTCAGGGGGAATGCGGTGGTTTCGAGCAGATTTGCACATTCATACTCCTGCTTCAGAAGACTATGCGGAACCAGAAGTCACATTTCTTGACATTCTGCAGGAGGCCGAACGACGAGGTCTCGATATCATCGCATTTACCGATCACAACACAGTTCGTGGATATGAATTGATGCGTCAGGAGATCGAGTTTCTCCAGACGCTCGAACGGCAGCAACGCATCACAGAAGAGGAACAGGTTCGTCTCAACGAGTACCGGCGTTTACTGGCGCATATTACGGTTCTGCCGGGGTTTGAATTCACATCGCACTATGGCGCGCACATTCTGGGAATCTTTGCTCCTGATCGCCCGATCAGTCTGATCGAGGCGACGCTGTTGCAACTCGGCGTGCCGCCGGATCTGCTCAAAAAGGGCGCCTGTTCGATTGCCGATACGCGGCATGTGACCGACGCCTACGAGATCATCAATCGCGCTGGCGGCATTGTGATCGCCCCCCACGCGAACGGACCGAACGGGGTCATTACCGAAACGCTGCGGATGGGTACCAGCGGTCAGGCGCGGGTTGCGGCAACGCAGCATCCGGCGCTCCACGCGCTCGAATTCATCAACTTCTACACCGACCACGAGAAGTTTACGTCACCAACGTTCTACAACGGCAAGACGGAGCACTATGAGCGTCGCATGTTCTGCATCCAGGGTTCGGATGCGCACCGACTGCGGCGGGTGAATGCCGGTGAGGGGAATGGCTGGCATCGCCATGGCATTGGCGACCGGTATGTTGAGTTGCTCCTGCCGGCGCCGACGTTTCAGGCATTGAAGGAACTGTTCGGTTCACAGGATTTCGATCGGGTGCGCGTTCCCAAGCGCGATCAGAAACAGTGGGAGATCGATACGCTCCGCTTCGGCGCTCAGAGTGATCGGCAGGTGTTGCGTGCGGAGACCGATGCCGAGACGCTCTGGCAGGATGTCGCAGCGCTGGCGAATGTCGGCGGTGGAACACTGATCGTCGGCGGCACGGGCGCCGAACTGACCGGCGTCGAGCATCCCGACCAGTTGAGCGAAATGTTGCGGCGCAGCGTGCAGGAAAACCTGACGCCTCAGCCATACCTGATATTTGAACTGATCGCGTATGAAGGGCGCGATCTGCTGCGCGTCGAAGTGCGTGCCACCGAGTCACCGCCGTATGTCGGGCGCAACGGTGTGATCTACACCCGTCAGGAAGGCAAGACGGTGATAGCCGATCGCGCCGAGATTATTCAACTCTGCCGGCGCGCATTAGCGGAAGGCGCTGCCACACCGCTCGACAATGGGCAGGAACTGGACCTGCCGCGCAGCGGCGTGGAGATCGTCGATGCGCAGAAACGGGCAGGCGTCTGGTTATACGAAGTGCGCGACCTGCGCACCACCTCAGGCGTCACGCGCGATCATGCGCAGGGACTGTGGGCATATGCCATCAGCCGGTACGAGGATGTGCGCGAAGGACGGATCGACCTGCAAAGCCAGGTGAAGTGGAAGGGGCGTTTGGGATTGTGGCGCGCCTATCGTCAGGGAAATCGCACCAAGTACGACCTGGTGCATCGTGATGTCAATGGCGTCATCGACCATATCTTTTTTGGCGTCTCGGATTGGGGGTTGAGTCCTGCCTGGCAGGCGTTGATCAGTGATCGCGCCGGTGATGCAATCGAACATGAGCCGCGTTCGTTCGGCGACGATGCACCACCCGGCGATCCGGATCAGTTCGAAGAACCGGGTCATAGTGAGGCGCCCTGGGGCGACCGACGCCCGCGCTGGCGGGGGCGCGGCGGGGTCTGGCGCATCGGACGCGATGCGCAGGGCAATGTCTATTTCGATCTGATGATGCGCAGCAAAGAGGGGGACGAGATCAAGGAATACCCCGGCGTGCCCCGCGAGAAATTGACCGAGGCGTGGATGAATCTGATTCGCGTGCCACGTCCACGCACCGGCATCGAGGTCGTCGAAATCATCGTTGATGAGCACGGTGATCGTCGCTTCGTCTTCCGCAATCTGCGCACCGGCGAACTGAGCAATGCGCCATGGCGCCTCCAGGATATCGAGGAGGGAACGGTGCGACAGTACGCCGCACGCATGGCATTGCAGGATATGCCGCTCGATGAGAGCAAAGTGCGCTGGTGGGGCAATCTGGGGTATATGCGTCCGATGCGCAAGCAGGTCGATCTGGTCTACCGTGATGAGAACGGCATCGACCATATCTACTACGCTGCGCGGCGCGATGAGTTGTCGGGCGAGTGGCGCGAACTCCTCGATGAGTATGGCGATGTGTAGGGATCGGTGATCAACACAACGAATGGCTGACGTTCTGGACACATCGATGAAACACACCAGGCTGATCTTCCTCGTGCTGGTTGCGCTGCTGGCACCGGTTGCACAGCGCAGTGCAGCGGCGGAATCCTCGATCCTGCCTGCCTCGGTCTATCCGTCGTCGGGGCAGGCAGGAACACGCTTCGATTTTCTGGCGGACGGGTTCCAGAGCGGCGAACGGATCGATATCTGGGTCAACACACCCGACGGTCGCGCCCTGCCTGCGCGCCCCGACAGCGAACTGCAGCGGCGCGTCGCGCGCGACGGTCGCGCCGCCTGGAGCTGGACGGCGCCCAAAGATGCACAGTCGGGGAACTGGTCGCTGGTAGCGCGCGGTCAGCGCAGCGGCGTCGTGCGTGTTGGGGTGTTCACCATTCTTCCCCCGCCGGCGCCAGCTGCGCCGGATGCCAATGCCTACCCCGCCGTCGGACGACCTGGCACGCGGTTTGTGTTCTTTGCCGCCGGATTCGCCCCCGATGATCCTATCGGCTTCTTTCTGACTGCGCCGGGTAGCGAGGAAACGCTGGTTGCGGTCGAGCAACCGCGGATCTTCAACGGGCGCGTCGATTGGGCATGGACGGCGCCAGACAATGCGGCGCCCGGCATCTGGCGCTTCCGCGTCGTCGGCGGGAACAGCCGATTCGAGCAGACGCTGGCATTCACGGTCGAACGACCGGCAGCCGCCGTGGGGGTCAATCCAGGACGTGGACGGGCAGGTTCGCTCTTCCAGTTCTTTGCCGATGGCTTGCAGGGGCGAGAAGGGGTCATTTTCTGGGTCAACCGCCCCGATGGGCGCGCCGAAAAGGCGACTGTCGAGCGGGTAGCAGTGAACGATGGTCGGGCGGAATGGTCGTGGATCGCACCCGACGATGCCCCGCCCGGTCAGTGGTCGATGGTGGTGCGCGGCGTGAACAGCGGCATCGAGCGGGTGGTGCTGTTCGAGATACGTTGAGTATGAGCGACGTTGACCTGGCGCGATGGCTCTACGAAGGCGCGCTGGCGCTGAGCGAAGGACGACGCGAAGAAGCGCGTCGCCTGCTCATGCAGGTCATCGAGCATGACGAGCAGAATGAGCAGGCGTGGCTCTGGTTGAGCGGGGCAGTGGATGATCCGGCGGATCAGCAGATCGCGCTGGAGAATGTGCTGGCGATCAACCCGCGCAATGCTGCTGCTCAGGCGGGGCTGGCGTGGTTGCGTGATCAGGGTCGCAGCGCTTCCGCGTCCGAGCCGATACCTGTCGCGCCTGCCACGCCGCACGACCGGTCGGGTCCGTGGGTTCCGCCGCCGCCGTATGACGAGAATGACGTCGTCGAGATCATGTGCTGGCAATGTCAGGCGACGCTTTACAGCGTTGCACCGTTCTGCTGGCAGTGCCATGCGCCGGTGCATTCATGCAACAACTGTGTGTTCCGCGATGACCCGCGGTGCAAACCGTTGCAGGGACTGACCAACCCCCTGGCGTGGGCAGCGGTCAACGAGTGCCCGTGGTGGCGACCTGCGGCGCAGCGTTGATCGCGGCAGTATCTTCCCATCCTACCCAGAAATTGTTGCGTTGCACGTAACTGGCAACTCGCACCCGAATGTCGGGAAGCTGCACCTGATCCGCCTCGTTGACCAGCACGACGTTGGGGCGCGTTTTGAAATGCCGCACATAGGCAGCAACCGCTTCCTCGATCTTCCGCGCGACCGGTTTCTTGTTATTGTCATCGAACCACATCATATACATAGACGCTGCCTCCACGAACTGCGCTGCTGGCGACTGGCATATCCTGCTCACACCGGATTGGAGTACAGCACCAGTATACAAGAACATATGTTCGATGTCAAGGAGTGCAGTAAGTGTTCACATTTCTCCCTGGAGCGGGGGCATCCTCTCTCACGTGTAGAGTTTTTGGGAGAGATGAGCGATGTTTTGCGTTCCCGTGCACCGTTGCCCCTCATCCCCCCTGCCCCCTTCTCCCACACGGGGAGAAGGGGGAGTCTGGGCATCCTGATGGCTGAAACGGGAGATGGCACGCAGGGGCGTGCCAAAACATCTACCCCTGTGAAATCCCCCCATCCCCTTTCTCCCACAAGGGGAGAAGGGGGAGTCTGGGCGTCCTGATGGCTGAAACGGGAGATGGCACGCAGGGGCGTGCCAAAACATCGACCGCCGTGAGGAGCGCATCCTGCCCTCATAGTCACGACGAAGGCGGGACGCCCTCGCTCCCAGGCGCGTGTGTTACCCCAGGTGTGAACAGTTATAGAGTGCAGTCGCTGCTATACCCCTCTCGCTCCTCCTTGACAAATCCCCGATCTTTCCATATCATACACATAATAGTGTCAATATAACAATAATAGTCTGGGGATGACAGGCAATGAGTATCTTCGACAACCGTCGCCTGACGAACGAGACGTTCAAACTCGATGCCGAACGGATGCGAACCGGATGGTACTCCGACAAGTACTTCGAGAACATTGTTGGCATGCTGAGCGCACTGGCGAAGCGTGGCTACCGTTTCGGCGGCATCTCGCCACGGCTGGCGAACGCTGGCATTCCGCTTCACGATGTCGATATCGGCAACATCGAGGTCGAAATGCAATGGTTCACCCGTCGTCGTCCCTTCTCGGTCGTTGCAGGGGTCGATAAGGCGCTGGCGATGCTGCAACTCTGCACCGGCTACTTCGACGACCAGGGCAACTTTGTCAATACCTACGACCAGCTCGAAGTTGATGCCGTCCACGACGGCGTGATCGTGCGCTACGACGGCGATCCGCTCAATGTTCAACCGGTGTTGCGCGTGCGCGGTCGATACCGGGATTTTGCGCTTCTGGAAACGCCGACTCTCGGTACGCTCACCCGCGCCACACGGATCGCCACGAATGTCTACAATGTGCTGGTGGCGGCGCGCGGCAAGCCGGTGCTCTTCTTTCCGGCGCGCTTCGACGCCCACGAGGTGCAGGCAGCGGATGGTTATGCCTACAACATTGCGGTCCAGCGCTTTAATCTCGACTATGGCAAGACCCTCGGCGCCTTCATCTCGACCGATGCACAGGGCGACTGGTGGGGTGGATTCGGCGGCGGCACGATTGCTCATGCCGCAATTGCGGCATTTCTCGGCGATACGGTCGAGTGTATGCTGGCATTTGCCGAAACGCGCCCGATCGAGATACCGCGGATTGCGCTGATCGACTTCGAGAACGACTGCATCGGCACGACGCTAGCGGTGATGGATGCCATGTTCCAGCGGTACCGCGAACTGATGGACAGCGGTCAGACGACGGAGGCGCGGCGCTACAAACTGTTTGGCGTGCGCCCCGACACCAGCGACAAACTGCGCGATGTGAGCGTGCCGCCGCTTGGCAATCGCAAACTGGATATGGGAGTGACGCCGCGCCTGGTCTTCTACCTGCGGCAGGCGATTGATGACGCCTGGAAACGCTGGACGCTGCCGCCGGAATGGGTGCAACCGGCGCAACAGTGGTGCCGTGACGTAAAAATCGTCGCAACGGGCGGTTTCGGTCCGAAGAAGATCCGGCGCTTCGAGGAACTTGGGGTGCCGGTGGACATCTACGGCGTGGGGTCGTCGCTCTTCTCCAACAGCGATGAAGAGGGCACGAACAACGATTTTACCGCCGATGTGGTGCGGGTGAAGATCGGCGACACCTGGTACGATATGGCGAAGGTCGGGCGGCGCGCCTGCGACAACCCAGACCTGCAGCGCGTCCAGACGCCTCAACGCTGAGCGTTGACCGTTACGCGCCCGTCGGTGACCGCTTCGTGTGAAACATTCGTTGGTTGCGCGCCTGCCATAAGCAGCCCCAACTCCTCGCGCGTGGCGCTGGCGGCAGGGAGGGTCGCCACGATCTTCCCGTGGTACATCACAGCAATCCGGTCGGAGAGCGCCATAATCTCGTCGAGTTCCGCCGATACGAGCAGCACGGCGGCGCCCCGGTCGCGTTCGGCGATGATCTGCTGGTGAATGAACTCGATTGAGCCGACATCAATGCCACGGGTGGGCTGGGCAGCAATCAACAGGCGCCCCTCGCGCGAAAGTTCGCGCGCAATAATGACCTTTTGCTTGTTACCGCCGGAGAGCGCCGATACCGGCGTCAACGGACCGGGCGTGCGCACGTCGTAGCGTTCAATCAACTGGCTGGCATGGTCAAGGATCGCGCGATCATCGCGCACGATGCCGTGCGCAAACGGCGGCATGTAGTACGTATTGAGCACCAGATTGTCGGCGACGCTGTAGGTCAGCACCAACCCATCTTCCTGGCGATCCTCCGGGACGTGCGCGCACCCGGTTTCGCTGATGCGACGGGGTGACGCATTCGTTACATTGCGCCCATTGATCAGCACCCGCCCCGAACGAACCGGGCGCAAACCGGTGATCGCCTCGACCAGTTCGGTCTGACCATTCCCCTGAACGCCGGCGATCCCCAGGATTTCGCCAGCATGGACTTCGAGCGAAACCTCGTTGACCGCCTGCTGCCCCCGATCGTCGAGCACCGTTACGTGATCGAGGGTCAGCACCGGCGCGCCGGGATGCGCTTCCCCCTTCTCAACCTCCAGCATAACGCTGCGACCCACCATCATTTCCGCCAGACTGCGTTCGGTGGCTTCACGCGGCGTCGTCTCACCGACGACCCGTCCGCGCCGGAGCACCATAATCCGGTCGGCAATCGCCAGCACTTCCTTCAACTTGTGTGAAATGAAAATGACCGATGCGCCACGCGCCGTCAGCGAACGAATGATTGCGAAGAGTTCTTCAGTTTCCTGCGGCGTCAGCACTGCCGTCGGCTCATCGAGAATCAGGATGTCGGCTTTGCGGTAGAGCGCTTTGATGATCTCGACCCGTTGCTGCTGACCGACCGAGAGATCTTTCACATACGCATCGGGATCGACGGCGAGGTTATACTGCTGCGACAGTTCACGGATCTGCTGGCGGGCGACGTTGAGGTCGAGGAAGAGACCGTTGCCGGTTTCTGCGCCGAGGATGATATTTTCTGCAACGGTAAAGACCGGCACGAGCATAAAGTGCTGATGAACCATGCCGATCCCGCGCCTGATCGAGTCGCTTGGTCCGCTGATCCGCACTGGCTCGCCACGGATCAACACCTCGCCTGAGTCCTGATGGTACATGCCGTAGAGGATATTCATCAGCGTCGTCTTACCGGCGCCATTCTCGCCGAGGAGCGCCAGCACCTCGCCGCGATGCAGTTTCAGGCTAACGTTCTCGTTGGCGACCACACCGGGAAAACGTTTGGTGATATTGCGTGCTTCAAGAACAATCTCAGACCCGGCGCTCATTGTTATTGTTATTCCTTCTCATACACTTTTCCGATCGCTGCGGGCGGACGGGCGCGACCGACGAACCCTGCCAGCACGGCAATCGTCAACACATACGGCAGCATCCCGATGAACTGCGGCGGAAGATCGCCGATCCACGCCAGCCAGGGCGGCAGTTGATTTTTGAGAAACTGGATCTGCGATTGCATTGCATTCGCAAACCCAAACAGCAATGAACCGCCCCACGCACCGAACGGCGTCCACTTCCCAAAGATCATCACCGCCAGCGACACGAAACCGCGTCCATTGGTCATATTGCGCTCGAACGAGCCGACCGACTCGAGTGTAAGAAAGGCGCCCGCAAGCCCTGCGAGCATGCCGCCGATGATGACATTGATGTAGCGCACCCGATTGACCGCAATGCCAACCGTATCAGCAGCCGCCGGATGCTCGCCGACGGCGCGGGTGCGCAATCCCCAGGCAGTGCGAAACAGGAGCGCGTGAATGACAATGATGAGGATCAGCGAGGCATAGGTGATCGGCGGATTGCTGAAGAAGACCGGACCGATGATTGGAATGTCGGCGAGGAAAGGAATGCTCACCGGAGTCAACTTCCCACGGGTTGTCAACCCCTGCTGGTAGAAATAGCCGGTCGTTCCGACTGCCAGGATATTGATTACCGTACCGGCGATAATCTGATCGACCTTGAGGGTGATCGCCATCAGCGCGTGGAACGCACCGACCGCTGCGCCGACCAGCAATGCGCCGAGTGTCGCCAGGAGCAAATCACCGGTCCACACATTGAACAGAAAGCCGAGAAAGGCGGAGATCAGCATCATTCCTTCGATGCCGATGTTGATCACGCCCGACCGTTCACACATGATGCCTGCCAGTGCGCCGAGAATGATCGGCGTAGACTGGCGGATTGTCGAGGTAAGCACAGCGGTTGTCGCCTGCGGTGCGCGCATATAGGCAATCAGCACCAGGATCGCCAGCGCGCCCCACGCCCCGATCGTCAGCCAGGGAATCCGCGCCGCTGCCGGTCGCGCCATACTACCGGTGATCTGCATACCGCCCTCCCGCTACGATCCCCAACCGCTGCTCAGCGTCACCCGTTCGCCCTCTTCGGCGCGGAGGCGCAGCACCCGGCGAATAAGGCTGTCGGCAGCGACGAAGAACAGGATCAACGCCAGGATAACATCGATAATTTCGGAAGCCACGCCCGAATTGAACTGCATACGACTGGCGCCCGCCTGCATCATGCCGATCAGCAGCGATGCCGGGATGACCGCAATCGGATTGGTGCGCGCCAGCAGTGCAATGGTGATGGCATTGAACCCAAGCCCGACATTGAACCCCGGCTGAAACCGCCCGACCACACCCAGCGTTTCGACGGCGCCGCCCAGCCCGGCGAGAAATCCGCTGGCAACCATCGCCAGCACGGTCATCCGGCGCACCGAAATGCCGGCATACTTTGCCGCGCTGGCATTCTGCCCGACCGTGCGCAACTCAAAACCGATCGTGGTGCGCCAGATCAGCCACCAGACCGCAATCGCCGCCAGCACTGCCAGGATGATCCCCAGCGGCGCCCCGGCAATATCGGGCAGGCGCGCTTCGGGCGCAACCGCCGGGGTACGCGCCACGATATTCCCCGGCGTGCGATCCTTCCAGGGTCCATCCGCCAGCCAGTCGGTCAGATTGAAGGCGACGAAGTTGAGCATAATCGTCGTGATCACCTCGTGCGCCCCGGTGAACGCTTTGAGCGCACCGGCAATCGCCGCCCACAAGGCGCCCAGGAGCGCGCCGACCAGCAGCGCCAGCGGGATGTGCAGCGCAGACGGAAGCCCCGGCAGGCTGAAACCGATAAATGCCGCAAACACAGCGCCCAGGAGCAACTGTCCCTGGGCGCCAATGTTGAACAAACCGCACTTGAACGCCAGCGATACCGCCAGACCGCCGAAGATCAGCGGCGTCGCTTTTTCGAGCGTGCGCGAGAACGCCCGCCCACTCCCCAGCCCGCCTTCGAACAACGCGCTGTACGCCACGAGCGGATTCGCCCCGGAGAGTGCAATAATCGCGGCGCCGATCACCAGCGCGACAACCACCGACGCCATCGGCACAATAGCGGCACGCACCATACCCCATATCTGAATCCGGCGATCCATCCGGGGGGGAGATTGCGACTCAGCACGTTCCATCGCGCGGCTCCTGATGGGGATGGGTAAGATGGGAAAATGCCGCGCAGACAGCGACGCGAGGTTCTGCGCGGCGTACACGAACGATCAATCGGGCTATGTCCGTATCAGGAGATAGCCCGGTCTATCTCACGGCTTATAGCCGGTCGAAATTGAGCCGTCACGCAGACCCTTGTCGATCTCGGCGATCTTCGCCTTCACCTCAGCCGGAATCTGCGCATCGAAGTCGTGGAACGGCGCCAGTCCGACTTCACCGACATAGTTGCCTGACGGGAAGTTCCCTTCCTTCGCCTTCGAGATCAGATCAAAAACGCCCGGTGTGATCAGTTTCATGGCGCTCGAAATCAGGCATGGGCGCGCTTCGGGAACCGTCTCCCACTGATCGGTATCCACGCCGATGCAGTACACGCCCTTATTCGCCGCCGTCTCGATCAGCGCGCCGTTGCCGGTCTTCCCGCCTGCACCAAAGATCACATCGGCGCCCTGGTCAATCGCCAGTTTCGCCTGATCGGCGCCCCACTTCGGATCGGTGAACGCCGTATCGAGACCGCCCGGATGGTAGGTTGAAATCACCTGGATGTCGGGCTTGACATACTTCGCGCCGTTCTCGTACCCTTCCTTGAAGGCGACAACCGGCGGAACCAGGTTCGTGCCAAGTACGGCGGCAATCTTGTTGCTCTTCGACATCTCGGCTGCAAGGACGCCAGCAAGGAAGCCCGCCTTGTCTTCCGCAAAGATCAGACCGGCGACGTTGGGGATTTCCGTTGCCTGAAACTGATCGACGCCGATGAACTTCACATTCGGATTTTCCGCAGCGGCTTTGGCGGTCGCCTCACCGAGCGCAAAGCCGACAGTGACGATGACATCGTACCCTTTTTCGGTGAACAGCGCGATGTTGGCATCGTAATCCTTGGCGTCCTTCGTCTCGACATAGTTGACGATCGCGCCAAGTTCGCGCTCAGCGCGCTTGACGCCTTCCCACGCCGACTGGTTAAAGCTTTTGTCGTCAATTTCGCCGACGTCGGTGACCAGACCGACGCACAGCACTTCTGGTTTGGGGCAATCTGCTTCGGTGGGTTGAGCCGGGGCGGTGGTCGCTGCTGGAGCGGCGGTCGGTTGCGGTCCGGCTTGCTGCCCGCCACACGCGGCAATCAGCGCCGCAACGAGCAGCAACGTGATGAACGAGAGTGACTTGCGCATACTCGCCTCCTGGATTGGTGCACCTGCAACGGGTGCGGATAAGGAATCTGCATACGGCTTCATCCACGCACGATGTAGCGCCGCCACGCACTGATCTGCGCACTGAAGCCGTTTCTCTGGAGTCGGCGCGATTATAGCACAGTCGCATCAAAGACGCCAACGGCGGTTATCGGAGTGTTAAGACGTGTAGAAGGTACGGAAGAGCCGTGGTGAGCTGAAGAGGGTGGTTCGCATACCATTCCTGCCATCCTGGTGTTTCCACAACGAAGTGGAGCATCATTGAGCCACGTGCAGACCGGATATGCGGGTATCTCGTCCGCATGTTCCCACGATCCTGGCGTGCGACATTCCGCACAGCGCCAAAGTTGGGCGCGAACACCGTTGTGTAGTAAGGATAAGGATGTATGGTAGGCGGCGGTGTCGGCGGCGTGCAATCATCAGATACGCCACCCGAATGCTCGCAACAACGCGAAGGTATCGTTCACGAATCCAGCAGGCGGAACCGGAACGCCAGAACGGTCACGAGATTGATCGACAGAGGTGATTGCGATGAACGAGAAACCCGAGCGACAGGAGCGGACACAACGGCAGACCATTCTTGGTTTGGCGGCTGGCTTGCTGATCGCCTCGTGGCTGGCCGTTGCCTTCTGGAGCCAGCGCAACGACGCTCTCAGTCAGCACGAGGCGGCGCTGGCAGTGCAGGCCACAGCGCAGGCTGAGGCAGAAGCACAGCGCAACACAGCAGTACGGGAAGCCAGTATGCGTGCCACGGCGCAAGCCGAGGCAGCAGTGCAGCGCACCCTGGCGCAGGCGCTGCAGATGGTGGCAACTGGACAACTGGTGTTTGATCGCATCCCGCAGGGTCCACTCATCGGCACGCTGCTAGGGGTGGAAGCCTTGCAGCGCGGCGGTCCATTGCTCGAAGCCAACCAGTTCATACGTCGCGGGTTAAAGCTGTTGCCCATCGAAGTGGCCCGCATGACCCACGATGACAATGTGACCGACGTTGCGCTCAGCCCCGACGGGCGGTTGGTGGTCAGCGGGAGTCGGGTGTGGGAGACGGTGACCGGGCGCGAAGTCGCCCGACTGACCCACGCTCCGTACGATGCTGCGTTCAGCCCCGACGGGCGCTACGTGGTCAGCGGAAGTTGGGATACCACGGCGCGGGTCTGGGAGGCGGACACCGGGCGCGAAGTCGCCCGCATGACCCACGACGGCGAGGTGCTCGCCGTCGCGTTCAGCCCCGACGGGCAGTACGTGGTCAGCGGGAGTGGGGATGGCACGGCGCGGGTCTGGTGGTGGCGCCCGGAGGACCTGATCGCTGAAGCCTGTCGCCGCCTGCCGCGCAACCTGACGCGGGAGGAATGGCGGCAGTATGTGGGTCCTGAGGCGCCGTACCATGCCACCTGCCCCGGCAAGCCGTAGGGCGGGGTGGGGCGAGGGGCGAGAGGCGAGAGGCGAGAGGCGATAGCCGATAGCCGATAGCCGATAGTCGATAGCCAATAAGTGATGGCCGCCAGGCGATAACCGCCGGCAAACCGTAGCGCGGGGTGCGCGGTACAGCGCGAGGCACGGTGCAACGATACGATTGGTTACGGAGCGCGGGCATTGTGCCTTTGGCTGTCTCACAAGGGCGGGACACCCGCGCTCCGTGCCACCCATCACCGCAACATTGTGGTTGATTCCAGGAATCAGTTCGTCACGCGCGTCAGCAGGTCGCCGACGTCCATCAGCAAAAAGGTGTCGCCTTTGCAGGTGATCTCCGTGCCCGAATACTTTGCGAAGAATACCCTGTCGTTGACCTGCACCTTGATATCATCGGCGTCGCCAACCGCGATGACAACGCCGAGTTGTGGCTTTTCTTTCGCAGTGTCCGGCAGGTAGATGCCGCTGCTCGTGCGGTCGTCCTGTTCAATAGGTTTCAACAGGACACGTGCGCCCGGTGGCTGGATACCGGGTTCGGTTCCATTTGCGCTCATGGCTGGTCTGCTCCTTATCCGAAACTTGTCTGATCTGACGTCGCTATTTGATGTCCGGCAGGCGATCAATGTTGGGGCGGTCGAAGCCAACGACGATCTTGCCGCCAATGTCGATGACCGGTACGCCCTGCTGCCCTGAGCGACGCACCATGTCGCGCGCAGCGGCGGGGTCTTTGCTCACATCGACATCCTTGAACTTGATCCCTTTTTGCCGGAAGTAGTTTTTCGCCGCATTGCAAAACGAGCAGGTCGGCGTGGTGAACATGATGACTCGTGGCTGTGGCTTCGTCTCGCTCATATTCGAAGCCTTTCTGCAGTGTCTTTCATCCGTATAGATGCAGATTCCGGCGCGGGGTTACAGCGGTTGTTGCGCATTGTGGTCGTGCGCACTCCCTGCTTATATGGAAATTGAGCACTTAATCCGGTATGCGCCCTTGCCGTGGGGCTGATGGAGATTGAGCATTTAATCCGCTATACCGCACTAGTACTTGACCACACTGATTACTGATGATAAAAGCGACGAAACGTGAGCCGGGCATTGGCCGTGGTGAACCGCCATTGCACGGTAGCCCGGACTTCACTACGGGCTTTTGCCCATGCGTCTACCTCTCGGCGTACGCTCTCTATATCCGGCAGACGCCGATCCAGACATTGGCGAGCCAGGATGGAGAACTCGATCTCTGTCATGTTCAGCCAACTGCCATGCTTCGGCGTAGAGTGAAACGCCAACTTCCGTGTCAGCCGTCGGGCTTCCTCTGGTGGAAAAGTCTGGTACAGAACAGCTGGGGTATGGGTGTTCAGGTTGTCCAGCACCACGCGAATCCCCTCTGCCTCCGGGAAGACTTCATCCACCAGCCATTTCATTTGGCGGGCGAAGTCCTCCTTCGTCCGCCGCTCCGTCACGTGGACTTCCCGCCAGCCCGTCAGGGGTTGAAAGATCAAAAACAGGTTGCAGCATCCTTGCCGCTCATATTCGTCGTCCACCCGCTGCGGACGCCCCGGCTCCATCGGCAGGGGCGCCTGGACATCCGCCACCAACTGATACGGCCGTTCGTCAAAGCAGACGACCGGTCGTCGTGGGTCGTAAGGTTCGGCGTACAGGTCCAGCACATCTTCCATGCGCCAGAGGAAGTCCGCAGTAATCTGTCCAAGGCGCCACTGCTGCTTCTGCCAGGGCTTAAGGTTGTTTTTTTTAACACCCGCCGCACCGTTTCGTCGGAGATGGATTCCACAATCTTCAGTTCCACCAGCCGGTCGGCCAAGAGCTGCATCGTCCAGCGCTCCCGGCCCTCCGGCGGCGCGCTGCAGGCCAGGGCGATCAGGAACGCCTCCTGTTTGCTGTCCAGTTTCGGCTGGGCGCCAGGCCGGGGGCGCTCCTGCAAAGCGGCTTCCAGCCCCTCCTCTACGAACCGTTTTCGGATGTTCCGCACCGTCTGCGGATTCACCTTGAGCACATCGGCTATCGATTGATCGGTCGCGCCCTCTGCTGAAAGGAGCAGAATCCGGGCCCGAGTAACCATCCGGGCGTTCACTTCCCCCTTCTTCAGGAGATCAAGCAGGGACAAGCGCTCCTTTTCGGTCAGCGTCACCACGTATGCTTTGGGTCTGGGCATGGCTCCTTCACTCCACGAGAGGAGTGTGGAAGAAAGAATACCCTATGAGACCAGTGTGGTCAAGTACTAGCCGTCGGGCTAATGAAGATTGAGGATTTATAGCAGTTCTCACAAAGATTGGTCTTGTTGGGCAGGATTGCACCTGCCATCGAAAGCAGACGCCGTGTGCGCCATCCCTCCATGTGTTCCGCGTCTCTGTGCGTATCAGACCGGCTCACGCGGAGTAACTGTGTTGCTTGTCAAGGGGCGCTCGTATGCACAGCCGGATCCCAGGGCTTTTGCTGACGCAATATTGCGCCGAGAATAGTCAGCAGCTTGCGCATCGCAGCGACGATGGCGACCTTGCGCGGCTTGCCAGCTTGACACAGGCGCTGATCGAAGGCGCGCCTGACCAGACGGCGCCGCGTGGCCGCCAGGGTCGCCATGTACAACACGCTGCGCACATCCCTCCTGCCGCCGGAGATATGCCGGGGTTTGTGCTGTGCGCCGCTCTGATTGGCATACGGCGCAACGCCCACAACGGCCGCCGCTTCCGTGCGCTTGATGGTCCCCAGTTCGGGCAGGCGGAGCAGCAGGTTCAGTGCGGTGATCGCGCCGATGCCGGGCACGCTTTCGCGCAGCTCCCGTTTCCGGCGCACCTCGTCGGTGCGCTCCGCCTCGTTGTCGCGTTCCTGCTCAAGCGCACGGATCTCCTGATCCAGCCAATCAATATGCTGCTGGATGCCCGGGCGGAGGTTCGGCGCGGCAGCCGTCAACCGATTGATCTCAGCCGTCCGCATCTGAATCACCTGCTCCCGCCGGACCAGCAGGTCGCGCAAGGATGCGCGCTGCTCGTCCGTCGCTTGGTGGTGCGGCGGGCGCACCCGTTCGGCAAAGCGGGCGAGCAACCGGGCATCCAGGCGGTCGGTCTTCGCCTGGCGTCCTTCCGCGTGCGCCAGGGCGCGCACGCGGCGTGGCTGCACCCGCGCCGTCGGCACGCCAGCCTGGAGCAGTTGGGCGAACACCATGCGCTCCAGCCCGCCGGTCGCCTCCAGCACAATCAGGGTCGGCTGCAGGCGCTGGAGTCGCGTGACCAGGAGCTGGACACCTTCGTCGGTAGACGGTATCGTCTCGCGTGGCGCGTGCGGGTCGGCGCCAAACGCCACATCCAGCGTCTGTTTGGAGACATCAATGCCGATAAAGAGCGACTCACGGGAAGCCATACACAGAACCTCCTGAGGAAAACGGCGCCAGCCTTGCTAGCATATGCGGGTTTGAGGGCCCAGATAACTGTTCGGCTTGGTCGCGTTGAAGGACACGGCTACCCAACACTCCGCGGCGATCTCGTGAACCTGGCGCAGAACGGTATACCGTGTCCCGTTAGATTATACTAGGCGCGGAGATGGGGGAGCGCAGCGGAAGCGGGTGTCTCGCGCGACACGGCAGACCCGACCAGGGGTCAACGTATCTGAGAACTGCTATAATCCGCTATGCCGAATGAGCCGTGGGGCTGATGGAGATTGAGAAATAAATCCGCTATCCCGCGCTAGCCGTGGGGCTGAAGCCCTCGGCTAGCCAAGGCGAAGCCCGCCTGCGCGGGCTATGGCGGAATAATTACTCAAAGACCATAAGCCCTCGGCTATGCAAGGCGAAGCCCGCCTGCGCGGGCTATTGCAGACAAAACTTCATCCGTGCTTATCCGTCCTATCCGTGCCAATCCGTGTTCTATTCCGGCTCTTCGAGGCGAAGCCCGCCTGCGCGGGCTATTGCAGACAAAACTTCATCCGTGCTTATCCGTCCTATCCGTGCCAATCCGTGTTCTATTCCGGCTCTTCGAGGCGAAGCCCGCCTGCGCGGGCTATGTCGGACTTTAGATCATGACGCCCTGGCTCCCAGGAGAAATGTGAGCGCTCAGGAAGATGCTGACAGGCGACGATGCGTTCCGGGCGATAAATCGGTAACGATAGCGTTGATGAACGGCGCCGGGATGCACGCTCCTGACAGCGCTGCGGTAGTCAGTCCGTCGAGGTATAATGGTAGCATGAGAGTCTATCTGGACAACTGCTGTTTTCAGCGCCCGCTGGACAACAAGAGTCAGGTGCGGGTGCGGCTGGAGTCGGAAGCAGTCCTTGCTCTTCTTTCACTCTGGGAACAGCACCAGATCGAGGTAATCTCATCCGAAGCGCTCGAGTTTGAACTGGCTCAAAATCCTGATCCGGTACGGCGCGCCTACGTTGCTGAGATTGTATCGGGCGCGGCGATCAGGGTGCAGGTTGACCATGCCATCTCGATGCGCGCAAAAGAACTCGAAGCTGGCGGCCTGCGCGGCATGGACGCTCTCCATATCGCCTGTGCGGAAGCAGCAGGCGCTGATTACTTCTGCTCGTGTGATGATCGCCTTCTTCGCCGGGCGCGCGTCATCGAAGGACTGCGCGTGAAGGTCGTGTCGTTATTGGTGTTAGCAGGAGAACTTGCACAATGACCGCTCAAACAGTCCCGCTTCAAGAACTAACCGTCTCTACCATCAAACTCTTATGCCGTGAGATTGGCGTGGTCAATACAGCGCGTTTCCTCAACCAGTTCATGGTTGGGTACGGTGACTATACCGGGGAGCGAGAGCAGATTATTGGTCACCTGACGGTCGATGACATTGTGTCTGAGATCGAGCGCAAACGTTCGCCTCAGACTGAATGAGTTGCAACCTGTGCACCTTTGCGCTTTGTGTGCTCCGAGCAGTGACGGCTAGCGCTCATTCTGTACAGCGCGCTGTTCCTGCCAGAGGTAACTGCCTGCCGCCGTGATCGCTGCCACGATGAACGCCAGCGCCAGACCAATGCGCATATGCGTTTCCGCGCTCTGTTCAGCACGCAACCGCGCTGCGCGCAGGTCGGCGGTCGGCAATCCTTCGATGCCGTTGCGCAGCGCTGCGGCTGCCGAACGCACCAGTTCCTGATGTTCGATGAACAGGAGCGCGCCAGAAATGCCGCGCGCTACGATAAACACCAGCAACCCGGCAGCGATGGCGAATGCCAGGCTCAATGCCACCCGACGCAGCCATGCGTAGCGGGGTGCAACGATCAACTCACGCTGCTGCTTGATCATCGCTCAACGCCTGGTAGACCACACGATGCACAATAGCGCGAAAACGCCCCCACTCGCGCCAGTTTCCACCAATCTCGTCATCGAACCGATCCGGCGCCGCTTCGAGGGTTGCCGCAAGGAGTGGCAGTTCCGCCACGTCGATCTCACGGAACGCAGCAATGCGCTCGTGCGGGTCGCGCGATCCGAGTTCGCCGCCGCGCTCATCGAGCAGAAAGGCGAAAGTTGCAAACCGTTGCGGCGGGTACACGATGATTGCCAGAAAGCGCCGGATGACAGTCTGCAATCCGGTTTCTTCTTCGACCTCGCGCTGCAACGCAGCTTCAATCGTTTCACCATGCGCGACCCCGCCGGTCAGCAACCGGAAGCACCCGGCGGGATAGAACGTTTTGATCGCCGTGAGCAATCGTCCGTTGCCGCGCCGCACCACCATGCAGACTTCACCATAACGGTCAGAACGCGCAACCGGATCGAAGGAAGCGCCGTCGAGCGGCGCGACGATGCGGCGTGGCGCTCCGTAACGCATCGCCAGCGCGTGGATGTCGGCTTCGATGGCGGGGTCGAGAAGCATATCACGACATCGTCCCAACTGGACGTCCGATCTGGCGTCGGCGTTCCTCCGCCAGGCGTCGCTTTTCTGCGATCATCTCGTCAGTCACATACTCGTCGAACGAGCGGAGACCGGCGAGCTGGAGACCGTGCTTCTTCATCAGGCGGTACATTTCCTTGACCTTTTCGATTTCGATGTTTCGACCAAGGGTGTAATCGCCGTACATATGTTCCATGGTCAACAACGCCGTCTCAGAGAGGCAGGCATACGCCGTGCCGGGCGGCAGTCCGATATCGAAGCCGAAGTCGGGTTCGCCGGGCAGCAGGATTTCGCCCGACTCGATCACCAGCACATCGGGGCGGCGGGCTGCATCTTCTTTCTTCACATCCGGCGGGCGCGCCACATCGCACACGACGGCGCCGGGCTTGAGTTTATCGACATTGATCACTCTGCCGCTCAACGCCGATGTCGTGGTGACGATCAGATCACATTCCGCCAGATATGCATCGGCGCTGGTCGTCGCCGTCACCCGTGCGCCGGGCGTTTCCGCTTCGATCTGCTTCTTGAGCGCCAGCAGGCGTTCCACGCGCGGCGCCACCAGCACCACGTCACCGATCGCCTGCGCCAACAGGCGCGCACAGACCGAACCGATCGAGCCGGTAGCGCCGACGACCATCGCTTTGCCGCGTGTCAGGTCGGTGGCGCCCATCTTGATGACCGCCTGCTTGGCCGCTTCGAGCGTGGCTGCCACAGTCAGCGAGTTGCCCGATGTGATCCCGATATCGCTCTTCTGCGCCACGGTAATGCCGGCATCACCCACCACCGACGTAAATGCGCCAAGCCCCATGATCTTTGCGCCCATGCGTTCCGCCATGCGGGCGCACCTGATCAGGCGGCGATAGGTGAATGAGGTGTCGTGGCGCATCAGTTCGCGCGGGGTCGCTCCGAGGGTGAACAACAGTCCCTCGATCTCCTCACCCGTCGCCTGCGAACGGATGCCGCGGATCTTCGAGATATACATCGGCGGGAAGTGCGCCGCGACCCGTTCGACCAGGCGCTCCGGCAGGTAACGGGTGAAGCGGAAGCGCGGGTGGTTGGCGATATACTTCGGGGAGAGCGGATGGATCACAAATGCGAACCGTGGTTTCTCCGCCGTATCGCTGAGGGTGATAACCTCCGGTCCCCACTCCGCCTCATCGATGAAGTTGATAATGTCTCCTTCGGTCGGTGTTGGTCCCGACTCCAGGATCGCCACGACAATCGCTTCGAGCACATCGGCGGAGACGAATGAGCGCTGCGCCGGTTCCAGGCTTTCCAGGCGCGGCGAAAGGGTAACCAGGGTGCGAACGCCGCGTGCGCGCAGGTCTTCGATCTCGTCGGGCGACGGGTCGTCGGTGACGATCACCTTGTTCTTCAGATCGCGCGGTGCGAAACGCCGAATGTAGGCAAAATCGCCGGCAATCACGTCCGCCCAGGCAAAGTGCTTTTCGGCGCGCGCATCGTGCCCTTCGCTCCCCAGCGCCACCGGATGCAGCACGCGGTATGGCAGCAGCGCCGCAATCGGCAGCGTCGTCGCCGCATACATATCGAGTTGGGCGATGGTGCGCGGCAGCGGCAGGAACGGCAACCCGCTGTGAACGACCGGGTCGGCGAAGCGCAACTCAGCGTCGTACTGCGCCAGCGCCTGCGCCAGCGCGTAGCGGTCGATCCCGCTGGTGACGAGAATCCGGCGGTAGTTGAACATGCCGCGCTGCGCCTGATTCGCCTGTTGCACACACCAGCGGTCGAGGGTCTGTTTGATCAGGTTGCCAGCGACCACCGGCGTGCGACGCGCCTGGCGCGCGATCGAGATGGCTTCGTGGTGCGGGTAACGCGCCGCGCCAACATGGAAGACCGACGTCAATCCACCAAGACCAATGGCATCCACTTTGCCGTCAAAGTCGCGCACAAGTGACGCAGCCAGGGCGGTGTCGCCATTTGTGCCGATGCGGCGCACTTCGATCGGTTGCCCCAGAACAGTCGTAACAAATCGGTAATCGCGTCGTGCAGAACCAAGGCTGATACTCACAATCCGTTTCATGCGCGTCCCCTTTGTCGCTGCTGATCGTTCCGGCGTTCAGAAGAGCGGGTGGAGATTGCATAGCCAGTATACCACTACTCACACGCATGCGCTAAAACGGTTCGGGTGGACGCACGCGCCACAGCAGCGCGGCAAGCCACGTGCTGACAGTCACCCAGAAAACATATCCGCCGGCTGCGAGCGTCACTGCGCGCCCCGCCCATCCCCAGCGCCAGAGCGCCGCCGCGCTCATTGCCGCGCTCAGCGCCACGAGCCAGGCGGAGAACATCAGCCAGCGCGTTGAGAGGGTGGAGCCGCTGAGAAATGGCAGCGCCGCGAAACCTCCGGCGATGAGGATCGTCCCGATCGCCAGGATCGCGGCAGGTCGCCGATGTTCGTTTTCTGCGCCAGAAGATCGCGTGATCAACCACAGGATGCCTGCGGGCAGCAGCGCCAGCGGAAAAAAACCGTAGTGCTGGCGGAACCCTGCGTCCCACAGTGTGTTCCACAGCGTCTCGAACGATGCTGGCGCCCGTCCTGCCAGACCGGTCAATCCTCCGGCGGCGGTTACCGCGAGTTGTTGCGCAAACATGCCGGTGTAGGCGCTGTAGAAGAACAGGACGGCGATAACCTGTGCCACCACGAAGGCGATGCCGTAGATGACAATCGCCCGGACCGGTACAGCGCGCCGACGGCGCACCGTCGCAAGCAGAACGGCAAGCCCGAAGCCGCCCAGCAGCGACATATTCATCCAGAACCCAAAGTGTCCCAGGTAGACAAGGAGTTGTGCGATCACCAGCATTGCGCACAGCAGAACCGCAGAATGTGCTGAGTCCGGCGGTGAGCGATGCGCCGACGCAGCACTGCCAATCGGTTTCCAGAACAGAACCAGCAGGGTGATCAAAAGCAGATGCGCACACTGGGTAAAGATGTGGGTGCTGAAATTCCACCACGTCGTCAGGTGCCCGGCAGGCGTAAACCCATACAGTGCGGCTGCGACCAGCGGTATAGGAAAAGGGTCGCTGAAGTTGCAGCGTAATCGCTCATTTTGCGGCTTTGAGATCACTGCCGTCGTCAGGATGTACACCAGCAACGGGCTGAAGGCATCGAGGAGCGCCGCGCCAAGGTGCAGCAGCACCCGTCGGTCGATGTCGAGCAGCGTGAAAGGCGCCAGGATCAGGTAGAATGCTGGCGGATAGGGGAAATCGACGCCGCGGTTGCGCGACACCAGCATCACCCTGCCCCACACCGTCTCGGCGAAGCGATTGGCGTGGAATCCAATATCGCCGGGCATCGAGTCGGGGTAGATTTTGCCGCCGTAGCGCGTGGCGAAGACGATCACAATGATCAGCAGCAACCAGCGCCAGTGCGTTGCCGGGATTGTGACTCCCAGACGCGCCAGCGCGCCTGTCAGCGCCGGACGAATCGCAGCCGCGCTCAGGAAAGCCAGCGCCGCCAGTCCCGTCGCTGCGCGCACACTGGCAGCCGCCCGTCCCAGATCGATGATCGGACCCTGCCAGTCAATCAGCCACAGCACCGTCGTCACTGCACCGAGCGCCAGCCCTGCGCGTCGCAACGTGTGCGGTGCAGCGCGCAGCGCGATAACCAGCATCCACCCGACGACCAGAGCAATCAGCGCAGGAACAGTGCCGAATGCGAAGCGTGGCGGATCGAGCCATGCGCCGCAGACAGCCAGCCCAAGGAGCGGCGTCATGATCGTCAGAGCGCCCGTGCCTGCGAACCCTGCCTGCCGCAGTGTGATCCACAGGATAAGTCCTGCGACCGACCAGCCGAGGATCGAACGCCAGGACGGCAATGCCGGTCTGGCTTCGACCGCGACAATCACGGTCGTCAGCGGCGTTCCAATGGCGCGGCGGTCGCCGGTTGGCGTGACCGTCGCACTGTGGATCTCAATCTGATGATCGCCGGACATATCGGCGGGAGGCGGGATCAGGACGCGGTATATTGCCCCGGATTGGCGCACCGGCAGCGACGCAATCTGCCGACCGGATGACCAGAGTTCGAGTTCACGTGCGCCGCGGGTTGCCACCTCATCGTTCACCGGCAGCGTGCGAAGCATCAGCGTCAGCGCGCGTTGACCGAAGCCTGGAAGTCGTATCCCGGCACGTTCGGTTGTCCAGCGGAATACGCCGAATGGCGACTCCTCGACGGGAAACATGCCGCGCACGAGCGGCAGATCGCTGCCCGGACCATCCTCGCGCCCGACATCGATGACATATCGCTGCGGCAGTTGAGCGACCAGCGTCAGTAGCAGAACGAACAGCGCCAGCAACCCGTGCAGTGCGCGGTCGCGCAGCAACCGGATCGTTTCGCTGCCAGAGGACGTTCTGATCATCCGTCTATCCATCGGCGCCGATTATCTCGATGAGTGTGGCGTCTGTCAACCAGGCGACGATCACAGTGATACCCGCGCCTGGGAGCAGGGGCGTCCCGCCCTCGTCGCGTCTACAAGGGCAAGATGCCCTCGCTCCCAGGAGAAATATGAACACGTACTTCGTTCCATATCGTTGCGGGGCATCACGGCATCTGCTATACTTCCAACCTGTTGGAGTGAGCATGCAGCGTTTATGGAACTATCAGCATGGCAGATCAGCAGCACATCCGAAATTTTTCGATCATTGCGCATATTGACCACGGCAAAACCACCCTGTCGGATCGTCTGCTCGAAATGACCGGGACGATCAGTGAGCGCGAGCGTCGCGAGCAGGTGCTCGACGCGATGGACCTGGAGCGCGAACGCGGCATCACCATCAAGAGTAAGGCTGTGCGCATGCACTACACGGCGCGCGATGGTCAGACGTATCAATTCAACCTGATCGACACGCCGGGTCATGTCGATTTTGGTTTTGAAGTCGGGCGCGCGCTGGCTGCCGGCGAAGGCGCGATCCTGGTGGTCGACGCCTCGCAGGGCATCGAGGCGCAGACGCTGGCGAACGTCTACCTGGCGCTGGAAAACGACCTGACGATCATCCCGGTGCTCAACAAAATCGACCTGCCCGGCGCTGACCCGGACCATGTCGCCATGGAGATCGAACAGGTGTTGGGGTTGCCCGCCGAGGATGTGCTGCGCGTCTCTGCCAAGCAAGGCATCGGGGTCGATGAGTTGCTCGAAGCGATTGTCGAGCGCATCCCGCCACCGCACGGTCAGCACGACCGACCGCTGCGCGCGCTGATCTTCGATAGCCACTACGATCCATACAAGGGTGTCATTGCCTACGTGCGGGTTGTGGACGGCACGCTCCCTGTTGGCGCGCGTTTGCGCATGCTTGGGACCAGCGCCGAAGCGGAAGCACTGGAAGTAGGTGCGTTTCGTCCGCACATGACGCCGCTCGACAGGCTCGATACCGGCGAGGTAGGGTATGTCGCCACCGGTCTCAAGCAGATCGGCGAATGCCAGGTAGGGGATACGATCACCCTTGCTGATGCGCCGGCTGAAATTGCGCTTCCCGGTTACCGTCCCGCCAAACCGATGGTCTTCGCAGGTCTTTATCCGGTAGACACGAATGCCTATACCGACCTGCGCGACGCACTTGAGAAGTTGAAACTCAACGATGCAGCGCTCTCGTTTGTGCCCGAAAAGTCGGCGGCGCTTGGATTTGGCTTCCGCTGCGGCTTTCTGGGACTGCTGCACATGGAAATCGTGCGCGAACGGCTGGAACGCGAATACGGGCTTGACCTGCTGATCACCGCGCCAAGCGTCGAATACCAGGTGCTCCTCTCCAACGGGGATGTCATCACCGTCGATAATCCTGCCGATATGCCGGATCCGGGGCGGATCGAGTCGATCGAAGAGCCGATCATGCTGATCACGATCATCACGCCGACGCGCTACATCGGCTCGATCATGGAACTGGCGACCGGCAAGCGTGGTGTCTTCGAGACGATGGAGCACCTTGATCCGCAGCGTGTCGCCCTCAAGTACAAAATCCCGCTCTCGGAAATTGTGGTTGATTTCTATGATCAGTTGAAGTCGCGCACCCAGGGGTATGCTTCGCTTGATTACACCCTCGCCGGGTATCAACCCGCCGATCTGGTGAAACTCGATATCCTGGTGAACGGTCAACCGGTCGATGCGCTGTCACTGATCGTTCACCGCGACTCCGCCTATGCCCAGGGGCGTGCGCTGGTCGAGCGGTTGCGCAAACTGATTCCGCGGCAGATGTTCGAGGTGCCGATTCAGGCGGCGATTGGCAGTAAGGTGATTGCGCGCGAAACGATCCGGGCAATGCGCAAAGACGTGCTCGCCAAATGTTACGGCGGTGATGTCACGCGCAAACGGAAACTGCTCGAAAAGCAAAAAGAGGGTAAAAAGCGCATGAAAATGGTCGGCAACGTCGAGATACCGCAGGAAGCGTTTATGGCGGTGCTCTCGCTGAACGCCGAATAACGTCCGTTTGGACACGATTGCATACGGTTTATTTCTTCTGTGGTGAAAGGACCTTCCGTGAGCTTCAAACATGCCATCGCTGCATTTCTGGTCGCGCTGGCGCTGGCTGCGTGCGGCGCAGGCGCTCAGACCGTCGCCAGGGTCGATAATGTCACACTGACGCGCCAGGAACTCGATCAGCGCATTGATCGCATCGAGAAAGGATTTGCGCAACAGGCAGGGATGGGGTTTCCACTGCCGTCGCGCCTCGATATCGAACGTGAACTGGTATCACAGTTCATCGATCAGCAGTTGACCCTCGGTCTTGCCCGTCAGCGCGGCATTACCGTCAGCGACGGCGAGGTGAACGATCAGATCGAGCGGTTCCGCCAGCAGATCCAGATGGGAGGCGGGATGTCGCTCGAACAGGCGATCCAGGAGCAACTCGGTTTGCCGGGGGAGGCGTCGCCGGAGTTCCGCCTGTTCGTGACCTACTTTCTGGCGCGCCAGAAACTCGGTGAAACGCTGGTCTCCGAGAATGATATTCGCCAGCGGATCACCGATGAGGTGATGGCAGATACGCAGCGGATGGTCGATGTGGCAACCGTGGCGCACATTCTGGTGGCGACCGAAGACGAGGCGAAACAGGTGATTGAGCGTCTCGACAAGGGCGAGGCGTTCGCCGATCTGGCGAAAGAATTGTCGCAGGACCCTGGCTCGGCGAACAATGGCGGCGTGTATGAGAACATCCAGCGGGGTCAGTTTGTTCCTGAGTTCGACAAAGCAATGTTCGAAGACCTGCAACCGGGCGAAACGACGAAGACCCCGGTGCAGACGCAGTTCGGCTGGCATGTGATCCGACTCGTGTCGCGTGGACAGGCGCCCGCGCTTGATCCGGCGGACGCTCAGGCGGTCATTGAACAGCGTGTTGCGCAGGAACTGCCGTTCGAGCAGCAAACTGCGTTCGAACGTCTGTTGCAGAGCGAGCGCGAGAAGGCGATTCAGGAGCAACGGTTGGTCGAGCCGGTCTTCCCGACGCCGTCGCCCGAGCCGCTGCCGACGATTGCTCCGCTACCGACACCAGCGCCATGATCACGATTGTTGGACTTGGTCCCGGCGATCCCGGCATGATCACGCGCGCGGCGTGGGAGGTGATTTCCACGACGCGCATGCTCTATCTGCGTACGGCTGTGCACCCGACAGTTACCGCGCTGCCGTCGGGCATTGCCGTCCATGCGTTCGACGATCTGTACGAGCGGGCGGAGCGTTTCGACGAGGTGTATGAGCGGATCGCCGATGCCCTGATCGCGCGCGCGCGCGGCGGTGAGCCGGTGGTGTATGCAGTTCCGGGAGATCCGCTGGTGGCGGAAGCCACCTCGCGCCATCTGTTGCGCCGCGCGCGCGCGCAAGGCGTCCCTGTACGTGTCCTGTCCGGGGTGAGTTTCATTGAGCCGACATGTGCGCTGCTGGGGGTTGATCCGCTCGAACACGGGTTGCAGTTGATCGATGCGCTCGATCTGGTGATCGTTGATGCGCCAGAGCACGACCAGGCGCCGTCATGGGCGACGCTCCATGGATATGCGTATGCGCCGCCGCTGTTGCCGTTTCCGCTGACTCCCACGCGCCCGGCGCTGATCTGTCAGGTCTACAGCCGGTCGGTGGCGTCGCACGTCAAACTGTCGCTGATGGAACGCTACCCGGCTGATCATCCGGTGACGCTGGTGCGCGCCGCAGGGGTGGCGGATCGGGAGTCCGTCACTGAACTTCCGTTGCATACGCTCGATCACCGCAGCGAGTTCGACCATCTGACCAGTCTGTTTGTGCCGCCGCTGACGCCGCTCGCCGATCTGCGCGGAGCGGAAGGGGTGGCGTCTATCATCGCGCGCCTGCTTGGACCGAATGGGTGCCCATGGGATTGTGAGCAGACGCCGCAGTCATTGCGCCCGGCGTTGCTCGAAGAGGTGCATGAGGTGCTGGAGGCGCTCGATGCCGACGATGACGCGGCGCTGGTCGAAGAACTGGGTGATCTGTTGATCAACATTCTGATGCAGAGTGAAATGGCGCGTCAGGCGGGGCGCTTTGATGCTGGCGATGTGTTCAGCACCGTGGCGGAGAAACTGATCCGCCGTCATCCCCACGTATTTGGCATGCTCGATGTGGCAGCGAGCGATAAGGTGCTGCACAACTGGGAGGCGATCAAACGCGCCGAACGTGCTGCGAAAGGCACGCAGCGTCACAGTGCGCTCGATGGCATTCCGCCATCGTTGCCCGCCCTGGCAATGGCGCAGAAGGTGATCAACAAGGCTGCCAGATCCGGGTTCGATGCGCCGGAGATCGACCACGCCTGGGAGTCGCTGGCGGAAGAACTCGATGAACTGCGCGCCGGTGCGACGGATCCGGCGCAGGCGGAAGCCGAGTTGGGCGATGCGCTGCTGGCGCTTGCCCGGTTGGGTTGGCGGCTCGACGTTGATGCCGAGAGTGCGTTGCGCTCCGCTGTCGCCCGTTTTCGTCGTCGGTTTACCCGCCTCGAGGCGCTGCTTGAGGGGCGTGACCTGCATACGTTGAGCGTCGCCGAGAAACTGGCGCTGTGGGATCGCGCTCGTGAAGCATCCGATGACGCCGATGTCATACGGTGATATGGTATGCCCAAACCGCCGCTCGACATTCGTGTTGGCGATATTGTGCAGATGCGCAAGCCGCATCCGTGCGGCGGCGATACCTGGGAGGTTGTGCGGATCGGCGCCGAGATCGGCATCCGCTGCCAGACCTGCAAGCGTAAGGTTTTGTTGCTGCGATCCGATTTTGAGCGTCGGGTCAAACGTATCGTCGAACGTGCGTCGTTGAGCGGCGATCATCCTTCCGGCGGTTAACGAAGGTCAAGAAGACGACCGAATCGTACTGGCACAGGTTGGCATATCGCTGTATCATGTGGAAGTGTTCTGTGGTTCAAATGTCAGCCTGGAAACGAGGCGCACCGCGATGCCTGCACACTGCTCCCCTTATCAGCGTAGCAGCATGCTGGTTGTGGCGCTTGCGACTGCGCTGCTCCTCCTCATTCTGCCGGACGAAAACGCAACAGCCCAACAGAGCGGCGGTCCGCTGTATGCTGTCGAGGTCAACGGGATTGTAACGGCGCCAACGATCGATTACTTGCGGCGGGCAGTGCAGATCGCCGAAGCTTCGAGCGCCGATGCACTGATTATTTCGTACAGCAGCACCGGCGGCGTACTGCGCGAGGTGCGTGTTTTTGCGGCTGAGATTGCGCAGGCGCGCGTGCCGATTGTCGTGTTCATCACCCCGCGTGGCACGCAGGCGGGTCCTGCCGGCGCACTGTTCGTGACCGCAGCGCATGTGAGTGCGCTTGCCCCTGATACCAGTTTTGGCAGTCCCTTTCCCCTTGCGCAGGTGGATGAAACCCTCAGTCAGCAGACCCGCGATCTCTTGCTCGATAACGTCAGTGCTCAAATGAGGAAATGGAATGAGACCCGGGGACGGAATGCCGACTGGATCGACCGCGCGGTTCGGGAAGGGGTCATTCTCAACAATCAGCAGGCGATCAGTCTTGATCCGCCTGCCGTCGATCTGGTGGCAGCCGATCAGCGTGAACTGTTGACCCTACTCGAAGGACGCACGGTGACGCTCGATGATGGTCGAACGGTTCGTATTTCGGCGCTTGGACGAACGCCGACGTTCATCGAGCCGACGCTGTTCGAGAGTCTCCGCCTGGCGCTTGCCGATCCGACGGTTGCGTTTGCGCTCCTGGTGCTTGGATCAATGGCAATCTATCTTGAGTTGAACACACCCGGCGTCGGGCTGTTTGCCGGCGCAGGGTTAGTGCTGCTGCTGGGCGCTGCTGCCGGATTTCTGGTTCTTCCAATCGTGTGGTGGGGTATGACGCTGGTGATCCTTGGTCTGGTATTGATCGGCGCGGAGTTCGTCGCGCCAACCCATGGCGGTTTGATGATTACCGGTCTGGCGATGCTCGGTGTTGGCGGCGGGAATCTGATCGATGCCACGCAGGCGCCCGGTGCAGGCGTCGCCTGGTGGGCGCTCCTGATCGTGATCGGCGGGATTGCAGCAACCGCAGCGGCAGGGCTGGCGCTGGCGCTGCGCAGTCGCAAGCGCCCGGCGGCTATCGGGACCGAGGCGCTCATCGGGCGTCTGGCGCAGGTGCGGCGGCGGTTGGACCCGCGTGGCATGGTGTTCGTCGAGGGTGCGCTGTGGCAGGCGATCAGCGAATCCGAACCGGTGGAAGTCGGCGATTGGGTGCGGGTGGTTGCAGTGCATAATCTGCAACTGATTGTGCGTCCGCTCGAAAGCGAGGAGCCAGCTCCGCAGGAAGCGCAACCGCCTTCCGGGGGACGCGTCGTGTAGATACAAGGAGCTTGTCATGGGTTCTGGAGCCGTTTTGTTGTGTCTTGGGGTTCTTCTCTTCGCAATCCTCATGATCGGGTTTTCCGCCATCAAGATTGTGCCGGAGTATGAACGGGGGGTTGTCTTCCGACTCGGTCGGTTGGTTGGCGCACGCGGACCTGGTTTGTTCTTCCTCATCCCGTTCATCGAGCGCATGGTACGGGTTGATCAGCGCGTCATCACCATGGACGTGCCGCCGCAGGAGGTCATTACCCTCGACAATGTGACCATCAAGGTCAATGCGGTGCTCTACTTTATGGTTGTCGACCCGGAAAAGGCGATCGTGAAAGTGATGGACTACATCCGGGCGACGATGCAGATTGCCCAGACGACGCTGCGCAGTGTGGTCGGTCAGGTCGAACTCGATGAACTGCTGGCGCGTCGTGAGGCGATCAATGAGCGTCTGCAACGGATCATCGACGAGCAGACCGAACCGTGGGGCGTCAAAGTGACGATCGTCGAAGTGAAGGATGTCGAACTGCCGCAGGGTATGCAGCGCGCAATGGCGAAGCAGGCGGAAGCCGAGCGTGAGAAGCGCGCCAAGATCATCCACGCCGACGGTGAACTGGCAGCGTCACGCATGCTGGCTGAAGCAGCCACGGTGATTGCCAGCGAGCCGGTGACGCTGCAACTGCGTTATCTGCAAACGTTGACCGAAATCGCAGTCGAAAAGAACAGCACCATCATCTTCCCGCTGCCGGTCGATACGATCAAAGTCTTTCTGGATGGGATCGAACGCGCCCAGCGCAACGGGGTCGCGCCGATCACCCGTCGCGAAGAGCTGAGCGAACAGCCTCGTGAGCAAGATGGTCAGGCAGCGTGATCTTCGCGCTGTGGGCGCACTATTGCTTCGATTTCGGCGATGTGGCGACCCACTGCGGTGCGGTGCGCCATGCTGCATCGGGGGAGCATGGCGCGCGCAGCGCTGAGCGCCAGCGCCGCTTCAGCCAGTCGCCCTTCACGCGCCAGATGCTGCGCAAGTGCACAGCGCAGCGATGCTTCTGCGTCCGGCGCCGGGTGGTGCGCCAACCCTTCACGCAGATGTTGCTCGATGGTTTCAGGCGAAGCGCCAGCGGCGTCCAGCGCCTGCGCCAGGCAGAGATGCCCGGCAGCATTCGCCGGTTCCAGTTCCAGCGCTCGACGTGCGGCGCGTTCTGCGGCGCTGACCTCTCCCTGTTCGAGTAAAGCGCTGCTCAGCGCAAGAGCGAACGCGGCGCGATCCGGCGCCAGGTCCAGGGCGCGCCGGAGCAGAGCAACCGCGCTGCTGGCGTCGTCGCGGGTGAGCGCCACAATGCCCCGCAGCGCCAGCGCATCCGGCGAGCGGGGATGCAGAACGTATGCCACGGTCGCCAGCGCGTCCGCTGCATTCCAGCGTGCGCGCCGGATCGCCAGGCTGGCAAGGTGCAGTGCGGCGAAGCGCGTCAGAAAGATAAGGATCAAAAGGGTCATTCCTGCCCCGATCCAGATGGATGGAGCGAAGAGGTTGATGATCAGCAGCGCTGCGATGAGCGCGGATTCGGGTGCGATCAGCAGCGCTCGCACCAGTCGATGCGATAGCGGTGCAGGACGACCGACGGTGGTACATGGCGCCATCGGTACATGCTCCTTCTATGATGATGCGGATCTTCACCCCCATCATATCAGGAGCGTGTGACATCTACTGTCACTTTTTCAGCGTGACGCAGGCAACGTCAGGGTCCTGGAGACGCCGTTGAGGAAGGCGCGTGTGCGCACTGACCCGTTTGTTGCGGCTATCGCCGCACTGTAGACGCGCTCCAGTCGTTCGGCTGCGGCGTCCCACGTGTGGTAGCGCTCGACATATCGCCTGCCTGCGGCGCCGATGGTCGCAGCGCGCTGCGGGTCGTCGATCAGGTTGAGGATGGCGTCTGCATACTCATACGGTTGTTCCGCCAGCAGCAGATCACGCTCTTCCACCGCATGCAGCGCGCGTGCCGCCTGTCGTGCCGCAACGACCGGAGTCGCCAGCGCCATCGCTTCGAGCACTTTGTTCTGAATGCCAACGCCGTAACGCAGCGGCGCGACTGCCACCGTTGCCCCGGCAATCGCCGGGCGCAGGTCTTCCAGGTAACCGGTCACCGTGACACGCCGATCAGTTGCCAGCGACCGTACCGATGGCGGCGGCGCGCTTCCGGCGATCACCACGCGCGTCTCCGGGCGAGACGCCCAGACCAGGGGCATGATCTCGCGCACCAGGTAGAGTGCAGCCGCTTCGTTCGCGTGGTAACTCATCTTGCCGCTGAACACGATCGTCGCTCGCTCACGGGCGATGGGCTGAGGTGCAAAGTATTCCAGATCGACGCCATTCGGGACAACGCTTATCGATTCGGCAGCCTGATCGGATGGGTTCGCGAACCATTCCGGTCGATCCGGCGCACGGTAGGGACACAGGTGACGATGAAGCGTGCGCAGCGCCCAGGCATCTTCGGGTGATGAGACGATTACCTGCTCGAAGTGATGCGTGTAGCGCGCCTCGTAGATGCGTGTGCGCGCCAGATCGAGCAGCGCGAGCGCGCGACTTTTGAGCGAGGGGCTGCCGCGGAGGGTGCGCTCGAACAGCAGGCTGATACTGTCCACCGAATCGAGGACGGCAGGGGTGCGCATAAGGGCGTAGCCGAGCGCCGATGCACGCAGATGTTCGATATGCGCAACATCGTATCGCCCACTCCGGTCTTCGGCACGCACCGCCTCACGCAGACGCTGATCGAAACTGAGCGCCGCCTGGAGTGGCAGGTCGCCGGGGAGCGCCCGGAGTGCGTTCCCGATCATCCTGGCTTTGCTCACATGAACTGTGATAATCCGGGTGCATACATCGCGCAGTACGTTCAGCGCCGGTCCATCCTCCACGCCGGCGCCGCAGACCAGCGTGACACGATGACCCCGGCGCGCCAGCGCACGAATGAACCCGTATGGTCGCACCCGGATGGGTGAGGGAACGTAGGAAGAAAGAAAGAGAATATGCATCGGTTGCCTCCCCCTGTGCGCGTCGGCAAAACAAGTTCTGACGTAAACGCTCGCTCTTCTGGTTCTCAGTTCTTGGTTCCTGGTTCTCAGTTCTCAGTTCTCAGTTCTCAGTTCTTGGTTCTCAGTTCCTGGTTCTCGGTTCCTGGTTCCCGGTTCTCACTTCCCCACTCCCACACACTCCCGACGTCCAACGACGCGATCGTACACTTCATCCATCGCCGGGCAGACAGCGCGCCAGTCGTAGCGTTCGAGCAGGCGTCGTCGCCCTGCGGCAGCGATACGTTCGCCAAGATGCGGGTTGCGCAACAGGCGCACCACTGCGTCGGCGAATGCGTCCGGCGTATCGCCGACCAGCAGATGCTCGCCGGGAACCAGGTCGATCCCTTCGTAGCCGATCGTGGTGGAAACCACCGGGATGCCGCGCGCCAGCGCTTCGAGGATTTTCACTCGCATGCCGCCGCCGCTGCGCAACGGGACGATCAGACACGCGGAGGCGGCGATGTAGGGTGTTGGATCGGGCACATACCCGGTCACTTCGATAGAAGAGTCCTGTTCGGGTAATGCGCGCACGTCCGCCACCGGGCGCTGCCCGACGACGAAGAAGCGCGTTCCTTCAACCTGTTGCTTGATGAGCGGGTAGATGCTGCGGGCGAACCAGAGAACGCCATCGACGTTCGGCGGCCACATCATCGTCGCCAGGCTGAGGATGCCGCGTGCGTTCGGCTGGCGCGCGATCGGTTGTTCGCGCTCGGCATCGACGGCTATCGGGATGACCGGAATATCGCGCCTGCTCCCCATTGCCTCCAGCAACGCCTGGCGATCCTCCTGGCTGACTGCGGTCACTGCCTCGAATTCGCGGCAGACACGCCCTTCATAAGTGCGCAACATGCGCCATTCACGTTCCCACAGGAGGCGTTTGAGACCGCGTTCCTGCGCTGCAACCCGGCGAAAGACCGTCCACACGGCATTATGCTCATCGAGGAGCCGCGGCAGGGGCAAGGGTTCGGCGAACTGCGCCATATTGAGCTGATCGGCATGCACCAGGTCATACGGTCGTCCAGCGATCTCCGCTTCGCGCACCAGGCGCGCCAGCAAACGGTGCATGGCGGCGCTATCGTCGCGCTCGATAATCCACGAGCGTCTGCGGAACAGGCTGCGCGCCATCGTCAGTGCGTTGCGCACGGTTGACCGTGTGAGCGGCACGGTGTGCACTTCGGCAACCAGGTCGCGCAGTGCTGCCGCGTCCGCTTCTTCCTGCGCGTTGCGCGTGAAGCAGACAAGCGTCACCCGGTGGCGTGACGCCAGGTATCGCAGCAGGTAGTAGGTTTTGACCTTGGGACCGCTATCCGGCGGATAGGGCACGATCTGTGTCAGCAGGAGGATGTTCATGGCCTTGCCCTGATTGCTGTTTCTACTGTGCAGGGTAGCGCCAGGGTATGAAAAGGCGCTAAACACGGGCATCGAAGCAGGTAACAGTGCGTTCATCAGAATGCCGTGCTGATCGTCAGCGCCAGCACCGCCTGAATGCTCTCTCGCCGGGTAACTGTTCACACCTGGGGAACACACGCGCCTGGGGGCGAGGGCGTCCTGCCTTCGTCGCCCCTACGAGGGCAAGATGCCCTCGCTCCTGGGAGAAATGTGAACACGTACTTCGCCGGAAGTGAAGCGCATGCTGTGCTATACTGGCAGCAGCACATACATCGGGAAGCATGGTATGACCTCCGCACGCGAGTATCTCGATCAATTCGCCAATCTTGACCTGGGGCGCGCCGCGCGCGGCGGCGTGCCGGAAGTTGTGCTTGCCGAAGGCAAAACGGCAAAGCAGACAGTTGCCATTGCTCAGCGTCTGCTCGAACAGATCGGGCGTGTGTTGATCAGTCGCGTGCCGCCGGACACGCTGACCGCATTGCAGCAGACGTTTGCCGACACGGTCGAGTGGACGGTGTATAGCGAAGGACGAACGCTGGCGCTGAGCCGACCCGGTTGTGCTCCACCTCAGACGGGCGGACGTGTCGGGGTGCTGACTGCGGGCACGAGCGATCTGCCCGTCGCTGAGGAAGCCATCGCGCTCTGCATTGAAATGGGGTGCGAGGTTCAGCGTGCCGGTGATGTCGGCGTCGCCGGGTTGCATCGGCTGTTTGAGCCGCTGCGCGCCATGCTCGACGCTTCGGTTGATGTGATCATCGTCGTTGCTGGCATGGATGGCGCACTCCCTTCAGTTGTGGCAGGGCTGGTGGATGTGCCGGTCATTGGCCTGCCGACGTCGGTGGGGTACGGCTTCGGCGGCGGCGGCGTGGGGGCGCTGACCAGCATGTTGCAAACCTGCGCGCCGGGGTTGGCGGTCGTCAATATCGATAATGGCATCGGCGCAGGGGCGATTGCCGGGCGCATTGCCAATCGGGCGGCAGCGGCCCGGCGCGCGTATGACAGACAGGCGAAGGACAGAGATCATGAGCGATAGGGACGCTGCGTTGGCGGTATCGCTTGAACGCAAGTATGAGCATTTGCAGGCGATCCTGCGCACGATCGGTTCGGCGCTGATCGCGTTTTCCGGTGGCGTTGACAGCACCCTGCTGCTCAAAGTCGCGCACGATACGCTGGGTGACCGCGCCATCGCAGCAACCGCCGACTCGGAAACCTACCCACGCGAAGAACTCGAACAGGCGTGTGCGCTGGCGGCGTTGATCGGCTGCCGCCATATCGTCGTCCGCACCGATGAGTTGTCCGATGAACGCTACGCGCGGAACCATCCGGATCGCTGCTACTATTGCAAGCGCACTCTCTTCACGCACCTTCAGCCGCTGGCTGCTGAACTTGGTGTGGCTGCCATTCTGTACGGCGCAATGGCGGACGACATCGGCGACCATCGTCCCGGTCTTCGCGCGGCAGTTGAATTTGCCGTGCGCAGCCCGCTGATCGAGGCAGGTCTGGGCAAGCGCGAGATCCGCGAACTGGCGCGTCGGCTCGGCCTGCCAAACTGGAACAAGCCGTCGTATGCCTGCCTCTCGTCGCGGATCGCCTACGGAGAACGGGTGACTGCTGAGAAACTGCGCACGCTCGATGAGGCCGAACGTTTCATGCGTCGGTTGGGGTTTTCGCAGTTTCGCGTTCGTCATCACGATGTGATCGCGCGCATCGAGGTTACGCCCGACGAATTGCCGCTGGCGATCGCGCAGCGTGACGCGATTGTGGCGCATCTGAAAGCGCTGGGGTATGTGTACGTCACCCTCGATTTGCAGGGGTTCCGCAGCGGCAGCATGAACGAGGCGCGTCGGTCGGCGCTCACGGAGATTGCGCTGGTTGAATGATCGGGCGATTCAGAGAATAAGACGTTCATCGAATGGTGCGATTCGAGATAATCCGGCATCTACACATTTCGGTATTCATAACGCCCACTGTCTGCGCCTGACGGTGTGCGCTTTAGCAGCACGAGCGTGGCGAGCGCCTGCTAGAGGCGCTTGTTGGCCTGCTTCAAAGAAAACCCTGCTCACCTATACTGCATGCCGATCCTATAATTGCTTCGTATGTCTATGAGGGAAATACCCTGAATTTGAACCTGCTTTGGCTGTTCACCAAACTGCAACTGCTGACTGCCGAACTCTGCGTCGCGGCTATCCGCAGTTGCGGCGTCACATATTCGCCGCGTTGCCATGCACTGAGATAGGGTTGGGGCCAGACCTCGCCGCGGCGAACCTTCCAGTCATCCGGCGTAGTGGGGCGGGAAATGCCGAAGTGCAGATGGGGCGGTGTGCCGCGCGCATTGCCGCTCGCACCGGTGAACCCCAGCACCTGTCCGGCAGTGACGCGCATGCCCGGCTCGATACCCCTGGCAATCCCCGAAAGATGCGATCCATAGTAGCGCACGCCATCATCACCGATGATCGCCACCGCAATACCGCCGCGAAGCGCCGGATCGTCGGTGGACGGCGACCACCGATCTTCGTAACTGACGAAATCCACTACACCGTCGGTCACCGCAACGAACGCAACGCCGATAGGACAAAAAATATCGGCTGCCGGGTAATCGTGGTGCGACGATGAAACGGTGCAGTCGTCGCTTCTGACGGGATAGACATAGATACGCGCGGCAGGCGATGGAACCGGCGTATATTCTGGCATCGCGACGGGCGTTGCTGACGGGAGTGTTTCCGTCGGTTCCACATGCGGCACCGTAGCGATTGCTGCAACGACGGTCGGCGTGACAGCCGTAGCGAACAGAGTGACGGGGAGCGCAGTTGCCGGAGCGACCGTTCGTTCAGTTGGGGATGGCGCTGCACCCGGCGAGGGGACGCAGGCGCAGGAGCAGAAGATCAGCGCACAAAGCACAATAACGTTCTTCGTCATCCGCCCCCCTCCGTGATTATTTCAACCTGCCCGTCGCCGGAGAAACTCTGGATGCCACGCGGCTTCGATCCATACCATTTTCTCGCCGACCCCATTATACGCAGGGAGTGCACACGACCACAATGCGCGACAACCGCTGTAACCCCGCGCCGGAATCTGCATCTATACGGATGAAAGACACTGTGGAAAGGTTTCGATCATGAGCGAGACGAAGGCACAGCCACGCGTCATCATTTTCACCACGCCGACCTGCTCGTTTTGCAACGCGGCGAAAAACTATTTCCGCCAGAAAGGAATCAAGTTCAAGGACGTCGATGTGAGCAAAGACCCCGCCGCCGCGCGCGACATGGTGCGTCGCTCAGGGCAGCAGGGCGTACCGGTCATCGACATTGGCGGCAAGATCGTCGTTGGCTTCGACCGCCCCAACATTGATCGCCTGCCGGACATCAAATAGCGACGTCAGATCAGACAAGTTTCGGATAAGGAGCAGACCAGCCATGAGCGCAAATGGAAACGAACCCGGTATCCAGCCACCGGGCGCACGTGTCCTGTTGAAACCTATTGAACAGGACGACCGCACGAGCAGCGGCATCTACCTGCCGGACACTGCGAAAGAAAAGCCACAACTCGGCGTTGTCATCGCGGTTGGCGACGCCGATGATATCAAGGTGCAGGTCAACGACAGGGTATTCTTCGCAAAGTATTCGGGCACGGAGATCATCTACAAAGGCGACACCTTTTTGCTGATGGACGTCGGCGACCTGCTGACGCGCGTGACGAACTGATTCCTGGAATCAACCACAATGTTGCGGTGATGGATGGCATAGAGCGCGGGTGTCCCGCCCTTGTGAGACAGCCAAAGGCACAATGCCCGCGCTCTGTAACCAATCGTATCGTTGCACCACGCCCCCTGCGCTACGGTTTGCCAGCGGTTATCGCCTGGCGGCCATCACTTATTGGCTATCGACTATCGGCTATCGGCTATCGGCTATCGCCTCTCGCCCCACCCCGCCCTACGGCTTGCCGGGGCAGGTGGCATGGTACGGCGCCTCAGGACCCACATACTGCCGCCATTCCTCCGGCGTCAGGTTACGCGGCAGGCGGCGGCAGGACTCGGCGATCAGGTCCTCCGGGCGCCACCACCAGACCCGCGCCGTGCCATCCCCACTCCCGCTGACCACGTACTGCCCGTTGGGGCTGAACGCGACGGCGGTTACCCAGCGATCGTGGGTCATGCAGTTCACTATACTGGCTTCCTGCACTGTGGCATTGCGCTGGACACAGGCAACCGTCCCCAGGAGCAGGGTGATCACCAAGCCGACTGCTAACCCCAGTGTCATCTGCCGCCTCACCTGCCCAACCATTCGTGTTGCTCCTTTCTTTCGTCACGGCCGACTGCTATCCGGGTGTCACCTGAAGCCGCAATTGTTCCTGATCATTCGCACTCGCGGTGGTAAACTTCTGCGGTCGAGCTTCGCTTTGCTCTCTGCGCTGCGCCGGCCACCCCTGCGCTTCAACCAGCGGCGCCTTGCGCAACAGCACACCTGCATCTTCCTCGTTTTCCTGCCACTCCCGCACCTGCAGGCGCATTTGCTCATGCCAGCGATGGAATCTCCGGTCAGCCTGCATCCACTCGCGCAGTGTTGTCACTCTGAATCAGCGCCTCATGCGCCACCCCGGCGTACTCCTGACCATTGGCGTCCTGCCCGTTCACCAGGAAGCGGGTGTCAGCCAGATGGCGCGTGTCCTGCACCCCCGGCAAGATTCATCATCTGCATGCTCACTCACTGCATATATCGTTCTGATCGTCTGCCGTGAGCTCCTGATACACCGCCTCGGCATAGCCAGCGTGCCCTTCCCGCCATCGATGGCGTCATAGGAGGAAGACGTGCAGACTGTCGCGAAAGAGGCTGGGGAGCACCATTGCGGGCGCGGGTCGGGGCAGTAGTAATCGTGCAGAAGCGTGACGGGGATGCAAAACGAATGACAGGCAGCGTGCAGCGGGAACCAGACCGCCGGTCTCCATGTCGCGCACTTCCACCCAGATGCTGCTCCCGTCTTCCAGCGGAAATTCAATGAGCGAGTTCACGAGCGGCTCCTTTCACGATGATGACGTCACTGCAAAAATGCACCGCAGCGGCGCAGCAAACGCGGAGTGTGACGTGGTTGCGTTCTCTGCGTTATCCGAGTCCTGGCAGTCAGATGTGCAGCAGTCTCATATGATCATATTGTCCACATGGAAGCCATTATCGATACTGGCAGACGCGCTGTTTGTCGGGACATATGTGCTGACAATACCTTGACAACCTGGAACGGGTGTGCTACCATTGACACGGTATCGGATAATTCTGGAGCGCACCTATGCCCGCCGCCCTCGACCACGACGCGCTGTTCAAACTCGTGCTCACCGCCTTCTTCCGCGAGTTCATCGACCTGGTCGCGCCCGACCTGGCCGCCACTCTCGACCCCGCACCGCCCGTCTTTCTCGACAAAGAGAGTTTCGCCGACCTCTTCGACCCCGACCGGCGCGAAGCCGACCTGGTGGCGCAGGTGCGCCTGCGTCAGCACCCCGCCACGCTGCTGATCCACCTCGAACACCAGGCGCAGGCCGACGCCGCGCTGGACCGGCGCATGTTCCGCTACTTCGCGCGGCTCTACGACCGCTACGACCAGCCGATCTACCCGATTGCGCTCTGTTCCTATCCGCGCCCGCGGCGTCCCGCCGCCGACCGGCACGAACTGCGCGCGGCGCAGCGCACGGTGCTGACGTTCCAGTACCAGGTGGTACAATTAAACCGGATGGACTGGCGGGCATATCTGACGACGAGCAATCCGGCGGCGATGGCGCTGATGGCGCGGATGCGGATAGCGCCGGAGGATCGCTGGCGGGTGAAGGCGGCGTGTCTGCGGCTGCTGGCGGGCGCGCCGCTGAGCGGAGCGCAGCGGCGGCTGATCGGGCAATTTGTGGACATTTATCTGCCATTGAACGCGCGTGACGAACAGGCGCTGGCGGCGGAAGTGGCGCGCCTGCCGGGCGCGGCGAAGGAGGTTGTGATGGAGTTGATCACCAGTTGGGAGCGGAAGGGACGCGCGGAGGGATTGCGCGAGGGACGCGCGGAGGGATTGCGCGAGGGGCAGCGTCTGGTGGTGGAACGGATGCTGACGCGCCGGTTCGGGGCGTTGCCATCGGGGGTGCGCGAGCGCCTGGCGACGCTGACGGCGGACGAGTTGACGGCGCTGGCGGACGCGCTGCTCGACTTCACGAGCCTGGCGGAGGTCGAAGCGTGGCTGGCGGCGTCCCCGGCGGAGCAGGCATAACGAATGGAGGGGATCGCTGTGCAATCCGGCGGCGATGGCGCTGATGGCGCGGATGCGGATAGCGCCGGAGGATCGCTGGCGGGTGAAGGCGGCGTGTCTGCGGCTGCTGGCGGGCGCGCCGCTGACCGGAGCGCAACGACGGCTGATCGGGCAATTTGTGGACATTTATCTGCCATTGAACGCGCGTGACGAACAGGCGCTGGCGGCGGAAGTGGCGCGCCTGCCGGGCGCGGCGAAGGAGGTTGTGATGGAGTTGATCACCAGCTGGGAGCGGAAGGGACGCGCGGAGGGGTTGCGCGAGGGGTTGCGCGAGGGACGCGCGGAGGGGTTGCGCGAGGGACTGCGAGAAGGGCAGCGTCTGGTGGTGGAACGGATGCTGACGCGCCGGTTCGGGGCGTTGCCATCGGGGGTGCGCGAGCGCCTGGCGACGCTGACGGCGGACGAGTTGACGGCGCTGGCCGACGCGCTGCTCGACTTCACGAGCCTGGCGGAGGTCGAAGCGTGGCTGGCGGCGTCCCCGGCGGAGCAGGCATAACATGGGGGCGATGGAGGGGATTACCAGCTGGGAGCGCAAAGGACGGGCGGAGGGATTGCGCGAAGGACGCGCAGAGGGACTGCGCGAGGGGCAGCGTCTGGTGGTGGAACGGATGCTGACGCGCAGGTTCGGGGCGCTGCCGCTGCTTAGGGGGGTAGGTTTTTGGGAAGTCCCTTCGTTCCCTCTCTCGTTTCGGGCTTCAGGATGCCCAGACTCCCCCTTCTCCCCTTGCGGGAGAAAAGGGTCGGGGGGATGAAGGGCAAACGTGCACGGGTATGCCGAAAGTAACATTCTCCCCTGCGATCAGAGATCGATATCGATGCCGAGATTGAGACGCTCCGCTTCGCGCAGCGCCAGTTGCGCCACAGCGATGTCCTGAACAGCATTGCCGACCGATTTGAAGAAGGTGATCTGATCATCGCTCGTGCGCGCGGGAACAATTCCAGCGATAACTGCACCCAACTCGACCGTCTGCGACTCGTCGAGCAACCCCAGACCTCTGGCGTGCTGCAGATCGCCTGCCTCTGCCCATGCCGCTGTGTGCTGATCAACGACGACATACGCCCGCCCGACGGTTTCCGGCGGCACTTCGACCATCTGTGGCGTGAACGAGCCGATACCGTTAATATGGACGCCGGGACGCAGGCTGGCATCGTCGAAGACTGGCATCGGCGAAGATGTTGCGCAGCAGATGACGTCCGCCTGTGGGAGCGCTTCGGCAGATGATGCAGCGATGTCGATATGTGGCGCAATTGCACGCTCGCGCAGCATTGCCGCCAGGCGTTCAGCGCGCTCGCGGCTGCGGTTGACGATGATCACACGCTCGATCGGGCGCACGGCGCATACCGCTTCGACCTGATGATACGCCTGCGCACCGGCGCCAATGATCGCCAGCACCTGCGCATCGTGGCGGGCGAGCGCGCGGGTTGCCGCACCCGACGCCGCACCGGTGCGAAGCGCCGTCAGGTACGATCCGTCGAGCACCGCTGCGGGTTGACCGGTCGCAGCATCGAGGACCACGACGAGCGCATGAATGGCCGGTAGACCGTGGCGCGCAGCATTGTGCGGAAAGACCGACACGACCTTCAACCCCAAACCGCCGCTCTCTTCCAGCAGCGCTGGCATCACGAATGTGTGCGATTCGTGAACGCGTTGCTGGAGGTGTGCGCGCAGCGGCACGGTGGCGCGCCCGGTCGAGAGTTGCACAAAAGCGGAGGAAACCGCATCGATAGCAGCAGGCATGGTCACTGCGCGTCGCACATCGTCAGCGCTCAGGATTCGCATACGGAACACCTTTCTCCTCAGAGCCTTCCCAGATGAAAAGACGCGCCAGCAACCGGTCAGCCAACCCGGGGAGCAGCAGCGCCATCCACACCGTCAGGCGGTCGCTCCACGAAACATACACGACGCGCGATTCGCGTCGAATGGCGCGCACAACGGTGTCCGCCACCCGTTCAGGCGCAACGGCGGGTGGGTTGAAGCGTCGGCGGTCGCGGTGACTGCCAAGGCGATGGTCATTGAATGCCGTGCGGGTTGTTCCCGGTCGCACCAGCGTGACCGAAATGCCGCTACCGCGCAGTTCCACCCGCAACGCCTCGGTCAACCGGTCGAGCGCCGCTTTGGTTGCAGCGTAGCCGCCAGCGTAAGGGAGCGCGCGCAGCCCCACCACGGACGAGATGAAGATAATCTGCCCGCGCCTGGCGTGCTGCATATGTGGGAGAACCGTCTGGGTCAGAGTGAGCGAACCGAACAGATTGACATCCAGCGCTGCGCGCAGATCGGCGGGTCGCAGACATGCCACCGGCGATGCCAGACCGACGCCAGCGTTGTTGATCACAACGTCGATACGGTTGTACGCTGCCAGGGTTTGCTCAACCAGGCGTTGCACGTCGGTCGGGTCGGCGACATTCACAGGGATGGCGCGCGCGCGCCCTCGCAACCGGTCGGCGAGTTCCGCCAGGCGAGTCGCATCACGGGCGGCGAGCACAACATTCGCGCCAGCATCGGCGAGGGCGCGCGCAGTGGCTGCACCGATCCCACTCGATGCGCCGGTGATAATGATCGTCTTTCCTGCGGGATCCATTGCAATTACTGCGTAGTTTCCGTCGGTACGCTCTCTTCAGGGGCATTCAGCGCCGCGGCAAGCCGATCTTCCACCACAATCGCCACAACCGGCAGGATTGGTACGAGCGCAAGGTTGTAGCGCTCGGCGATAGCGCCTTTCAGCCGCAATCCGCTCCGTCCCAGCCAGATCAACCCTGGGAGCAGCGCCGGAACGACGCCAAGCGTCAGTGCGCGCGGCAACCAGTGTGTGCGTGGCAGACGCCCGATCAACGCCTGTCCCGCCGTAACGACCGCCAGCGTATTGAACAGAAGCCGCGTATGCTCGCCGACACTTTCGTCGCGCAGGCTAAGGTAGGGAATTCTGGGCCACCACTGCCGCGAATTGCCGTGGAGAATGATCATCACCAGCACATTGGCGACGATGAACACCAGCCGGTTCAGCACAGCCCCAATCATGTTTGTTCCTGTGTTCTTGCAGTGAAATGTGGTTGGTATACAGTAGAACGAAATGCGCTGCGTGTCAACCGTGCCCCCGTTTACCGCAAAAGACCGTGCGCTAACGCAGTTCCGGCGTCCGATAGACAACCTGCCGCCCGACGCGAATCTCGACATCCACCAGATACGGTGCAAGTGCAGCAAGATCGGGTGTGACGCCAAGACCGGGACGTTCGGGGATGCGAATCATGCCATCCTGGTCAGGCATAATCCGCTCGCGGGTGATGCTCTGCGCAAGCGGCGAGGTTTCGACAGGATATTCACAGAGCAGATCGGCGTCGCTGCCAGCGTAGGGTTGCAGTGAAGCGCTCAGCGCCAGGTGCGACGTGAACGTATGGTTGACATAGGTAATGCCACGGGCGTGGGCGGCGTCGACAACCCGCTTTGCGACGCTGATGCCGCCGATCCGACCGGCATCGATCTGAATGTAGCCAATGCCAGCGTAGTTCAGCATATGCTCTGCCATTGCGTAGTTGTGGCATCCCTCGCCCCCTGCCAGGCGCACCCGTCCGCTCAATTGCGCCAGTTGACGGTAAGCGTCGAGCGCCCCGGAGGTGAACGGCTCTTCCAGCCAGGTTGCCCGGCACTGTTGCAGCACCTCCAGACGCAGCGCGGCGCGTTCGACATCATCACCCCAGACTGTTCCGGCATCGATCAGCAACACCCCTTCCGGTCCCAACCCCTCGCGCGCCGCTCGCACGTGATCGATATCTTCGCTGAGCGCACCCCTGCCAAACGGTCCCCAACCGAATTTGGCCGCCCGATACCCAAGTGCGCGCACCAGGCGCGCCTTGTGCAGAGTCTCCTGCGGTGTATCACCGAACAGTTGCGATGCATACGGGAGTTTCGGCGTCGCGTGTCGGTAACCGAGCAGCCGGTAAACCGGCTCGCCCAGGCGATGACCAAGCGCATCCCACAGCGCGATGTCGATGCCGGAGAGCGTATGATCGGCTTGCAACAGGTCGAGGCTGTTCGCCCGCACCCGATCACCGATCCGCCGTATGTCGGCACAATCGTTGAGTGGTTGCCCGACAACCGAATCCCGCACCGGTTTGCAGGCGCTGTGAGACATCGGGCAGACGAAACTGGCAATCGATGTGAGCGGTGATGCATCGCATTCTCCCCACCCGACATATTCGCCAACCTGAATGCGCACCAACAGGGCATCCTGACTGCCGTCTCCAACATCGCGGATTTCCGGCATAGCCACGTAGAACAGGTCGACCGACTCGATCTTCATCTGGAAATGTCTCCTACACTTGACACAGCAGCAACTCTCGCGTACTATACAACTGTCCTGCATCCTATGCAATAAGACAAAACGACGGAGTGGTCGAAGGATGACCGGGGAACGCATATCTGCCAGAGACATTCAGCGCGCCCTCATCTGGCGTATCAGCAACGGCGTCTATCACCCCGGCGACACGCTGCCATCGGTGCGCAAACTGGCGGAAGAGTTTGGCGCGAACCGCAACACGGTGAATAAAGCCTGTCAGGAATTGCGCAAACTCGGCATCCTCGAAATGCGCGCTGATCGGCGTTCTCCGGTGGTGACCCGCGCCGCAGCAACGGCAGCGCCGCTGGATCTCGTCTTCCAGCAGGTGCGCGATGTTATCTGGCAGGCGATGCTGGCGGGGGTGACGCGCCAGCAGTTGCTCGCCGAAGTAACGGCGCTGATCGAAAAGGTGTATGGCGAGAGCGAGTTGCGGATCCGCTTTCTCGAATGCAATCCACACGACAGCGCCACCCTGAGCCGCGATCTCTCTCGTCTGACCGGTGTGCAGATCGAGGCTGGCTTGCTGGACGAGTTGCAACAGGACGTCGATGCATTCGCGCAGTCTTCTGATCTGATCGTAACAACATTCCACCATCTCGCCGAGGTGTTGCAGACGCTGGCGCAGTACCGGGATCGGGTGGTCGGCGTCGATACGCGGCCCTCTTCCGAAACGCTGCTTCGCATTGCCCGGTTGACGAAACCGCGGATTGGGCTGGTTTGCACGCTCCCCGATACTGCCCGCTCTCTGAAATATGTCATTCTGAGTTATCAACCCGGCGCGCAGGTGGCGACGGCGCTGATCGATGCGCCTGATGATGTCCGTCATCTGGCGGAGACCTGTGACCATCTGCTGGTGACCTACAACTGTGTGCTGGCACTGGCGCAATTGACCGATCGCCGCCCCGATGTGGTGATTGAGTTTCGGATCGATGATCAATCCGTCGAGTATCTGCGTGAGCGCATTCGTGAGGCGCGCCTGGCAAAGGCGGCAACTCACCGCCAGAGGAGCGTCTCATGACCCTTCCGTCCCGCCTGGATCTCTCGGACGCGGGGTTCGCCTGCGTGCTGGACATGGCACCCCGTTTTGCGCTGGCAGGTCTGGGGCTGGCGGGCGAACATCGGGCGCTTGAGTCGTCGTCGCTCTTCCTGGCAATCATTGATGCGCAGGTTGTCGATGCGCAGACGCCAAACCTGTACGTGCGGAATGTGTCGGTGGACGATGCAATCCCTGGACGACGCCATGCGCGCATCGAACTGCTGCCTGGCGGGTTGGGAGTCGTGATCGATTACCATATCGTGCGCTACAGCGATGCGTTTGCTATCGAGACCTGGATCGTCGTGCGGAATGAAGGGGCATTGCCGCGTCGGGTGACGCGCCTGGATTCACTTGCGCTCGATCTGCTCCCCGGCAGGTACGATCTGCAGGCGTATACTGGCGCGTGGGGCGCCGAGTTCGAACCGCAGTCGATGCCGCTGACATCCCCGGTCACCCTCGAAAGTCGTTCTGGTCGCTCGTCGCACGGTCACCATCCCTGGTTTGCCCTGGTGTGCGACGGTCGCTCGATCATCTCCGGCGCAGTTGCCTGGTCAGGGAATTGGGCGATCCGGTTGATGCCGCGCCTGGAGGAGGTCGTCGCACTATCGGCAGGGTTGCACGATTGGGAATTCGCTGTCGATCTTGCGCCCGGCGCCTCGGTTGAGGCGCCGCCGGTCGTGCTGGTGTTTGCCCGTGGTGATGATCTCGACGAAGCAGCGGTTCAGTTTGCGCGTCTGGGGCGACGCTTCTGGTATCCGCGCAATGCGCTCGCCGACCGGTTGCCGGTCGAGTGGAACCACTGGTGGGCGTATGAAGATCGGGCGCTCGACGAGGCGACCTTCCGCGCCAATGTCGATGTTGCCGCCCGGATGGGCATCGAGGTGTGCACGCTCGACGCCGGATGGTTTGGCGCGTCCGATGCTGGGACGCACTGGTACGACCAGCGCGGCGACTGGGAGATGGTCAATGCGGTGCGATTTCCTTCCGGCATTCGCGCGCTTGCCGATGACGTTCACGCACGTGGCATGCGCTTCGGCATCTGGTGCGAGATCGAGGGGTTGGGCGTCCGCGCGCGACTGGCGGAAACGCATCCTGATTTCGTGGCGATGCGTCATGGAAGTCGGATCGGGTATGTGTGCCTGGGCAATCCGGCAGCGCAGCAATGGGCGTTCGAGACGCTTGATCATCTCATCCGCGACTACGGGTGCGACTGGATCAAACTCGATTTCAATCTCGACCCTGGCGCCGGGTGCAACCGCACCGATCACGGTCACGGCGCCAGAGATGGGTTGTATGCGCACTATCGCGGCTACTATGCGCTGCTTGATCGAGTGCGCAGCGTTCATCCCGACGTGGTGCTGGAAAACTGCTCATCGGGCGGTCTGCGGATCGATCCGGGCATTGCGCGTCGCACCCACATGGCGTTTTTGAGCGATCCCGACTGGCCCGAACATAGTTTGCAGGTCTTCTGGGGCGCCACTCAGATGCTGGCGCCGGACGCCTGCCTGCACTGGAGCTACTGCGAGTGGTCGTTCGCCAGGCATCCGAGCCAGACGTTCAATCCGCGCGATCCGTCGCTTCAGCCGCATCAGGTCGATTTCTATACCCGCATTTCAATGCTGCGCCGCTTCGGGTTTTCGCAGCGATTGCCCGATCTGCCGGACTGGGTTGCGCAGCGTTATGCGGATCACATCGCCTTCTACAAGGCGGTTATGCGGCGTTTCGTGCGTGAGGCGGACATGTACCATCTGACGGGGCAACCGCTCGGTGAAGGACGCGGTGACCGCTGGGCCGGTTTTCAATATCGGATGCCCGACGGCAGCGAGCATCTGGTCGCCGTCTTTCGTCTGCCGGGCGCTGAACCATTGCGTGTGCTGCGCCTGAAACATCTCCATCCAGAGCGTATCTACACATTGCTCTGGGTGGATTCCGGTCAACAGACGCAGGCAAGCGGCGCTGAATTGATGGATACCGGGTTGCGCTTCGATGACCTGCCCGAAGAAGGCTCGGCGCTGGTGCGGATCAGGTGATGCTCCGCCATATCGTTCACCATCCGCTGGCAGGCGCGTCTATCTCACTCACAACCGATCCCGAACGCAGTCGTTTATCTCACCGGAGAGCAAATCTGTGGATACGCCTCATACCCAACCACGCCTCTCAGTGCAGCGTCCGGCGCGCCGGGCGAGCCGTCGCCAGCGCATCGAAGCCATCAACGCCTACATCTTCATGGCGCCAGCCATCCTTGGATTGCTCCTCTTCACGCTTGGTCCCATGGCGGCTTCATTCCTGCTCAGTTTCACCGAGTACAACATCTTGACCGACCCGCGCTGGAATGGGCTGGCAAACTACGAAAAACTCTTCAACGACAAACTCTTCTGGCAGTCGCTCAGGGTCAGCGCCATTTACTCCATCGTCAGCGTCCCCCTGGGGCTGACAATCGCTCTTGGTCTGGCGCTACTCCTGAACCACAAAATGCGCGGGATCATGGTCTTCCGCTCGGTGTACTATCTGCCGACCGTCATTTCCGGCGTCGGAGTGGCGATGCTCTGGCGCTGGTTGTTCAACGGCGATTTCGGCATCATCAACGTCTTGCTCCGAGGGGTTGGAATCCGCGGTCCCAACTGGCTCTTCGACGAAACCTGGGCGCTGGTGGCGCTGATCATCGCCAGTTTGTGGGGCATCGGCGGCACAATGCTGATCTTTCTGGCGGGATTGCAGGGGATTCCGCAGGAATTGTACGAAGCTGCCGAGATCGATGGCGCCGGCCGATGGCGACAGTTCTCCAGCATCACCCTGCCGATGATCTCGCACGTTACCTTCTTCAATCTGGTGTTGGGCGTCATCGGTGCGTTGCAGGTCTTCACCGACGCTTATGTTATCACCGGTGGCGGACCGAACAACGCCACCCTGTTCCTGTCGGTCTATCTCTACCGCCACGCCTTTCAGTATCTGAATTTCGGGTATGCTGCGGCAGTCGCGTGGGTGCTGTTCCTGATCGTGCTGGCATTGACATTACTGGTCTTCAAATCGTCGCCGCTCTGGGTCTACTACGAGAGTGAGCGACCGGGGAGGGGTTGATGGGCGTGCGTAGCGCTGCATTACCGTTCTGGCGGACACGTCGTGGACAGGCGCGTCTTACCTCGCTGGCAGTCCTGATCATCGCGCTGGCCGGATCGACGCTGGTGCTGATCCCCTTTTTCTGGATGGTCTCGACATCGCTGAAACAGGCGAGCGAGGTGTATCTCTCGCCGCCGGTCTGGCTTCCCAACCCGCCGCAATGGGGAAACTACGCACAGGCCGTGACGCGCGTGCCGTTTCATCTGTACGCCTGGAACACGACGATCATCGTGGGACTGGTGACAATAGGAACGCTCCTCTCGTGCTCGCTCAGCGCGTATGGTTTTGCGCGCCTGTCGGCGCCGGGCAAGAACTTCATCTTCATGCTGCTCCTCTCGACGCTGATGTTGCCCGGTGCGGTGACGCTGGTGCCGACATACCTGCTATTCAATGCGCTGGGATGGGTGGGATCGTTTCTGCCGCTCATTGTGCCAGCCTATTTCGGGAGCGCCTTTTTTATCTTCCTGCTTCGACAGTTTTACCTGACGATTCCGCGTGAACTCGAAGAAGCCGCCACGATCGACGGCGCCAATGTCTACCAGATCTGGTGGCGCATTATGATGCCGCTCAGTTACCCTGTGCTCGCCACGGTGGTGGTCTTCACCTTCGTTGGCACGTACAACGACTTCTTCACGCCGTTGATCTACCTGACCGATGAGAGCAAGCGCACCATCGCCGTTGCACTCTCCTATTTCCAGGGTTCACCGCGCATCGGACCCCAGATGCACCTGCTGATGGCTGCCGTCACGATCTCGATCGTGCCGCCGCTCATTCTGTTCATCATCGCCCAACGTTACTTTGTGCGTGGCATCGTTATGACCGGTATCAAAGGCTAATCTATTCAGAGAAAGGATTCCATCATGGCCAAGCAAGCCGATCACCTTGTCCATCGTTTGAGTCGGCGGCAGTTCTTGCGAGGAGCGGCAATCGGAGGTGCGGCGCTGACATCCGGCATTCTGGCGGCCTGTGGCTCATCGCCGACTGCGCCAGCCGGTGATGCTCCGACAGCCGCGCCAACGCAGGTCGCCAGCGAGCCAACGAAGATTCGCGCGCTCATGTGGAGCAATGGACCTGTCATCGACGAGAACTTCAAAGTCCGCGCGCAGATGTTCAACGAGACGTTCAAGGGACAGTACGATCTCGATCTGCAACTGCTGCCCTACGATCAATACTGGCCCCGCATCGATCTGGCGTATGGAGCGAAGAACCCCTATGATCTCTACTTCTTCGACGTACAGGCGTATGGGCATTACCGTGCTGGCCTGCTCTCGAACATCCAGCCCTACGTCGATCTGGCGCCGGAACTGTTGAACGCCGAAGAGTATCCGGTCGCGCTCTACGACGCCTGGCGCTTCGATGGCAGCAATCTGTACGGACTTCCCGAAAATATCCAGGTGCTGGCGCTCTACTACAACCGTGATCTCTTCGATGCCGAAGGTCTGGCGTATCCCGATGACACCTGGACATGGGACGATGTGCTCGACGCGGCAACGAAACTGACGAAGCGCAACGGTGACGAAACCACCCAGTGGGGGCTGGATGTGGGTGTGATGGATATCTGGTGGGGCGCGCAGACGCTGGCGTGGGCGATGGGCGGCGGGTTCTTCGACAAGATCGTCGAGCCGACAAAGTTCCAGGTGAGCGATGAAGTCAATGTGCAGGCGTTGACATTCCTGCGCGACCTGATCTTTGTTCACAAGGTCGCGCCCACCAAGACGCAACGTTCGGCGGCTGCCCAGGATATCGGCATTTTCCAGACCGGTAAGGTGGCGATGTTCTTCGATGGCAGCTGGGCGATCAGCGGGTTCCAGGATGTGCCGTTCAAGTGGGATATGGCGCCGTTGCCGATGTGGAAGGATAAGCGCGTATCCGCCTACTGGCTGGGCGGTCAGGTCATCCCGAAAGACTCGAAAGTCATCGACGCCGCCTTCGCCTTTGCCCGCTGGTCGGCGACGACCTATCAGAAGACCATGGCAGGCAATCACGACTGGATCCCGATTGCGCGTTCGGCGCGCGAGTCGGAGGAGATGTACGTCGGGCAACCGGCCGGTTTGCGGTCGGTGCTGGGGACGATCGAGGGCGCGCGGTTGGGTGATTTCTATTCCCGGAACAATCAGCAGATCTTCAGTGAGGTGCTGCTGCCGACATTCGATCTGATGTTCCTCGGAACCATCACGCCGGAAGAGGCGGCAAAGAAGATCGACGAAGAAGCAAATGCTCTCCTGGCGAAAGGATAATGCGATGACCCGCGTTGGATCGGGTGACTCGTCTGAGACCTGGTCGATTGCGACCGATCAGGTCGATCTGGTTGTGTCGCTGGCGCACGGGCGCCTGACCTGGACAATCGGCGGCGCAACTGGAGGACTCGACCTGTCATCAGCGACCGGAACCTTCCTGCGCGTCAATGGTCAGACGCCGGTGTGGACGCAGATCGTCAATGTCGCTGAGCACTCCGCCGATGATGGCGGTCGGCTGCTGACCCTGACGCTCGATACGGCGGATGGCAGAATGCGCTTGACTCGCCATTTCCATCTGTTCGCCGATCATCCATTTGTGCGCACCTGGGCGACGCTGGAAAACCGGAGCAGCGCCGTCCTGCTGATCGATCAGTGCGACATCCTGACGCTTGCACCGCATGGCGAGCCGCCGCTGTATCTGTTTCACGTCGAGCAGTTCAGCTGGAACTATCGGCGCGACTTTTTCAGCCAGCATGAAGTATGGTTGCGACCGGGGTGCGCTCCCCACGAGATCCGCATGGGTTCGTACCCTGCCCACCACTGGGGTCCGTCCAGTTGCGCATGGTTCGCGCTACGCGACGGTTTGCCCGATTGGAATGAAGATCCGCCGAAGCGTGGGCGCGGCATCGTGTGCGGCATCGAGTTCAACGGCAAGAGCCGATTGCGCGCCTGGGCAACGACGGAACAGGTGAGTCTTGTGAGCCAGATCGATGATCTGGCGCACCGACTCGCGCCAGGTGCGATCTTCGAGATACCGGCGTATTTCGTCGGGCGCTTCGAGGGCGATTGGGACGAGGCGGGGTATGTGACGCAGCGCTTTGCCGGGGCGCACGTCCATCCCCCGATGCCCGATGATCGCTACCCATGGGTACAGTACAACTCCTGGCGGTATGAGCAGAACATCAATGAAGAGCAGCAACTGGCGGCAATCGACCGCTGCGCTGAATTGGGCATCGAGCTGGCAGTGATGGACCTCGGATGGGCGCGGATGATTGGCGACTGGCGCCCTGATCCGGTCAAGTTTCCGCGCGGGTTGCGTCCGCTTGTTGAGCGTGCACATGCGTATGGTATGCGGTTCGGCGTTCACGTTGCACTGGCGCAGTGCAATCCCGATGCGCCGGTTGCCAGAGAGCATCCTGACTGGCTCATCCATACCGGGAATGATTACTACGGCGCAGGTCCGCTCTGCCTGGGGCACGAGCCGTGTCGCGCCTGGCTCATCGAGCAACTCATACGATTGATCGACGAAGAGGGGATCGATTACATCATCCAGGATGGAGAGGACATGGTGAAACGGTGCGAGCGGAGCGATCATACGCATGCGCCGGGTGACAGCAACTATGCCAACTCCCAGTATGGGCTGGATATCGTGATCGAGTCGCTCCGCCGCGCCCGTCCACATCTGGTGCTCGAAAATTGTGAGGATGGCGGTTGTATGATGACGTACAAAATGGCGCGACTGTACCATACGAGCATCACGGTGGACAACACATCGTCCTACGCGACGCGACAGGGAGTCTATGGCGCTTCCTATCCATTTTCGCCGCGCTACAGCGTGCGCTATATGCAGGACGATCCTTCGCGCTACACGCTGCGCAGTTCGATCTTCGGCGGACCACTCATCCTGATGCAGCGCGTCACGGAATGGAACGAAGCGCAGATGGCAGAAACCAGGCAGGCGATTGAGCAGTACAAGGCGTTGCGCCATCTGATCCGTTCGGCGAAGATCATCCACCTGAAAGCGCCGCAGCACAACATCGACGGTCTGGGGTGGGGATGGGACGCCATTCAGGCAGTCGCGCCGGATACATCGCGCAGCGTCATAATGGTCTACCGCGCACGGGGCGATCTGGCTGAACGCACATTCAGGCCGCGCGGCTTACTCCCAGAGGCGCACTATGCGGTTCGGTTCGTTGATAGCGGACACACCCTCCAGTGCGCCGGCGCCGAACTGGAGCGCGATGGGATAACCATAACGCTCGATGAATTCGACTCGGAGATTGTGATGCTGGAGAGGGTTGAAGGTTGATACATTTTGATCCACACTGGACCTACCGGGGTTTTCGGGCGCTGGTGCTCGAAAATCGCTATCTGCGCGCAGTGGTGCTGCCGGATCTGGGGGCAAAAATCTGGTCGCTGGTCGATAAGGCGGCAGACCGCGAGGTGTTGTGGCACAACCCGCGTGTGCCACCGCGTCCAGCAGTCTATGGCGCTGCGTATGACGACTGGTTCTGCGGCGGGTGGGACGAACTGTTTCCCAACGATGCACCAGCAGCTGTCGGTGGCGATGTATATCCTGACCACGGCGAGTTGTGGTCGATGCCATATGACTGGCAGGCGGAGGTCGATGCCCGCGAGGTGCGGTTGCATCTGAGCCGCAGCGGCGTGGTCACGCCGACGTTCATCGAAAAATCGATCACGCTGCGCGCTGACGAGCCGGTGGTGCGGATACGCTACCGGATCCGCAATGATGGGTATGCACCGCTCGACTTCCTGCTCAAACTCCATCCCGCGCTGGCAATTTCTCCCGCCTGCCGGATCGATCTTCCGGCGCGCACCGTGATCATCGATGAAGAGTTTCGCCAGCGACTCGGCGCGACGGTCGAGCGGTTCACCTGGCCCCTGGCGCGATCCAATGCCGGAGCGACGGTCGATATGCGGCAGGTTCCGCCGCAGAGCGCCGCACTCTGCGATTTCTTCTATGCAATCGAACTCGACGCCGGCTGGTGCGCCCTGACCGATACCGCGCGCGCTGCTGGCTTCGGGTTGGCATTCGACCCGGCGGTATTCAGTTCGGTGTGGGTCTTCGGCGCATATGGCGGCTGGCGCGGTCTCTATACCACCATTCTTGAGCCATGCACCGGTTATCCATATCGTCTCGAAGAGGCGATCGCACGGGGAACCGCAAGCCGACTGGAAGCAGGAGCAGTTCTCGATACGGAAGTGACCGCTGTGCTCTACCGGGGCATCAGCGCAGTCGAACATATTGATCGCAATGGAGCAGTCCGATGAGTGACATCCTTGCAGGCAAAGTCGCGCTGATCACCGGCGCCGCCAGCGGCATCGGGCGCGCCACGGCGCTGACGCTGGCGCGTGAAGGCGCTGCGGTCGTCGTGGCCGACATCGATGCACCACGCGGTGCGGAAACCGTTGCGACAATCGGCGCTGCCGGCGGGCGGGCGCACTTCGTGCAGGCGGATGTCATCCGTGATGCAGAACGGATGGTCGAAGCCGCAATGCAGGAATTCGGGCGACTCGACATCCTGGTGAACAACGCCGGTATCTTCTACACCGTCGATCTGCTCGACGTGACCTTCGATGAATGGGTGCGCGCTGTTGATGTCATGTACTTCGGCACATTTCGTTGCAGTCAGGCGGCAGCGCGGCAGATGGTTCATCAGGGAGCAGGCGGGCGGATCGTCAACATCTCCTCGATCAACGCCTTTCTCGGTATGCCACAGTCCAGCCACTACAACTCGGCAAAAGGCGCGATTGATCAGCTAACGCGCTGCCTGGCGGTCGAACTTGCGCCGCACGGCATTCTGGTCAATGGTGTAGCGCCGGGGTTCGTCGAAACGCCTATGGCAATCGTCAATGGCATCAACGAACACGAAACGCCAGAGTTTCAGGAGTTCTATGTGCGTCGGCGGCGCATCCCGCTGGCGCGCCCCGCACTCCCCGCAGAGATCGCCGAAGCAGTGGCGTTCCTTGTTTCACCACGCTGCACCTACATCACCGGGCACACACTGGTTGTCGACGGCGGGTTGTCGATCACGTTCTGATACTATTAGTATAGAAGAAAACCAGCTTCAACGAGCCTGGATCGCCATCGCTTCATACTATTGCATAATCTTTTCATCAGGCAACCTCTTCAATACTGTTCAGCGATATGTGCTATAGTTACCCTGGCGCATATAAAGGCCATTGCTTTCCAGTTTCGAAGAGGAGGCCTGGTTTGGAGTCAGATCGCGAGATCGCGCGCATTGATCTGCGGCTACTTCCCCGCACCGAACAACTGGTATCGGTTGTCGCGCTCGTCATTTTCTTCGCGTCCGGCTTTTCGGCGCTGCTGTACCAGGTCATCTGGCAGCGGATGCTCGGCTTCTTCTCCGGAGCGGATGTGTATTCGGTTACGATCATCGTTGCAGCATACATGGCCGGCATGGGGGTTGGCAGTCTCACCGGGGGGTATCTGGCAGATCGCCTCTCGCGCTGGGGCAACCTGGCATTGTTTGCCGGCGTCGAGCTGGGCATCGCCCTCTTTGCGCTTGGCAGCAAAGGGCTGTACTACGACTGGCTCTATCAGCAAAACGCCCATCTTGCCTCGTCGCCATTCCTTATGGCAGTGGTGCTGTTCGCCAGCCTGTTGATCCCGACCTTCTGCATGGGTGTTTCGCTGCCAGCGCTCGCGCGTGCACTCACCCGTTCAATTGAAATGGCAGCGGGCACGATAGGTGCGCTCTACGGCGTCAACACCCTCGGCGCAGCCGTCGGCGCCGGAGTGACGACCTGGATTTTTCTGCGCCAGTACAGTTTTGAAACCATCCTGCTCATTGGTGCGGCGATCAACGCGCTGGTGGCATTGACTGCATTTCCGCTGGCGCGGTTCCTGATGCGACCAGGAGGTGTGCAGCCATCCAGAGTCGCCTCGCGCACGGCGCCTGACGAACCGGCGCGCACCAATCAGGCGACTATCAGACAGTTGCCTGTGCCGGTCTGGATTGCACTCTACGGTCTTTCCGGGTTCATTGCGCTATCGCTGGAGATTCTTTGGTTTCGCATTCTGGGAGTGATGCTGAAATCGATGGCATTTACCTTTGGCACACTCCTCACCATTTTCCTGAGTGGGCTGGCGTTGGGCACATTCCTCGGCATCAAATGGGCGGTGCACGCTCGTAACCCGATGCGATCCTTCCTGCTGTTGCAATCCGGTGTCACAATCTATGCGCTTGCCACATTAACGGCGTTTGTCTCACTGACAGGTCAGCTACCATTGTTTGAACCCTTCTGGATCTACTTCGGTGGTTATGATCCCGTCCATACAGGAAATGCCATTGATGCGCTGCCTGATTTCTTTTTCAATCCGGGCGCTCTGGAGAGCGAGGCGCTCAGCAATGCTCGCTTTTTCCTTGTGCTCTATGTTGTGCTGCCAGTCGTGCTGATCGGCGTACCGACCATCTTGATGGGGATGAGCTTCCCGTTGCTCCAGAAAATCGTGCAGCGCGATCCGGAAACGCTGGGGAGACGTGTTGGCTGGTTGCAGACCTCGAATATCATCGGCAGCATGCTCGGCACGCTGCTGACCGGTCTGGTTGCGCTCTCGTGGCTGGGAACGCCGGACAGCCTGCGTGCAGTCGGTCTTCTTTCCAGCACCTTTCTGCTACTGGCAGCCTGGGGATGCCTGAAGCGACCATGGGTGCGACGTGGTGCGTATGCCGGAAGTATCGCCTTCATGCTGAGTCTGGCATTTGCCGTACCCGATGCGCAAACCTTTTGGGCGACGTTGCACGGCGCTCCGCCGGCGAATGTCATCGTTGCCGAAGACAATACCGGAGTGGCGCTGATCAAGAGCAGTAGAAGCGACTTTTCCAGACGATCATTCGTGATGTCCAACGGGTTGGGACAGAGCGCAATCCCTTACGGGTGGACACAGAGCGTACTAGGCTTTCTGCCCGCGCTGATCCATCCCAACCCGCAAACGATCGCCATCATCGGGCTTGGTTCAGGCGACACATTGTTTCATTCAGGGGGACGTGCAGTAACGAAGGAAATCATCTGCATCGAAATCGTTGGTTCGCAGATAAATATGTTACGAGGAATGGCGCAACGACGCGAGTACCCTGCGCTGCTCTCGATCCTGAACGACCCGCGCATCACCTATGTTATTGCTGATGGACGTTCATACATCATGCAGAGCGGACGTGGATTCGATATTATCGAAGCTGATGCCCTGCGCCCGAATGGCGCCTATTCCGGCAATCTCTACTCAGAAGAGTACTTCCGCCTGCTCCTCGACCACCTGAACCCCGGCGGTCTGGCAGTGACCTGGGTTCCAACCGAGCGTGTGCGCACAACATTTATCCAGGTCTTTCCGCATTACGTCGATTTCGGCGACATTTTGATCGGCAGCAATGCCCCGATTGACGTGGACCTTCAGGCGATCTATCGCCGACTCGAAGACCCCTTCACCCGTGAGTACTATCAACGGTCTGGAGTAAACATCGGACAATGGCTCGACGAGTACTTCGTCAAGCGTCAACCGGTGGTTTCCGATCCATCGGCGCCGCGACCGCAATCGACCGACACGAACCGTGATCTGTTCCCGAAGGACGAGTTCCTCGTGCGGTAGGGGACGGTGATGGATCAGGCGCATTTCTTTCGTCCACACATACGGACGATAAGTAAGCACCCACAGTATCGGTGGTATAATCGCAGCGGGCGAAACGCCATTCGTTCTGGTTCGCGCGGAGATACAGCATCGCCCGTCAGGAGTCCTCGCCTCCTCCCCGCACGACCCTGCTGCCTATCAGAAAGGAAGCCGGCATGATCCGTGTCGCCATGCTGAGTTACTGGCACGTCCACGCCTGGGACTACACCCGACAGGCGCAGAGTCATCCCGATGTGACGATTGGCGCGGTATGGGATGAACTGCCGGAGCGTGGTCGCGCCGCTGCCGAACAACTCGGCGTTCCGTTCTACGAGTCGCTCGATGATCTGCTGGCGCTACCAGAGATCGATGCGGTGATCGTTGATGCGCCCACCTCGATGCACTGCGATGTCATGGTGGCGGCGGCGCGCGCCGGCAAACATATCTTTACCGAAAAGGTGCTTGCGCCGACCCTTGCTGAAGCCAATGAAATCATTGCAGCCGCCGACCAGGCGAGTGTTGTGCTGACCGTCTCACTGCCGCGACTCGCCGAAGGGTACACGCAGGCGATCACCTCGCTGATCACCGATGGCGCCTGCGGCGATCTGACGCTGGTACGCATACGGATGGCGCACAACGGCGCATTGCGCACCGAACAGAACCCCGACGGATGGTTGCCACCCCACTTTTACGATCCTGAACAGTGTCGCGGCGGCGCGATGATCGATCTGGGATGCCATCCGATGTATCTGGCGCGTCATTTCCTGGGATTGCCCGAAACGGTCAATGCGCACTACGGGTACGTGACCGGGCGCGCGGTCGAAGATAATGCGGTTGTGACGCTTGGCTACGCCAGCGGCGCGCTGGCGGTCGTCGAAGCCGGTTTTGTGACGCCAGCATCACCATTTACGATCGAGGTTCACGGCACACACACCAGCCTGATCTATAGCGCACCGCCGCCGGTATTGCGTGTGCGCGGTCTCGATGACTGGATCGAACAAGCGATCCCCAAGTCATCGCCGCTGCCGTTCGTCCAATGGGTCGATCATATCCAGCGTGGCACGCGCAATACCGCCAATATCGACGCCGCACTCGACCTGACGAAACTGATGGAAGCGGCAAACCGCTCGGCGGCGGAACGGCGACAGGTGCGCCTCGACTCACTGCAACCTTGATACTACCATATCGTTCCAGGAGCAACTGTTCATTATGACCATCTCAACGATCATCAACGTCGGAATCGTCGGCGCCGGCAACATTGCCCGCGGGCGTCATCTTCCCTGCTTCAAAAAGCATCCCAACGTTCGACTCGCCGCCATCTCCGATGTGGTCGTCGATCTGGCAGAATCGGCGGCGAAGGAGTATGAAATTCCTGGTGTGTACACCGACTACCGCGACATGTTCGAGCGTGAAAAACTCGATGCGGTCGTCATCTGCACACCGAACAAGTTCCATGCACCGGCATCGATCGCTGCCCTGGACGCCGGATTGCACGTCCTGTGCGAAAAGCCGATGGCGCTCGATCCGGTCGAAGCGCGCGCGATGGTCGCTGCCGCCGAACGCAACGGCAAGATTCTGAGCATTGCATTCCACTACCGTCATATGGCGCCGGTGCGCGCCGCCCGTCGCGTCGTCGATTCCGGCGAACTGGGTCATGTGTACATGGCGCGGGTCTATGCCCTCCGTCGGCGCGGCGTCCCCTCGTGGGGTACATTCGTGCAGAAACATATTCAGGGTGGCGGCGCGATGATCGATTTCGGCGTTCACCTGCTCGACACTGCGCTCTGGTTGATGGGCAATCCACAACCAATCGAGGTCTGCGCCAGCATATCGCAGCACCTGGGCAAAGCACCGAATGTCAATCCCTGGGGGCAGTGGAACTACCACGAGTTTACCGTCGAAGATCAGGCGGCAGCGTTCATCCGGTTCGCCAACGGCGCCAGCATGCTGCTCGAATGTTCCTGGGCGCTGAACATTCCTGAGTCGCACGAAAACATTTCACTCTCAGGAACCGCCGCCGGTCTGGAGGTCTTCCCTCTGAAGGTCAACAAAGCGCATCTCGACATGCTGGTCAGCTGGAAGCCGGACTGGATGCCGGGCGAGCGCGACAACCCTGGCGATGTGCAGACCGCCGATTTCGTCGGCGCGATCCTCGAAGGACGGCAACCGGTGTCGCAGGCATACCAGGCGCTCCAGGTCACCGAGATTGTGGATGCGATCTATCGCAGTGCTGCGGCAGGCGCTGCCGTGCGCCTGGATGGTGCAGCGGAGGGGTGATCGTCCAGCGAATGACTGTCTGCTTTTGCGTCCTTTCAGACCCCATCCTTTCGAGACCCGTTTTCGTATGAGAACAGGAATACAGTGCGCCACGGTCGCTGCACTGTCTGGATGGAACCGGACATAATCATGTCACAAACGCACTCAATGCAAGGAGAACCAGCAACCCATGACCGTCACACGCGAACGTTTTGAACAGGGCATGACCTACGCCGAATACAAAGCCCGGATGACCCGCAACCGTGAACGATTGGAAGAGAACGAGCGCACTGTTGAACTCTCGCCCGACGACATTGCGTTCTTCGCCAATCTTCCCGAAACGCTGAACGTGCTGGTGATCACCGAAGACTGGTGTGGCGACGCGATTGCCAATGTGCCGATCCTGGGGCGACTCGCCGCCGAGAGCGGCAAACTCAATCTGCGCTTCTTTCTGCGCGACCAGAACCCCGACCTCATGGATCAGTACCTGAACCAGGGCATCCACCGGTCGATCCCGGTGTTTGCCTTCTTCGATGCGCAGTTTCATCCCATCGGGCACTGGATCGAACGTCCCGCAGCGATCACCGCGATGCAGGAAAAGATGCTGGCGAATCTCTACGCGACCGATCCGGCATTCGCCGGGATTGCACCGGGAACGTCGCTGGCGGTGCTACCCGACGCAGCGCGCACACGGTTGATGCAGGCATTCGCCGATTTTCGCGCCGAGACCCGTGCACTCGCCGACCGCGAAGTGGTGCGTGAACTGCGTGAACTGATCGCGCAGTGGTTGTCAAACCGTCAGGAGGGGTAGAGATGGACATTAACGGTGGGCGGCATCTGCCCAAGATCAGGATCGTCTACTGTGCGTCGTGCGGCTACGAACCGCAGACGCTGGAACTGGTTTCGGCGCTGATGCACGCCTTTCACTACGATATTGCCGGGATTGAGATCATTCCCTGGCAGGATGGCGCCTTCGATGTTGCCGTCGATGGCGAGTTGATCCATTCGATGTACCGTGACGGTGGTTTTCCTGCACCCGAGACCATCATCAGAGCGGTACGGGAACGGCTGGCCGGTTGAATCCGCGCCGGAGCGCCGCGTGGTTCAGCGTCAACAATGTGCGTTGGCGCTTCCCCAGGTGGCGCTCCAGCGCCTGACAAACCGCTTCGAGCGGCAAAAATGGCTTCAATCGGAGAAACACCCCCAGCATCACCATGTTGAGCACGCGCTCATCGCCGATCTCGCGCGCCAGATCGCTCCCAGGCACTCCGACAATCACAATGTCAGGGCGTGTCGGTTCACGCCCGGCGAGCGAACTGTTGTAGATGAGCAGTCCGCCGGTTGCCACCAGCGGTTCGTATTTATCGAGCGATGGGCGGTTCAGCGCAATGACCGTTTGCGGATTGCGCACCAGCGGCGCGCCAATCGGCGTATCAGACACAATGACCGTGCAATGCGCCGTCCCGCCGCGCATCTCTGGTCCATACGACGGCATCCAGGTTACCTGCAAACCCGCGTCCATTGCGGCATACGCCAGCAACTGCCCGGCAAACAGCGCACCCTGCCCGCCTGATCCACTGATAATGAGATCGTGGTACATATGTCGCCTCTGACAGGAACTGTGAATGTTCAACGTTGAACGTTCAACGTTCACCGCCCCAACGCCCAACCTTCAACCTTCAACGTTCACCGCCCCAACGTCCAGCCTTCAACACCCCAACCTGCAACGTTCAACCCCTAACCTGCAACCTGCAACCTTCCACCTGCAACCTGCAACCTTCCACCTGCAACCTGCAACCCCCAACCCCCAACCTTCAACCCCCAACCTTCAACCTTCCACCTTCAACCCCCAACCTTCAACCTTCCACCTTCAACCTTCCACCTTCAACCTTCCACCTTCAACCTTCCACCCCCAACATTTTTAAGCTCCCCCAGCGGGAAGACCGGGATCATACGCTCCTCGATCCAGCGCAGTGATTCGATTGGCGTCAACCCCCAGTTGGTCGGACAATTCGAGAGCAGTTCGACCATGGTAAACCCATGCCCGGCGATCTGATGCTCAAACGCAAGGTGCAGCGCCTTCTTCGCCTTGCGGATTTCTGTGGGGTTGTGGAGGCTGCGTCGGGCAACATAGACCGCACCTTCCATCTGCGCCACCAGTTCGCTCACCCGTATCGGGTATCCCATCTGCTGCGGATTGCGCCCGCCCGGTGACGATGAGGTGACCATGCCTGGCGGTGATGTCGGCGCCATCTGCCCGCCGGTCATGCCATAGATCGCGTTGTTGATAAAAATGACCGTGATACTTTCGCCGCGCGCCGCAGCGTGCAACACTTCGCCCAATCCAATCGACGCCAGATCGCCATCCCCCTGATAGGTGAAAATGATCCGGTCAGGCAACACCCGCTTCAGCCCGGTTGCGACCGCTGGAGCGCGCCCGTGCGCAGCGCCGACGAAGTCGCAGGCGATGTAGTTGTAGGCAAACACCGAACATCCGACAGAGGCGACGCCAATCGTGCGCCCCAGGATGCCGAGTTCCTCCAACGTCTCAGCCGTCAACCGGTGCGCGATACCGTGCGTGCAACCGGGGCAATAATGGGTGTGCGCAGCGGTCAGTCCGACCGGGCGCTCGTACACACACGTTTCGGCAATCATGAGCGCACCTCCACATCGAGTCTGCGCGCGCCGTTCTTCGTGACACGCGTATCGTGCATCGTCTGTTCAATAGCCTGCACCACCTCATCCGGCAACATCTCGACACCGCCCATTCGACCGTAGAAGCGCACCGGGGCGCGCTCCCCAACCGCCAGCCGCACATCTTCGATCATCTGACCGGCATTCATTTCGACGACCAGGAACGCGCGCGCGCGCGGCGCCAGGCGCGCCAGGCGTCGGGACGGGAAGGGGGAGAGGGTGATCGGGCGGAACAACCCGACTGCCATGCCGCGCGCGCGCGCCGCTTCGACGGCGTTCTGCGCCACCCGCGCCGCGCTGCCAAAAGCGACGACGATCAGATCGGCATCTTCGAGATACATGCCGCTTGAGCGCTGTTCGCGCTCCGCGATGGCGGCCAGTTTTGCCTGGAGCGCCAGGTTGTGTCGTTCAAGCGCCTCCGGTTGGAGATAGATCGAGGTGATGATCCGCGGAGGGCGTCCCTCCGCACCGCCCAATGCCCATTCCGGCAGCGATGGTTCGCGCTGACGAAATGGCGGCGATTCAGCCGGCTCCATCATCTGTCCCAGATTCCCGTCCACCAGCAGAATCACCAGCATACGGTACCGTTCCGCCAGATCGAACGCCAGCCCGGTCAGGTCGATCGCTTCCTGGATCGTTGCAGGCGCAAGCGTCAACGGACGAAAATCGCCGTGCCCGGCTGAACGAGTCACCTGAAAATAGTCAGATTGACAGGCGGCGATGTTGCCCAATCCCGGACCGCCACGCATCACATCAACCACGACGGCGGGCAATTCTGCGCCGGCGATGTAACTCAATCCTTCCTGCATGAGACTGATGCCAGGACCAGACGAGGACGTCATGACACGCCTGCCGGTGCAGGCTGCTCCGTACACCATATTGATCGCCGCCACTTCACTCTCAGCCTGCACGAATGCGCGGCCAAGTTCGGGCATGCGGCGTGCCAGATACTCCAGCAGTTCTGTTTGCGGCGTGATGGGATACCCGAAGTAGGCATCGAGTCCGGCACGGACTGCTGCCTCTGCAATCGCTTCATTGCCCTTCAGAAGTTCTCGCGTCATTGCGATCTCCTCGTGTTCATGATGGAGTGGTTGTTATGAAGCCGATCCTGCGCATACACCGCCTGCGACAGCGGTCTTGATCGAGAATGTGCGATAGACGGTGATCGCCGCTTCGGGGCATACCAGGGCGCAAATCGTGCATCCGGTGCATATGCCCTCTGGGTCGCGCAATTGCGCAGGATGATGACCGGCGGCGTTGAACGCATCCGCCAGTTGCACAACGCCTTTTGGACAGAATGCGACACACAGGCCGCATCCTTTGCAGCGCTCCGTATCCACGATAATGCGTCCCCGAACCATCTCAACCTCCAATCAGTAAATGAACTCGTGAATATCGTAGGTAGCGATCTGTGGACCGGGCGAGCCGAAGTTCAAACGTTCCACGATTGCCTGACGTTGCGCGCGCAGTTCTGCATCGTTGAGCGGACGTATGCCAGCGGCGCGTATCTGGTCGGCATACGGCGCGTTGGCGCGTTCAGATAGTGTGCTGAAGTAGACGATGTCGCCTGATCCGAGTGGCAGACGATTGAGCAAAGCAACCGTATCGGCGACATGCCCGGCGGCGAAGCGATCGCCTCCCAGTCCAACAAGTACAATCACGCTGACTGCGATGCCAGCCTGCTTCAGTTCGGTTACCGTCGCCACAATATCGGCTGCGCTGGACGGTTTCTGCACAAATGTCAGCAGCGGATCGTGTCCACTCTCCATACCAATGCTGACCCGCTTCAATCCGAGCATCCCCAGGCGCGCATACTCGGATGCCGTTTTCCTGCTGCCGGTGAATCCATCGAGAAACGCATGGATCGGCAGATCGCCGATCTCTTCGCGCGCGATCTGCATGAACGCTTCCAACCGTCGAGTCGGCGCCGCCAGAGCATTCGCCTCACCAAGGAAGATCGAGCGCCGGAGCAGGATCGAGTCGCCGAGAAACGCGCGCACCGCGCGGGTATGCACGCGAAACTCGTCGGATGACTTGATGCGAAAACGACGACCGCGATAAAAATCGCAGAAGGTGCAGGTGTTGAACGAACACCCCTCGGTTGCCTGCGCGACCACCGCCATGTACTGATCCGGCGGTAAAATACCGACCGGATCGTACACCTGCTCGAATGCCTTGCGATCAGCAACATGCGCTGCAGCATTGAAATATGACGCGCGCTCGATGATAGTCAGAAGTTCTTCCAGCGCGCCATTGGCTGCCGCGCGTGTCGCTACCTCTTTTGCCAGCGCATCGCGCAGACTCGCCATGCGCGCCGCCGCCGAGTCGATCAGTTCGGCGGCTTCAGCACCGCCCACCCGACGCCGGATCAGCCCATTATCTGCGTGATACTTCTCGATCACATGACCGTTCAGCCCGCGCCTGTACGTGCGCCCGTCGCGGGTCAGCACCCACAACCGACCGCCACGATCATAGGTGAGCACCTCATGCATACCAAACATCACACTGAGTGCGCCCGGTCTGATGCTGATCGTGACCTGTTCGCCATAGATTGTGAATCGAAAGACCATATCAGATAACATTGAGCGGATGCGTCAGTGCATCCGCTCGTCGCTCCTCAACTTTTTATCATCCTGCCGGTGCAACCACCGGGGTAGTCCGTTGCACAAGGCTCTTGCGCCCACGCATCCAGAGCGCCCCCAAACCAAACAGGATGACGGCGATGCTCACCATCTGTCCAATAGCAGGTGCGGCGGTAATTACGACCAGCAAAAGCAACCCAAGCGCCAGTGGTGCGAATGGGCGCTCAATCCATGCTGGTCGGAGACGCAGCAGGATCTGTCGCCCCACCTCAAACCCTACGACGATTTGTGCCACATATGCAATGGCAAGAATGGTCAGCAGGATCAGCGCCATTCCGACAAGGAAGCCCGCCGCGACGACAATGCCCATCAGACCATTCAGTCGCACACTTCCCAGCACAATGGACGCAGCAATGGTGAGAAGTATCACTGCCAGGAATGCCAGCGCAATCGCCAGAATGCTGACGATCCCCCAACCGAGACTGGCGACCGGTCTGGTTTCCAGTTCATCGGTCGTTCCACGCAGGAGGTGTGGCGTCAGCCATACAAGGATCAGACCGAGCAGGAACAATCCTGCAAAGCGCCGTATCAGATCAAGAATGCGGTCGGTCAGGGTTGGCTGGGGCGGTGGCGTCCGCGTCTCTTCAGTAAAACGCACCTGCCCGGCAACAGTTCCAGGTGGGGGAGTTACGGGTGTCTGGCTGGTATACACCAGATCGCCGCCGATCCGTGCCTCGCGATCGACCGTTAACCCGGCAGGCGCAGCTGGTGGTGACGCAATGCCTTCGACCCGCAGTTGCGAAACCCAGGCTGGTTCGGTTTCGGCATCGACGCCTGCCTCGACGTTCCTGCCAATAGCGCCACGGAGGAGCAGGCTGTTCCCGCCAAACACAACATCTCGCTCGACCGTACCTGCCAGCAACGCCTGACCGCCGACAAAGAAGAGCGAGCCATCTATCTGGCTGCCAGGCAGCGTTTCGATGCTCGCGCCGCTTCCCCACAGGTTATTGCCGATGCGCGCCTGTGGATCGAGACGTATGATCGCCGCTCCTACGAGCATATCATCGGTGACTGTGCCGTTCACGACGACTCCGCCGCCCAGCGCGAGGAGATCCCCTTCGATAACACCGTTTATTTCAACGGTTTGCGCCATAGTCACAACATCGCCGATCACACGACCATTGACCGTTACAGTTGTGGCGGTAACGATCAGATCGTCGGTGATCGTTTCGCTTGCGTCAATCACAACCTGCTCACCGGTGCGGCGATCGACCGCCGCAACGGTCGAAGGCGTCAGAACGAGTAGAAGCGCAACCGCCATCGCCAGCAGCAGCGCCGGGTGAACGGTTCTGCTCCGCTTCCTGTTCATACATCTGCTCCTCTCCAGATGAGTGGAGATTGTTATGGTGAGATGCGCAACTCATCATAAGACAGATGTGACATCCTTGTGGAAAAGAAGCATGTGCGGCAGAGTTAAGGATGCGCTACCTTTGTAAAACGTGCTATACTGCGCGGCGCGTGTGTTGATACAGGAGCGTTCCATGCGGATCTATAAAGCCAAAGCGCCGATGCGGATCGGCTTTTTCGGCGGCGGCACCGATGTCAGCCCCTATGCTGAAGAGCATGGCGGCAAGGTGCTCAACTGCACAATCGATAAATATGTGCGCTGTATGTTGCGCCCAAGCAGCGAACCAGGGATCATCATCCGCTCGCTCGACCTGGAGGAAGTCAGTCGCAAGACGACCGGTCACTGGGATGGGCGCCTCGATCTGCCGCAGGCGGTGCTCGATGCGGCAATGCCCCCTTCCGAAGGGGTCGAAGTGATCATGTTCTCTGATGTGCCGCCTGGCTCCGGGCTTGGTTCATCGTCGGCGCTGGTCGTCAGCATGCTGAAGTTGATCGGCGCCGCGTACCAGATCAATCTCGATCCGCATACGCTGGCGGAACTCGCCTACCGGATCGAACGGGTCGATCTGGGCATTCCCGGCGGACGACAGGATCAGTACGCGGCGGCATTCGGCGGTATGTGTGTGTACCATTTTGGCAAGGGACGGGTGATCGTCGAGCCGGTGTTGAACGATCCAACCGCGCTGCTCGAACTGGAGAGTTGCCTGCTGTTGGGGTATATCGGCAGTCGCAAACTCCTCACCCAACACCTGGTGGACGACCAGGTGCGGCGCTTGAAGGAAGGCGACACGCTGCGCTATCACGATGAGACCAAAGCCTTTGTGGATGAAGCGGTTCGACTGCTGCGCAGCCTGCGGATCGCCGATTTCGGCAGACTGTTGCACGATGCATGGGAGGTGAAGAAAGCCTTTTCACCCTACATCGCACCGCCGGAAGTCGAAGAGATCTACGCGCTGGCGCGTCGTCATGGCGCGTGGGGCGGCAAAATTACCGGCGCTGGCGGAGGCGGCTTTATGGTCTTCGCCTGCCCGTTCGACCGCCGGCTCGAACTCGAGCGGGTGCTGATCGAGGCAGGGGTGCAGATCCGGCATTTCTCATTCACAACCCAGGGGGTGCATGCCTGGAGTGTGGATGTTGAGGAAACATAACCGGCATTTCCGGTTTCGGCGGGACAGTGGTATCATGGTCTGGCAGGCGCTGGTATGACTCTCGAACACGACCGTAAAGGCATTTCAATCGCGGTTTCTGCCGAAGTGCAGGCGGCGCTCGATGCCGGGCAGCCGGTGGTTGCGCTGGAGAGCACGGTCATTTCTCACGGATTGCCCTATCCGCACAATCTTGAACTTGCGCTTGCGATGGAGCAGGAGGTGCGCGATCAGGGCGCAGTTCCAGCGACGGTTGGGATCGTTGCGGGTGTGCCGACCGTTGGCATGGACGCGGCGGCAATCCGGCGTTTTGCCCACCCCGATCCGCACCATCCTCCGTTGAAGGTGTCGCGCCGCGACATTGGATATGTGGTTGCGGCAGGCGGCGATGGAGCGACAACTGTCGCGGCAACGATGGCGCTTGCCCATCTGGCGGGTGTGCAGGTATTCGCAACCGGCGGGATCGGCGGCGTTCATCGGGGTGCACGCGAGACATGGGATGTTTCCGCTGACCTGACGGAACTGGAGCGTACACCGGTGCTGGTGGTGTGTGCTGGCGCCAAAGCGATTCTCGACCTGCCAGCGACGCTGGAGTACCTGGAGACCGGCGGCGTGCCAGTGCTGGGTTGGCGCACCGCTGAGTTCCCGGCATTCTACAGCGTATCGAGCGGGTTGCCAGTCGCATATGCGCAGGATGCGTCGTTTGTTGCGCGTGCGTGGAAAGCGCACCGCGCGCTCGGCGGCGCCGGTATGGTGCTGGCAGTGCCGCCGCCTGTGGAGGATGCCATTGATCGTGCAGTGGTAGAGGCTGCGATTGAGCGTGCCCTCAACCGTGCAGTGAAAGAGGGTGTTCACGGTCCGGCGGTGACGCCATTTCTCCTGGCGGCGCTGGCACGCGAGACAGAGGGCGAGAGCGTGCGCGCCAACGTTGCGCTGTTGCGCCAGAATGCGCGGATCGCCGCGCAGGTGGCGACAGCGATTGCAGGCATATGATGAACCAGGATACCCTGCCAAATCTGTACGATCTGTCGCTGGCGGAAATGGAGCGCCTGATGACGGCGTGGGGACAGCCAGCCTACCGCGCGCGGCAGATATTCCGTCAACTGTACGTCAACCTGGTCGACTCGCCCCTGGCGATGACCGACCTTCCCCTGGCGCTGCGGGAACGTCTGGTTGCCGAAACGCGCCTGGCGCCGCTGGCGCCGGAACAGGTGCATGTGGCGGACCAGGGGTTGACGCGCAAGGCGCTCTTCCGCCTGGAGAACGGCGTGTTGATCGAAAGCGTGCTGATGATCTACCCCGACCGCGCAACCGTGTGCGTTTCGACGCAGGCAGGGTGCGGGATGGGGTGTGTCTTCTGCGCTACCGGAACACTCGGACTGCTGCGCAATCTGTCACCGGGCGACATCGTGGCACAGGTCGTCTGGGCAGCGCGCGAAATGCGTCGCTTTGCCGCCGAACGTTGCATCTCACCCTCCCTCGCGCCTCCCGATGATGATTCCTGGTGGACGCCGGACACGCTGGAGGATCAGGGATCGTCCGAGGCGCGGAGCATTTCCGTCTCACGACTGTCGAACATCGTCTTCATGGGCATGGGTGAGCCATTTGCGAACTATGATCGCTGGTGGCGCGCAGTGGAGATTCTCCATGATCCACGTGGGTTGAACATGGGCGCGCGCAGCATGACCGTCTCGACAGTCGGGTTGATTCCGGGTATTCGCCGTCTGGCGACAGAGACGCTGCCGATCAACCTGGCGATCTCGTTGCACGCCCCCGATGATGCCCTGCGCAGCGCGTTAATGCCGGTCAACCGCCGTTACCCGCTTGCCGCGCTTCTTGAGGCGACCCGCGACTATCTGGCGGCAACCGGTCGGCGGGTCTCATTCGAGTATGTGCTGTTGCAGGGGAAGAATGATGAACCGGAGCATGCGGCGAAACTGGCGGCGCTGCTCCATGGTGAAGCAGGAACGACGCCATTACCCCTCCACCTGGTGCACGTCAATCTCATCCCGTGGAATCCGGTGCCGGGGATGCCGCTGGGACGGTCGGAGCGCCGTCGTGTGCTGACCTTTCAACGCATCCTGCGCGAGCGTGGCATCGCCTGCACTGTGCGCGTCGAGCGCGGCGTCTCCATTGCGGCAGCATGTGGGCAACTGGCGGGGGCGAGGGGGTTGAACGTTGAGTGTTGAGTGTTGAGTGTTGAGTGTTGAACGTTGAGTGTTGAGCGTTGAACGTTGAGTGTTGAGCGTTGAACGTTGAGTGTTGAGTGTTGAACGTTGAGTGTTGAGTGTTGAGCGTTGAACGTTGAACGTTGAGTGTTGAACGTTGAGTGTTGAGCGTTGAACGTTGAGCGTTGAACGTTGAGTGTTGAACGTTGAACGTTGAACGTTGAGTGTTGAGCGTTGAACGTTGAACGTTGAGTGTTGAACGTTGAGTGTTAAGCGTTGAACGTTGAACGTTGAACGTAATACAGCGAGATCGGTTCTCGGTTCTTGGTTCTCAGTTCTCAGTTCTCGGTTCTCGGTTCTTGGTTCTCGGTTCTTGGTTCTCGGTTCTTGGTTCTCGGTTCTTGGTTCTCGGTTCTTGGTTCTCGGTTCTTGGTTCTTGGTTCTCGGTTCTTGGTTCTCGGTTCTTGGTTCTCGGTTCTTGGTTCTTGGTTCTCGGTTCTTGGTTCTTGGTTCTCGGTTCTCAGTTCTCGGTTCTCTCACATGCATCTCTCCGAACAATTTCTCTTGCGACGCGACATAACGTTTCTCAACCATGGCAGTTTTGGCGCCTGCCCGCGACCGGTATTCGAGACATACCAGCAATGGCAGCGCACCCTTGAAATGCAACCGGTCGAGTTTTTAGGTCGGCGACTCAACGGGTTACTGGCGGAAGCGCGGGCGCGTCTCGCAGCGTTCATCGGCGCTGCGCCCGATGATGTCGTGTTTGTGCCCAACGTCACCTATGCGATGAACATCGTTGCCCGCTCAATCGATCTTCGACCGGGCGATGAGGTTCTGGGCAGCAATCACGAATACGGCGCAGTCGAACGCACCTGGCGCTACGTCTGCGATCAGCGCGGCGCCGTCTACATTCCGCAACCGGTTGCTCTGCCGGTCGATGATGATAGCGCGATTGTCGAACAGATCTGGAGCGGCGTTACTGAACGCACAAAAGTCATCACGCTGAGCCACATCACCTCGCCAACCGCACTGATCATGCCGATTGCGACGATCTGCCAGCGCGCGCGGGATGCTGGCATCATCACCGTCATCGACGGCGCGCATGCGCTGGGGCAGATCGATCTGGATATGCAGGCGATTGGGGCAGATTTCTACGGCGGCAACTGTCACAAATGGCTTTGCGCACCCAAAGGCGCTGGATTTCTCTACGCCCGTCCAGATCATCAGGCGCTGCTCCAGCCGCTGGTCGTCAGTTGGGGGTGGCAACCGCGCCAGCCGATGCGTTCGAGTTTTCTCGCCTACCCGGAAGGCGCCTCCTTCCGCGACTACTACGAGTGGATGGGGACTGATGATCCCTCGGCGTTTCTCAGCGTTCCGGCGGCAATCGATTTCCAGACCGCCAACGACTGGTCTACCGTGCGCCGCGCCTGTCATGCGCTCCTGGTGGATGCCTCCCGGCGCATTGCCGGGTTGACCGGATGTGCGCCGCTTACCCCCGATGGCGAGGCGTGGTGGATGCAGATGCGCGCCCTGCCACTCCCGCCGTGCGACCCGAAAGAAGTTCAGGCGCGCCTGTGGAATGAATTCCGTATCGAAGTTCCGTGCTTCGATTGGGAAAGCGCCCCGCTGATCCGGATCTCCATTCAGGCATACAACACACCGGCAGACATCGACCGGTTGCTGGAAGGGTTGCGAGCAGTCTTACGTTTGTAAGTGCGGTCTTTGATATCGCTTGCTACCACGGCTGCCACGCGCCATGCTTCTGCTGATAGCGCGGAACCGGCTTTCGTGGTACCATAACGCAGATTGCACAGCTCATCGCCCGTCACCGATCACCCGATGCATGGCACGCTCACATCCGGTCGTCTCTGTTCAAACCCGGCATGACCAATCATCCGACTGCTGCAACCACTTCTGTACACAACCCTCCATCGAATGCTGGCGCTCCCGAATGGCAGCGCCACTTTGCGATGTTCTGGGATGCGTTTCTAACGGTTGCAGTAGGGGCAGGCTTATTTGACGCAGCACAGCGCGGTGGACTGTGGAATGTGCGCGGTCTCTGGATACTGATCCTGTCCCTGGCTTTCCTGATAGCGCATCGCTGGCTGTGGGCGCCGGTGCGCCGCGGAACCGGCGAATGGCCCCCACTCTACCGCGACCTCCTGATCGTTCTGGGGGTCGAGTGCATCCTGGTTATTGCCCTCCTGCCGATCAGCGCCTGGTTTGCGCTGCTGATCCTGGCGATGATGGGACAGACAGCGGCGGCAGCGGATCCATTCCGCTGGCGCCTGCCGTTTGCGGTCATGCTGCTGACCCTGGCGGAACCGATTGGACTGTACGATGCGCTGGCGACGCAACGTTGGGGAACAGTCGCCGGACTGACGGCGCTCATCGCATGGCTGCCGGTCATTTTTCTGTACATCCGGCTCTTCTTCGATGACCGGCAGATGCGCGCTGCACTGGAACGCGACCTGCGCGCCGCCCAGGAGAAGATCGAGCGGATAACGCCGCTGCTGCACCGCCTGGATGAACTTCAGCGCCGTGAACAGGCGCTGACGGATCTGCGCGACGGTATGCAACACACCCTGGCATACCTCAACCTCCGGCTCGATGCCATTCGCCAGCGCATGCGCGACGACCCGGCGTCCATAGCCGACGAACTGGCGGAACTGCACAACCTGGTGCAGCAGCAGTTGAACATCGTTGCACCGGGAACCGATGAGCGGATCAAGACGACCTCGCGTTTCACCCCGTTGCCCGCTGGAAGCGGCAATGAACCCATCGGCGTCTGCGAAGCGACTGAAGCGTCGTCTGCCGTCGTGGAAACGTCTTCCCGCCAGCGCGAAGACGCCTCAGAGATCACCTGGAACGAACCAGTCGCGCCGTCTAACGCGCCAATCGACGAAACCGCCAATCGCCCTGACGCTGCGGCAGCACCCTCGAGCGGCGAAGATTCTGATGAGCCGTTCAGTAAATAGAAAGCATCGTATCGTTGCTTTATCGCAGGACTTTAGCTCCCGTGGGTGCAATAAACACCCACGGGAGAAGACACTCCTGCGCAGCATCACGGCTGGCCTGACCTCGTGATTACCTCGTGATTACATTCCAGAAGACACGCACATCCTGACCGATATAGGTTTCTGCCCGATTCACAACCTTCGTGGCTTCGTCCAGATCGCGCCGCATCTCAGGGCTGCTGCGGACGCTCAGGTTCTCGATCAGCAGACGCGCTGTACGGATATGCTCAGGTTGAATAATCGCAGAAACCTCCGAACCCGGCTCCACCAGTGCGCGAATGAGGGGCAGCCAGAGATCGAGCGCCTCCCGCGCCTGCGTGCGGAGTTGTGCGTCACCTGCCAGTAACGTTGCAAGTTCCAGACGGTGATGTTCATAGATCTCAATCCAGCGCTGTCCTGTCACACTGGAAGCCAGTTGCTCGTCGCGGAAGCGGCGCAACACCTCCAGATCGTGCAATCCCGTCGTTGAGCCGGTAAGCGCCACTTCTGCGCCGCAGCCCGGAGCACAATTCTTAGGCTCGCCGCTGCACGTATCGACCGGTGCAAACATTTGACCGCTGCCGGAGATATCGAGCGCCTGGCGCGCATTGAGACGGCCAAAGGTGACACGGCTACGCGACATGGTCGGCAGGTACACCCGGAAGACCAGGCGTGCCGGATCGACCGTTATTTCAGGGGTCGGTGCGGTCTCGATGGTCTGAGCGGAACGTTGCGCAGGAAAATCATCCGCCGAGTGATAGAGTCGCCACCAGACCTGCACATTGCTCAACTGAGGATTGACAGACCAGATCAGTCCAGCCGCACCGGAAACGAAGGGAGTTGCCGCCGAAGTGCCGCTTTCCGTAACGTAGCCGCCGCCGGATTTCAGGCTGTAAATATCCTTTCCCGGCGCAATAATATCGAGGTAACTGTTGCGATTGGAGAAGGGCGCTTCCTGATCATTATGATCACTCGCTCCCACTGACATGACACGCGGTGAGGAGGCCGGATAACTGATGCGTTGTTTGTCCCTGTCATTTCCAGATGCTGCAATAAGCAGACTGCCACGATCGAATGCGTAGTTGATCGCGCGGGCTATTGTCTGTGAACAACCACAATGAGACGGCGCGCCCAGACTCATGCTGATAATCCTGGCGCCAGCCTGAGCGGCATACTGAATGCCCCTGGCTACCACGTCTGCCGAACCCTTGCCATCATTAGTTAACACTTTTATCGGCAGCACCTGGCAATCAGGGCAGACGCCGGCAATCCCCTGCTCGTTATTCGCACTGGCGGCAGCAATGCCAGCAACGAAGGTGCCGTGTCCGTGGTCATCCATTGCGTCTTCGTCGTTGTTGGCAAAATCGCGGTCGATATCAGTGCGCACTCGACCACCACGCAGATCAGGATGGTTGTAATCCACGCCGGTATCGATCACCGCGATAAGCACCGAGGACGATCCTGTTGTGATATCCCACGCCTCCGGCGCATCAATGTCAGCATCGGCGCGTCCGCCGGTCTGTCCGGTGTTGTGCAGCCCCCATTGTCTCCTGAAGTCGGGATCGTTGGGGATCCCCGTTACCTGATAGATGCGGTTTGGCTCGGCGTATGCAACGGCCGGATCGGCGCTATAGTCTGCGATCATGGCAAAGATATCGACCCCGATCGGTGCAACGACTTTGTAGACGCCATCGAGACCGTAGTTTTGCGCGATCTGATCGGCAGGGCTGATCTCATCGAAGAGCGGTACAATCGCCTGTACATGATACCGGCGACTCAGGCGGTCGAGCGATGCAATTCCCAGCGAAGCAACCCCCACTGCATCGGATCGCGCGTCTGGTTGCGTCAGCTGCGCCACTGCTTCCGGCTTCAAGCCGATAAGGATCTCATTCGGCACGAAGGCGCCTTCCCATGCCGGAGGCGCCGCAGATTGAGACGTGTCCGCCATACCCGAGTCGGTGCGGTTGAGCACCAGAGCGATCAGAGCGATGAAGACGAAGAACAGGTGACGACGCATCGGGCAATCTCCTTTCTCCTCACTTCGTTTCCACAGGTGTGTTGATCTCGGCATACGCAACATTCGGATCCGACTGATACTCCCGGATCATGGCCCTGAGATTCGTTCCCCTCGGCACTGCCAGTTTGTAAACGCCTGCGAGACCGTAGCGCAGAGCCGCAGCATCGTTGGGAGATACGTCGGGAAACACGGGAGTCATGTGCTGCACCTGCCACTTCCGGTTGAGTGCATCGAGCGATGGCAGTCCCGTGTTGACGGGGTTGGGCTGCTGCGGCTGGAGGACGAACCGCGCAGCATCATTCGTCAGTCCGATCAGGATTTCATCCTGGCCACCAATCACGCCCGAACAGGCAGGGAAGCCAAGTACGATGATCACGGTCATCATCCACGTCACGACATCCTTCATCAGTTGCACCGGCATCGTTCCTCCTCCTGAGTCCGCCTTACCCGAAACGAACCCTCTCCACAGCGTGATGTTTGGTCGATGCACATCTCCATCGATACATCGTTTGCACCGAATTGCCTGGCAGGGATGAAGCCGTGTGAGCAGGCATCACCATCATAGCATGGGAGGGCGTCACAAATGTATCAATGCTGTAAACAAAATGAGTTGATCTGCGCCGCGCCGATCTGACTATTCGTGTTCCTTGTGTTACCGCTTAACACGCTGGCGCCCTGTACCGCATCAGACGCTCGAAGTCCGCGCTGGAGCGAAAAAATGGCTGGCTCATCTGGTGTTTGCCCCCCTGTTTGCACCCACGCATTGCTGATCTTGAAGACGGTGTTGTCAATCTGAATGACCGTGACGACCACCTGCTCACCCTTGACGGTCGCCGTGAATTTCACGAGAGGTCCATCTGGAGTTGGACGGACTACCCGGCTCTTGCCGGAACGAATGACCTGCTCCAGGTACGGCTGAATAGCACGGTAATCCTGAAGCTCATCGCCGCTCAGATTACAGTAGTTCTCAGATACGTTGACCCTTGTCTGGATTTCTGGAGCGTTCCATCGTCGGACGTCTGCGGCGGGCTGAAGCCCTGGCTGAGGTCGGGCAAGCCCTGCGGGCTGGATCAACCCGGCGCCCCCCGGCATAGGGAAGGGTGACAGACATGCCAGCCCCGCAGGGGGCTTCCGTGCGCTCAGAGAGGGCTTATGGTCTTTGAGTAAATAATCCGCCATAGCCCGCGCAGGCGGGCTTTGCCTTGCATAGCCGAGGGCTTCAGCCCCACGGCTAGCGCGGTATAGCGGATTTATTTCTCAATCTCCATTAGCCCGCACGAGCGGAGTCGCGCTCGACGACGGACGATGGTTGATGTCTTCTCTCAGACTGCCATGCATGGCGGTCGCCGCACGGGGAGTGCAAGAGTGACTGCGATTGTTCGAGGAGGTTCAACCTCTGTGAGAACTGCTATAATGAGCCGGTTCCAGCTATGCTTGGGGAACCATCGTGTGTTCCGTCCTGGGTCGTTGCTCCTCCAGCCGCAGGATCGTACGCTATCCGGCGGGTGAACGAGCTGCCGCTCCGAGCATCTAGCTGAGCAGTTGATCGGGATCGATGTTTGTGAGAGGGCGATCAGAAAACCGGATTTGTGGTATCATGATAGTGACCATGCCGTTCTGATAAGGAGCAATCTGGTATGCCACGACGTGCACTTCGATCCTATCCAACGAATTATGCGACCGATCTGACCGATGAGCAATGGGCTGCTATCGCGCCACTCGTCGCCACCCCGTCGCCCAACGGCGGCCGCCCGACCGACATCGATCGCCGCGCGATTGTCAACGCCCTGCTGTACAAAAATCGCACGGGCTGCCAATGGCGCATGCTTCCGAAAGATTTTCCGCCGATGAGTTCGGTTCGGTACTATTTCGACAAATGGAATCGTGATGGAACCTTTATCAAAATCAATGATACGCTGCGCAAACTGGCGCGACAAGCGCTGAACCGCGACCCGGAGCCATCCATGAGCGTCCTGGACTCCCAATCCGTCAAAACGACCGAAGCAGGCGGCGAGCGCGGCTATGACGGGGGAAAAAAAGGTCAATGGGCGCAAACGGCAATTTTGGGTTGATACGAATGGGTTCTTGTTGCGTGTACTCGTCCATCCGGCGGACATTTCAGATACGGAAGGCGCAGAATGGCTTCTCGCCGCACATCATCACGCATTTCCACGAATGCAAGAGATTCGCGTGGATGAGGGGTATAAACAAGGGTTAGATAAGTGGCTGCAACAGAATACGGCGATACGCCTGAATATCATTGAAAAACCGCCTGGACAAAAGGGATTTGCCGTCATTCCGAAGCGATGGGTGGTGGAACGCTCGATTGCGTGGGCGGGACGCAACCGTTTGGCGAGTAAAGAATACAACCGCAATCCAGAATCAAGCGAAGCCTTTCTTTATCTTGGTTCTATCGCAATGCTCCTGAATCGGCTCTATCCGAGATGTTAGTTTTTGATCACGCTCTGAGGCCGATCAAATCGCCAGGAGTGCCGAAAATTTTGGCTTAATGGACAAAGGTCGATAGCACCTCATAATACGCCAGGGCGCGACCGCATTCAAAGTCAGCACTGGCTGTATTGTCAGGCTGCTCTCGAACCGACTTGCATCGCTCCTTGCTTTCTCTGGCTCGTTCATATAAGAGCGCTGTAAAATCCCGCAGAAAATAGATAATGGTTTCATCCATCATTAACCTCCTGATCTTGCTTTCTCCATAAGCAGGTCCTGAAGAACATCAGCCCGCTCTGCATAATTGGATGCTTCGTTTTGCCAATAATGCAAAGAGTCCATCCCGTTGCGGTTGCGTCTCGAAGGTGCAATTCGGTCAGAATGTTCTCCACTAGACATCATCAAGATTTAGTGATATACTATTTTTGTACAATCTGAAAATGGAGAAAAACGATGTGTAAGTATCGATCCATTATCGAAAATCCGGAGAAATTACGCTCTATGACCGGACTGACCGTTGAAGAGTTCCACGCGCTGGTTCCGATCTTCCACGCCGCATTTGAAGCGTATATGAAACGTCGCACGATTGATGGCCGCGTCCGATATTGTCGTCGCTACGTCTCGTATGCAAACTCGCCGCTTCCGACAACAGAAGATAAATTGCTCTTTATTTTGACCTACTTAAAACAAAACCCAACGCAAGTGATGCACGGACACCTCTTTCAAATGAGCCAATCAAACGTAAGCAAATGGGTGCATCTTTTGCACGGAGCGCTGAACTATGCGCTTTCACAGCAAAATCTCCTGCCTGCGCGCACTGCCGACGACCTGGCGAGGCGATTGCAGGAAGAACCGTCGTGTGAAGAACCGTCGTGTGAAGAACCGTCGTGTGAAGAACCGTCGTGTGAAGAACCGTCGTGTGAAGAACCGTCGTGTGAAGAACCGTCGTGTGAAGAACCGTCGCATGCGACAAAAGCGCCCCCCTTTTTATCCATGACGGCGTAGAACGTCCCATTCGCCGTCCAAGCGACAAAGTCGACCGGGAGTTGTATTACAGCGGTAAGAAGAAACGACATACGCTTAAGAACGTTCTCATCATTGATGAGTTTGGCTCTATTCACTTTTTGAGTGACACCTACGAAGGAAGGGTCCACGATAAATGTATTGCGGATGAAGCGGGATACACCCTTCCAAACGCGAGCATTCTCTATCAAGACGCCGGATTTCAAGGATTTACCCTGCCTGGCGTCCAGATTATGCAGCCAAAGAAGAAGCCGCGCAATGGAACCCTCACGCCGCAGGAAAAGGAGGAAAACCGGCGTATCTCATCCGTTCGCGTTCGTATTGAACATGTTATCGGCGATATCAAGCGGTATCGAATCATTCACGACATTATCCGCTTCAGTTGTTCCGAATTTCGGGATATGGTCATGGAAACATGTTGCGGGCTGCATAACTTCCGAATTTGGCTGAAACGCAAAAAGCAGTCCAAAAATCAAAACGAATCTTGATGAAGTCTACTGATGCGCCTACATCACGGATCGTTCGGAGATCAGGCCTGCACAGCATACACTTCCGGACTGGCATCTCGCTCCGTCACCCCCACCTCGAACCGCCGTTGCGGAAATGCGTCCTGGAGCCGTTTGCGCCAGAGATCGGCGATGACATCGGCGAGAAAGCCATAGACTTCGAGCGGAATTGCGTCGTAGTCGGGATCGTTCAGAAACACGTCGCACACGTGCAGATGATTAACGACATACTCAATCTGGCGCGGCGACCAGTGTGCAGCCCGCGCCTGGCTCATGAATGCGTTCCAATCATCCGGCAGCGCATCAGCCCGCAAAATAAGGTCATCGACGCTCACAAATGTCGGATAGAGGATAGGAAGGTAGCACAGCAGATGATCCACGCGCGCTAGGTACGCCGTATAGCTCGCCAGATCACGCGATTCGGACGGCGCATGCATACACCATCGCTGATAAGCGGGCGTCAGGCTAAGATAGTGTACGATGGTCTCTCGATGCATGAGAGCCTCTCTCTCACGATAATGACCAGCGATGCGTTGTCACGGAATCTCGTCAGCACGAGCAGGCCGTGCCTTACGACTTGGGCGAACATAAATCGTTCCATCGGGCGCTCGATGACGCTGAAACTCGATAACATGCGGAGCAGCGACGCCGCCGTGAGGTTTTCCCGTTACATCCACACGCATAACTGGCAATCCATCAGCGCCATATACCTGATAGTGAGTAATTCTGCCGCGTGTGTCAGCCCGATAGAGAATTTCATTGGCGCTGGCGGTCGGAGGAAACTTGCCACGAATCTGTCGCCCTTCGCTAATAACACGACTGGCGAGTGTGCGAGGCAGCAAAGCGCCTCCGCTACCTCGCCGCCCCAGCGACCGCAACCCTATGCGCACGCCCGCCAGCGCCACTGCCAATTGTACCACGCCGCCGAGCCCCAGGCGCCAGCGTTCACCTTCGGACAGCGGCTGCTCGCTCACCAACTGTGCGCCGTGCCACGCTCCACGCCCGTTCAGCAACTCCTTCGCCACCTCCTGCGTCCCGCGTGTTGCGCATCGCTTCCCCAGTCGGCGCACCCCGGCGTCCCGCCGCGCCCCGTCGGCTATTCCGGGCAGGTCAGCGCCAGAAGCCGGTGCATTGTCGCACGCTGCGCGTCCGCCTCGCGCCCGGCATCACCATAGAGACGCGCCAGTTCGATCCAGCGCGATCGTGCCGGATAGCGACGCGCGGCCTGTTCACAGCAGGAGAGCGCTTCTTCCAGCGCTCCGACATCGTCAGGCACACCATATAACCCGGCAAGATTTACCAGCGCAGGGACATATCAAGGCTCTAATCTAAGGGCTTCCCGGTATGCCTGCGCGGCGGCCTCATCATAGTGACGCGCTCCAACATGCCGCCCAACTCTGCATCCGCAGCTGCGCGCCGCAACAATCCTCATGAAAATCCTCAATCCCGGCGAGTAGCTCGTTCGAACGCCGGTCAACTCTGGATGGCGGGCAGAAGCGGTTCATTGCATACTCGAGGCCAGGTAAATCGCCTCGTTGTAGATTTCACGGAGACGAGCGTCGCGCTCCCACGACCGGAAGAACGCCGCCACATCGGCGTCCACAAAGAGATGTTCTAACACAGCGGTAATCACCGCATCCCTGGTCGCCTCATCTCCCTCGAGACATGCCCGACGGAGCATCTCCCGAATCGATATCAAGGTATGTTCCGTGTCTGGCCTGCGTTTCCATAGCCGCTGAAACCAGGCTCGTAGTGCGTCACCGGCCATGTAACGCTCATATGCGTGTTCCCCGTCTGCCGGGTCACGGAGACACTGTTCCAGGTATCTTAAGAAGAACGCATCTCGCTCTTCATCGCTCATCGAGCCTTCCACCTTTTCGAGGTGGCCAAAAAGGAGATCGAAAGCAAGCCCCTGGACGTTCAGATCGGGAAGATTCATCCACAGACGAACGGTTTCAGCAGGGATGGACACGCCAGATTCAAGGAGCGATGCAATGTCTCTCGGATCGGCATCCATAACGTCATTCTCCTCTCTGTTCGACGGAAGCGTTATTCATCCATTCCCAGACCGCCTGTGCAGCGCCCATCACTGCACCTCCGATAAGCCCCCCGAGCGCCGCCCCTTCGAGTGCACCTGTTGCACCCCCTGCCAGCCCTCCCCCGACCGTTCCGACGCCAGGGGCGACCGGCGTGCCGCCAGCACCCCCAGCCATTGCCCCAATAATACCCCCTACAAACATGCCGACGCCTGCACCTGTTGCAGTTGCAATGGCTACGCGCCGTGCCGCTGCGGGATCCGGCAAAGTTTCAGGCGCTGGCTCCCGGCGCATCTCAGTCGGTTTTGGGCGCCGTCTTTTTGCTGATCACGCTCATACGTCCTGTTTGATGTTCGGGCGGTCTTGCGAGGTAAGATCCGGATGTCTGGGTATCCCTGGATGCAGTCTCTGCGACAAACAGCGGCGATGTGCGTAGAGGGTTTGCGACTCCTCCCGGTCGCTCGCCGGGTAGATCACCAATAACGCTGCGCTCGCCTCCGGAAGAGTCAAACCACAGAAGCAGCACGCGACTTCTTCCCAAGTGCCCGCACCTGACATATATTTCTCCCACAGACCGAACATTTACGCCGCGCCAAGTCGCTGCATGATCGCATCTCCCAGGGCAAACAGGTCTTGCCAGGCGGGATGGGTTCTGATCTCCGCTATCGACCAGTCGTGGTCTTGCAGCGCCAGCCACCGTGCGCGCAACTGCCGACTGAGCGACACTCCATCGGCGGAAAGGAGCCCGGCGCGGTGCAGTCGGGCAAGCGACTCCTCGTGCAAAAAAGAGTGCGCTCCGACATCGAACTCTTCAAAGAGGTCATAGGCGATCTCGTCGTCGCTTTTGCTCAGGATCGCACTGGTGGCGCGTGCAACCGTATCGCGGTATAAGCAGAAGAGTGTGCGTGCGGATATTTCGGTCATGGCGCATCCTCCGTTGGCGCAAGCGGGAGCGCGGGCGGCGCACCGCCACGGACGCCAGGACTGGCGATCCGATCTACTGGTCGTGTTAATGCCTATTTGGATGCTGTCAACGATTCGCTCTGAGCCGACCAGAGGACGCACCCTTCGCCATCGAAGGCTTCCACGAAGAGTGCAGTAACGCTGCGCGCCAGACAGACTAGCGCATCGCGCGGGACAGAGGTCCCCGACGCCGGTGGCAACGCCGTTTCCGTATGGCTGATCAAGAAACCGATAGTGTTGAAGCTGCCTGCCTCCGTGAAGGCTTTGGCGATCGTTGATCGTTCCTGTACACCCCCGTGAAGGCAAAGATACACCTCGTCATTGTAAAAGAAGTGGGGAATGGTCAATCCTTGCAGCCAGGGATCACCAGGTGCGGCAAGTTGATGCTCGAACACGCATGCGCGTTCGGGTCCCTGTGCAAGATACGCCTGAATATCGTCAATCACGGGCTCTTGCAGCCGCGTGTCCACCGGCGCCACCCACACTGCGTTGGCGGGGTCCCAAAACCGGAGACCGGGACCCGTCACGCTCGCGTCGAAACGAGTGACCGCTTCCTCCGCGACCGTTGTCGGGAGATAGGTCCAACAGGCGCCGCGTTGAAGATCGACCAATGCCAGGACGAGCGAAGAGAGCGTGCGTCCGTCATCCAGGCGCTCGCGGATGTAATCACGCGCTGCAGCGCCGAGCAGGCGACGGGTGATCATCATGGTCATCTCCTGCTTCACTTTTCAGGCTCCATGCGCCCATTAGGGAAGACGCGCCATCTGGTTCCTGATGCATCCTTGTAGTCCCAATGCGGTCCAATGGGCGGCGGGTGCTGCAGATCGGGATGGAGACTTTCCTTAGTGCTGGGATTGTACCATGCCCCCTTAATGCCGCCTGGCGGATCCTTGCCGCGCCACATCCAACCGGGAGCAGGCGGTTGAGCAGGATCATCAGGGAGCGGGGGGCGCTTCGGCGCCGGAGCTGGCGCTCCGCCGCTGCGTCCTTGAGCGGGCGCAGGGGACGCGGGCGCCGTCCCGGCGCCGGTTCCTTGCAGCGCCGGGCGCGTTCGTAGCCGCGACCGTACCACGCGCACGCCCGCCAGCATTACTGCCAATTGTACCACGCCGCCGAGCCCCAGGCGCCAGCGTTCACCTTCGGACAGCGGTTGCTCGCTCACCAACTGTGCGCCGCGCAGCGCCTCGATGATCTGGGGGACGCCGGTCAGCGCAGCCAGGCTGAGTCCGGCGATCAGCAGCCATTCCCCGACGCCCGGTTCGCCGCGCCGCGCCCGGAATGCCTGCATGCGCTCAGAGAACTCCAGCGCCACGAACCCGACCGCGAGGATGACGGCGGCGACCGCCAACGCAGCAGCGAAACTGAGGGCGGCGCCGATGCCCACTGCTGCCAGGAGCGCGGCGCCTGCGTAGATGAGCGCGGCCAGCGCCAGGAGCGCCCCGACGCCGATCAACAGTCCCAGGAATACCTGTCCGAGCGCCGCCAGCCAGGGCGGGACGTTCGCCGCCGCGCCGCCGCTGGCGAGCATCCCCTATTGCACGCCACGGCGCGCCAGCCCGAGCAACCCGGCGCCGCCGACGAACGCTGCCAGCAACGCCAGGCGATCGGGCAGCACGCGTGGTACGCCAAGCGTCGCCAGCGACAGCGGCGCGATAGCAGGCGCATCGATCACCTGTATCTCGATCAATCGGTGCTGCAGGAGCGCCTCCAGCGGCAGCGGCGTCGCCACCCCGGTTATCTGATCAATGGCGATCACGCGTTGCTCGATCAGGTTGACACGGATAATGCGCTGATGCGGAGTGTCGAACAGGAGCAACTCGCCGGTGCGCGGATCGGCAACTGTCGGAACACCAGCCGCCGGCTTGATGACCAACCGCTCAATGGGGCTGAAAACCACATACGACTGTGTACGCGGATCGAACACGATCGGCTGAACCGGCGTGAAAGATATCTGCGATGCACCATTGCACCGCTGCACTGAGAAAGGACCGTCCAGGCATGGCGCCGCGCCATTCGGTCCGCGAGCGCCAATATCGCTGCCAAACCGTGTTGCGAGCACAGCAGTCGTACCCCGGATCGCGGCGCGTAAACGCGCATTTCCGTTGAAGACGCCATAGATGACAGCGATCAGGATCAGCAGAACGGCGCCCCAGGCGAGCCACTGAACCGTCTCAATACCGGATTCATCGCAGCAAAGCCATCGTATCTTCTTCATAGAGCAGGCGCTTCCTCTGGATAATAATGCTGCTCAACGATGCCTGTCGTCTTGCGGATTTCGCACGATGCGGCACACGCACACAAGACGATCCTTCCGCGACCATCTGACCGACCCTGACGAACGGCGCTGCCGCCGGACCGCGCCACCAGCATTCGAGATCGCTCTGAACCTGGTCGACAAAATCGTCCCATTCCGACAACAACGCTCCTGTGCGTGCTTCCTCCTGCTTGCACATCATCCACCTCCTGATTGAGAATCAGCGCGCTTTATCAAGCGTGATCTTCCACTCGAACGTAAAATCGTAGGTGGTGCACCATTTGTTGCATCGTCGTGGCCAGCTATGCCAGCGCCAGAGGTATGCCACCGCTTTGGCGCGGTTCGGCGCCTCGAAGTCGCGTCCGTAGATCGGACCGTATGCGGTATGCACTGGACGGAGCGTTTCGACATAGACGACAATCCACGGAATGGGCACGCCATGAACCGTGCGCCCCGCAAATTGCGGCCACGAGCTATAGGCAGTCAGTTCGTCGCGATTGAGCGCGGCATACTGCTGAGCCTGCCCATACCCGATGCCGGGCGGCGCGCCAAAGGCGGGCAATCCGCGATAACGGAGCACCACTTGCTGTGGAGTGCACTCGTGTGGACATTGACCGTACCATATGCCATTCCACGCTGGCACATACTGCAAATGGCGCGCGTACTCCTGTGCAGCCGCAAGCGAAGCGCCGTCAGCGCCGGTTCCTGCAAAACGACGCGCATAATGCACACTTCCAACATCCCAGAAGAATGGGATCAGAAAAATGATAATAAAGCAGACCCAGAGCAGATTGAAACCGACGCCGCCCCGGTCGTCGTGTATCAGATGCACCATCTGTCGCATATGCCAGCCTCCTGGTTTCGTCAGGGCGCGTCAAACGGTGGTTCACACCGCATACTCGCCTCAGCAGTCACCCTGGGATAGCGACCGAGCGCCCCAAGAAACGGAAAGACGACATGTGGCGTCTCCAGTTGAACCTGAACCGTCACCGCATTCCCTGCATAGTAGGGGCACCCCCCCGACACGCGCCACTGACGACGACCGTCGAAACCTGGACTCGCCCAGATGACTGCACGCCCGACGTCCTCGAGAGTCACAGCGGCGCGGGCGCCCTCACGCGCCGCTGCAGCGGCAACGATACCGGTATAGGCGACCATGATGAACTGCCAGGCGATCAGGATTACAAGCATCGCAATCGGGACGAATCCCAGGAATTCGATCAACTCGACGCCGCACTCATCACGTGTCAATCGCCTGATGAACACCGATGGCTGTGAGAGCATACTTCCCATACTTCACACCTCGCGCATCCGCTCAGGATTCACATCGACCCTGGCGATCGGCGGCGGCTCACAGCGCACCGTAGCGCGTTGCGTCACCTTTGGATAGTTGCCGAGGCTGCCGACGAATGGAAACAGCACGTGAGGAACCTCCAGTTGAACCTGAATCGTCACCGGATGGCTGCTGTAAGCGCTGCACGGATACCCCGCCAGCGGTTGCCACCAGCGGCGACCGTCGAATCCCGGACTGGCGTTCCGCACCGCACGGTCGACGTTCTCGCGCGTCGCAGCGGCGCGTGCACCTTCACGTGCTGCACCGGCAGCAATGATTCCGGTATAGCCAACCAGCACAAACTGCCAGGCAATGACCAGAACAAGCAACACCAGTGGAAAGAAGCCGATGTATTCAATGATTGCTGCGCCGCGCTCGTTCCCAGCCAGTGCGCTCGCCGCCTTGATGATAAGATAGCGCTGTTTCTGCATCATCGTACTCAAGAAACATCATCAATGGTCACAAAAAAGGGCGCCGCGCAGGGTATGCGCAGCGCCCACCGTCACACGCCACGCATTAGCTGCCGAGTTTCCTGACCCAATTGGTAAACGTTTCCACAGCAGCCGCACCAATTTCCCCGCCACGCGCTTCGAACACTTTCCCGATGGCTGCCAGCAGTGTCACTACGATAGCGATCAGAGCCACCCACTCAACCGAGCTCAAACCTGCCTCATTCTCCGCTCGCTCCTCAACCGCCGTGCGCAGGCTGTGCAGTTTGGTCTGCAACCACACGTATGCCGCCAGTGTCATGTCCGCCATGATCTTCTTCCTCCTTCTGGTTTGCCAGTATTGTTTCCTGCTTGATGTTGATCTGGTTTGTGGCGCCACATCTCCGTTCGACGGCTTTACTCTACCACAGCGTCAGCCGATTGTGAACCCCTTTTTTGTAAACCGTTTGTAACACTAATTACTTATTCTGAAGGGATAATCTGTTTACAAAAGGCATACACCTGTAACAAAAGTGTAACAGCGGTCGAACATAGGCGCGAATGCCGCATCCGCCGCTCCGCGCCTTTCGTCCCACCAGTGACAGCAGTCAACACTCATGAAAAGGGGGAAGCGATGTATCATCAACCTCGATGGGCGATCATGCCCCTGCTCTGCGGGTTTATCCTTCTTGCGGCGTGCGGCGGCGCTCCGCCGCCTGCAAGCCAGGTGGATGTGCAGGCGACCATTGATGCTGGCGTGCGCGCAACGCTGGCGGCGCAGCCGACGGAGGCGCCATCACCTACTACCCCTCCGCCATCGCCAACCGCTGTTCCGCCAACGGCGACAACCGCGCCCACCAGTCCACCGGTGGCGCCGACGGTCGCGCCCTTTACGCCCGCCACGCCGACCGCGACCGGTGCAGACGCGCCAACAACTGTACCTGAGTCCAGTTCCCCGCCGACTGACACGACCACCATCTTTCGCCCTGCAGAAGGCGAGGCGGCGCAGGTGACCACCAACATTCAGCTCGTCTTCGACGCGAGCGGTTCGATGGCGCAGCGGATCGGCGGCGAGACCAAAATCCAGGCTGCGCGCCGCGCCATGGAACGGATCATCGACACGCTGCCCGACAACCCCGATCTGAACGTCGGCTTCCGGGTGTTCGGGCACGAAGGCGACAGCAGCGAAGCGCAAAAAGCGCGTTCATGCCAGAGCACTGCGCTGCTGGTGCCGATGCAGGGAGTCAATAAAGCGTTGCTGCGGCAACAGGCTCAGGCATGGCAACCGACCGGATGGACGCCGATCAGTCTGGCGTTGCAGAGAGCAGGGGAGGATTTCCAGGCGGGAGAGAATGTGCGTAACGTCATCATTATGGTGACCGATGGCGAAGAGACGTGCGGCGGCGACCCGTGCGCAGTTGCGAAGGCGCTCGCCGAGTCGCAGGCGGAAGTGCGCATCGACGTGGTTGGGTTCGGGACGACGCCGGACGTGGCAAAAACCCTGCGGTGCATTGCCGAGAACAGCGGCGGCGTCTATACTGATGCGCAAAATGGTGATGCGCTGGTGCAGACTCTGGAGGAACTGATCGCCGCTACCCTCAAACGGAGCACTCTGCGCTTCATCCCTGTGAGCATAAGCGGCGCACCGGAAGAGGTATCGCTGACCCGCCTGGTCAATGCCCGGGGGGAAGACGTTATGAAAACCGTCCAGCTGCCATGGATGGCGCGATTTGCCCGCGAGCAGGTGGTGGAACTTCCACCAGGCGAGTATCGTTTCACCATCTCCTACAGTGAGATATTCGTCGATCAGACGTCGAAGCATCTTGAGACCACATACACCGCAATCATCGAAGAGGCGCGCGAAACCGTGGCGGTCATCGGGCGCGGACAGGTAACCTTTATCAACGATTCACCCCAATTGCTCCGGCCGGGCGACGTGCGGGTTGAAAAGGCAGTTGATGGGCAGTGGGAAGAGTCCATCAGTCCCGGACAACTCGTCTCTCTTGGCCCGTATTTTGAGTTTGAACGACCGTTTCGCCTCACGCCGGGACGCTACCGGGTCTATGACCGCACACGGGGGAAGGTGTTGATCGATAACCTGATTGTCGTGCCCGGCAAAGAAATCACGGTCAGGCTCAGTGGCGGGTAGTGCGACCGGGATCGGGACGCCCTGGATGGCAGTCCAGGATTGATCAGCGGACGAATCGCCAGAGACGTGGCATCGTTGACGGAGAGCGCCCTCGCACGTCCATCAGGGAAGCGCGGGGCGCTCCCGCTATTTCCAGCATTGCTCAAATACATTGACCATCGTTCACGGCTATTGCGTCGCACGAGACGTTCGCTTTCGGCGGAGCGTAGACCGAAATTCATTTCGGTCGCCGCAGGCGGCGCACAATACAGGTGGCGCACAATATCGGATATGTGAGGCAAAGCCCGCCTGCGCGGAACGTGAACTCCAGCGGTGACCCTATTGACCATCGGCTATCGGCTATCGGCTATCGGCTATCGGCTATCGGCGACGATAACCCCTCGGCTATGCGCAGCGAAGACCGCCTGCGCGGGCTATAGCGGATTACGTATTCAAAGACCATCATATTTCGTGTAAATACAGGGGAATTATCTGGAGATATGATTTGTTGTCAGGCTGCAATGCAACGAACGAGTAAATGAATCGTACATGAGGATGATAGAAACACGGACATTCTGTTACGTACTTAATAGAACGATAACATTAAATGTATGATATGAAGTTGTCAAACATTCACTTGACAGTGCTATGAGTCTGATATACATTTTGCATGCTTTTCAATATGACGTACCAATGAATCCCTCTCCGCACTGTCGCGTCAGGGAAGCGCGAACCAGATTCTGCGTGCTGTGGCGGTCCCACAGCCTTTTCAAAGCGTCGTACCATCGTCGCAGCCTCAATGTTGCCAGAACCAACACAAGGAGGCATGGATGACATGCGTGCATGGCGTTTCACCACTGATTATGATCGTGGAGGATAACCCGCTGATTGTCGAATTTGTCGAGATCCACCTGCAACGCGAGAAGTTCAGTGTCGTCGCTGCTACCGGATGCACTGAAGCAGTCCAATTACTTCGCAAGCATGTTCCTGGGCTGATTATTCTCGATATTGTCCTGGACGACGGCAATGGATGTGATCTCTGTCGGTTGATCCGCACCGGCGGATCAGACGGTGAGTTCGCTCGAATCGCTGATGTGCCGATTCTGATCCTTTCTGCCCGCGCCGATGAAGAGGATCGCCTGGAAGGGTTCCGCGCCGGCGCTGATGATTACCTGACCAAGCCGTTCAGTCCAGCGGAACTGACCTTCCGGATCAAGTCAATCTTGCGCCGGAGCATTGGCTTGAGCATTGCCTGCATCGAGATCGGTGCATTACAGATTGATCCACGTCGCCGTGAGGTGTATGTCAATCATCATCCGGTCGAACTGACGCCAAAGGAGTTCGAACTCCTGCATCTGCTGGCGAGCCATCCGGGTCGGGTCTTTTCGCGTGAAGAATTGCTCGAGCGTGTGTGGGGATACTCATACATGGGCAATACGCGCACGGTCGATGTTCATGTCAATCGGCTGCGTCACAAACTTGAGCTTGCTGGCGAGGGATCGTGCAACAACATGATCAGTACCGAATGGGGCGCTGGCTACAAACTGGAATCGCCTGCTCTTCTCGAAGCAGAAGTAGGAGGAACAGGAATACACCGGTTGTTGAACTCGCACTAGAGCGCCGGGGAGCGCATGACTATCGCATGCGCTCCCGTGCTCATTATCCTGGGCGCTGGAGATGTCCTACTCCTGATATTCCTCAGTCACCAGGAGATAACCATCGGTCACTGCCAGTCGAGCCAGCGCCGCCAGCGCTGCATCAGGCGATGGACGGGCAATGACGATACTTTCGTCAATGGCATACACCAGCGCCTGATCAGCGGGCAGGCGGTCTGCACGCGGCAGATGCTTGATCGTCTCGCCGATGCGTTGCATCCGATCGTCCAGCAGTGAGATCCAGTCGTCAGAAAGCGCCGCCGGTACGACGCATATCCATCCCGGAACGGTGACACCCCACGATATCAGCAGTGCCGGGAGCAGCGTATCGTCGGCGCACACCACATCAACCCACCCGCCGGGTAATGCACCCCCTGGCGCCGGACGAACCGGTTGACCGGATGCCTGAAGATACGCCAGCAACCGCGACTGGTCGAGGGTATAGGTGCGTATCAGCAAGGGGGAGGGTGTCAGGGCGCGGATCACCCGCGCTGCCCACGGTGCACGCTCTTCAGGATGCACACGCAAGAGTGGGTCTGGCGGGAACAGCCAGACCCCTTCATTTACCATCCGGTAATGCCACTCTGTACTCATCTTCACCCAGGCAGCGGCAACCCTCTTGTGCTGCGCATAATCGACATGCCCAGGGCTGCGATAATCAGGCAGAGCACCGAGGGGGTCACCAGTACAACCACAATCAGCGTAATCTTGGTGGCAGCCTTTGCGCCTTCTTCACGCGCGCGGTAGCGGCGACCAGTCCGAATATCCTCTGCCTGACGCTCGAGCGTTGTGGCAATTGGCGATCCCAACTCCTCTGCCTGCAACAGGGCGTCGATAAAGCCGCGCAGTGCGTCTGATGAGTTGCGCGCCGCCAGATTGCGAAATGCCTGCTCACGCGGCGCACCCATCTGCAATTCATGCAGCATCCGCCCCATCTCTTCATACAACGGGCCCTCCCCACGCTCAACCAACAGCGTCAGAGCGATGTCGAAGCCCATGCCTGCCGATACGCAGACTGCCAGCATATCAAGCAGATCGGGCAACGCCACGGTAATCGCATGCTGACGCTGCTTGACCCGACCGCGCAGCCAGAGCAGCGGGTAGAAGAAGCCCCCGAGAGGTAAAATGACCAGCAGGATCGCACCCAGTGGCAACCCCAGTGCAAACCAGACCCCGCCGATCAATAACCCTGCCAGACCGCCGTAGAGTTGCACCCCGTGAAACTCGTGCACGGTCATTCCTGCAGGATTGCCGGCGTAATCCAGCATACGCGCAGTCTTCTCAAAATCGGTCAGACCGCGCAGCGCAGTCACATTGCTGGCGAGACGCAGCGCATACGGGCGCACCCAGCGCGCATAGCGGGAGCGCGGCCCGGTATGCGCCAGCGAACCGTACTGTGCAATCTGCGCTTCATATCCGGGGGTGCGGATGCGCCGCAATCCGGCAAAGAAGAGTTCCACGGCAATAATTGCCATGACGCTGATAACGACGCTCATAAGGCTTTCCTCTTTCGCTGTCAGCAGGTTCCTGCTTCAGACGCTGGCGTATCAAAAGCAAGTTTACTCTGACCGCGCCAGACATCGTTTTGACTGACAGAACGCACCGGCGTGGGCAGATCCAGGAAACGGTGAATCCGTTGCGCGATTTGCTTATATTCCTCAATATCGCTGCTCTTAACCGATGTCGGAGCAAACCGGGTCTCTAACTCTAAGGAAACGATCACTCCATCGGTGCGTTCGAGAAGCAATTGTGCACTGGGCGGATCACACTGCACATGGACAAAAACAATAGCCCGAATTTCGCTGAGCGGCAGTTTCTTCGTCTCTTCCTGATTTCCCAGGCGAACGGTCATCATGCCGCTTTGCCGGTCAAATACTATCAAAGCTCGCGGACAGGTGTAAAAGTCCCACAACATTACGATCATAGTTACGAGCGCCAATAAAACTCCCAAACCTGCTACTATGACCAGTACGCGCACCAGCATATTTTCCATAAGACCGAAGTATTGGACGACAAGAAATACGAGCAAAGCAGCGACGAAAATGAAAGCAGTGATGCCTGCGTTAAGTGCGGCGAACGACTTCGGTGTCCGAAGGTCGATACTAAGACTTTTTTCAGTCTCTGTTACCTGCTCGACTTCCAGAACATGTCTGTTATGAATCGCTGCGGCAATCATGGCATCCTCCACCACATCTATCTGCGATTTTGTGTAGCATTCTGACTATCCCCGGAATCCTGGTTCAGACGCTGGCGGATCAACGGCGAGTTCGCTCTGACCACGCCAGACGTCGTTTTGAATCACAGAACGCACCGATGCGGGCAGATTCAGGAAGCGGTGAATACGTTGCGCAACTCGCTCATATTCCTCGACCTGGTTTTGATCCTTCGAAGCCGTAATTGGGGCAAACGCATCAAGTTCTATCGAAATGATATTTCCATCAGTGCGTTCCAGCAGCAATTGAGCGCAATGAGGATCAGTACGCAAGCGTACAAAAACAATAGCGCGAATATTGGCGATAGGCAGGGTCTTCATCTCTTCTCGCTTTCCCAAACGCCCTAAACGAACAGTCATCATGCCGCTTTGCCTGTCGAACTCCATTGAAGCCTGTGGACAGACATAATAGTTATGCAACCTGGCTAAGAGACCTCCCAGAATTAAAAAAACAACCAGCCCCGCCACTATGACCAATATGCGCACCAGGATATTCTCCATGAGACCGAAGTACTGGATCGCGAGAAATACGATCAAAGAAGGGATGAGCACAAAAAAAATCGTACTAATAAGACCTGTGACCCTATGCCTTGGTGTACGAAAATCGATACTGAGTTTTGTTTCAGTCTCCGTCACCTGTTCAACGTCCACCTGGTGAGTCCAATATCCCCAGATCATGGCTTCCTCCGTTCAAATCTGATTGACACGTGTTCAACGAACACCGTCAAGGTTTGCTCGCTGTGCGACCGCCTCGCAGTTGATCTTGGATCCATTTAGTCAGGTCATGCCATTTCTCACTGACCAATCGAGCAAAGTCCCGCAAACTATCGAGGGTCAGAAGTTGTCGTAGCTTCTCGAGTGGGAGCGGAGTATCCTTGATCAGTCGCTTGAGAATGAATTCGACCACACCAGCCAAACCTTTTGTAACTGCGTCCCAGGCAAGGTTGAGAAGATGTTTCACCCATTCGATGAACCATTTCTTTGCCAGCAGATCTTGCAGCCACTTCGGAAGCCACTGCTTAATGCGGGGAATCAGGCTCGTTAGTACTTCTTTTGCCCATGTTCCCCATTTCCCCTGAAGCATTTCCTTTAGACGGTCGGCGTTTTTCCATATCCATTCTATCCATTTTGACATCCATTTTCCTAGATCATCAAACCATCTCCCAAGTTTCGCCAGACCCGGTATCATCCTCTCCAGATCATCAAGCCACGGTATGATGAGCTTGAGATATTTGAGATATTTAGCCAGACCCGGTATCTTTGCTAATAATCCAACCCCAAAAATCGATGCTACCGTTGAGATAAGCGAAAGGATGACCCATCCCCACGAGAATGAACCGTCTGAGCTGATGCCTGCAACCAGATCGACCAGAAAACCAAAGATCGTTGCCGTGAGCCAGCCAAGCCATCCACTATTTATTGCGCCACTTCTCCATCAGATCGGCATACCACGTCCATGTACGCTCTTGCCAGAGCCAGTCCCACCACGAAGACGCCTGTTCCGAGCCGACCAGTTGCGGAATACTGATAACCGGCACTGTTGGCGGTGTGACGTGCGGGTACAGTTGCGCGTTTGTATTGGCAGTGCCGCCCAGTCCGCTTTCGAACGAGACGATTTGCCGCGCGTGGATGTTCGCCATCGCACCGCCGATAGTGAAGCGCTGGGCGCTGATCGTTACGATAATCCAGCCGGTCACCAGCAGCGCCAGACCGCTCACACCGACATATTCAACGATGCTGCCGCCATTCTCGCATCGGGCAAGGCTACGAAACCAGGCAGTCACACCCATACCTGTGCTTCTCCTTCAACACGCAATTGACGTATTGGGCAACGGTACCATAAACGGCGCCGGCAGTGCGCTGGCGGGCTGTATCAGTCGCGGAATCGCCAGCACGGGGCTGATCCGCTCCGAAGCGCGCACGACCCCCGCAGAAGCGGTCAAGATAGTCCACCACACCATCACGAGCAGGACGATAAGCCCGATGACCGTCTGCACGGCTTTCCGTCTCCAGAGGAGATTGGGATACAGCGGGGTGCCGCCCGCCCAGCCTCCGCGCACCCTGCCTTCTGAATGCTCCATAGCACGCCTCGCTTCCCACAAATGGCGCCTGCCTCATTGCGCTCCGTTCAAAAACGGGATTGACAGGGCTGGAATGGTGAGAGCCGGGATCACCAGAACCGGAATCGCCAGGACATTCAGATAGATCGGCGCTACCTGTCCGGGTGAGCGTTCCAACCGCACATCGATCCATCCATAACGTTGCATCGTTTCCAGATCGACCGGCGTGACAACGTGCGTTACCGGGTCGATCATGACAGCTTTTCCCCGATCGGGGTCGATGATAATGACATACGACTGCCGCGGATGGCGCATAATGATGTTGCCCGTCTCCGGATCGATCCGCACATGGACTCCAGGGGTGGGATGAACGTGCACTGTCAGTACCATCGGTAGTTCGATTGGCGTGGCTGCCATCGCCGATGGAGCGACCGGCACGCCTGCCACATCGCGCCCCGCCACCGGCACGCCTGCCACGTCGCGCCCCGCCACCGGCACGCCTGCCACGTCGCGCCCCGCCACCGGCACGCCCGCCACGTCGCGCCCCGCCACCGGCACGCCCGCCACGTCGCGCCCCGCCACCGGCACGCCCGCCACGTCGCGCCCCGCCACCGGAATGCCGTTGACATCGCGCGGCTCGACCGGAATGCCGTTCACGTCACGCCCTGCCACCGGCACGCCCGCCACATCGCGCCCTGCCACCGGAATGCCGTTGACATCGCGCGGCTCGACCGGAATGCCGTTCACGTCACGCCCTGCCACCGGCACGCCCGCCACATCGCGCCCTGCCACCGGAATGCCGTTGACATCGCGCCCCGCCACCGGAATAGCCGCCACATCGCGCGGCTCGACCGGAATAGCCGCCACATCGCGCGGCTCGACTGGAATGGCCGCTACGTCGCGCGGCTCGACCGGAATGGCCGCCACGTCGCGCGGCTCGACCGGAATGGCCGCCACGTCGCGCGGCTCGACCGGAATAGCCGCCACATCGCGCGGCTCAATCGGGATTGCCGCCACATCGCGCGGCTCGACTGGAATGACGGTCACCTCTGGTGCAGTTATGAGAATAGGATCAATCGTTAGTGGTTCCAGAAGCGCTGGATTCAGACGAACAGGCGCAACGTTCACCGGTTCGATAAAGACATTCCCCCGGAAGCGCGGTACTCTTCCACGCGGCCCGCTGGTGCGCACTCCACCCTCGAACGACATGGCATAGCGAGTGGTCTGCGCCTGAATCGCCTGCCGCAGCATCCGTCCCGATCCGCCGTAAAATGCAGCCCAGATAGCGACGATCATAATGACCACGACGCCGCTCAATGCAACCCACTGGACTGCTTCAGCGCCTCGTTCATCGCGCAACACCATGTGCGTCCCTCCTGCTTTGATGCTATTACAGTAGCAGATTGGGGGCGGCGTGTGAATGCGGTTTTTGTAAACAATGCGTAACGTTTCTGGCGGAGGCGCACGGCAAGAGATAACAGACAAGAGCGTCGTCGAGCAGGCGCCTTGCCCGGCGACGCTGTCACGGCATCCGCCTTCTCACAGGAGACAGTGGGAACATCCGCAGCGCCAGCCCGGTCAGAATCGCCGCCAGCGTCGGGCGAACCCGATCTGGCGGCGAGGCGTGCAGGCGCATCGGCTCAATTTTGGAGCATATCCTTGAACCCGGATCGGCTTCAACTGCGCTGACGATGATGGAGATCGCAGCGATCCCGGCGCCTGCTAGATCGTCCAGGCGAGCACAACGATGAAGACCGCTACTTTTGTGATGATCAGATAGATCGCTGCCGCAACCAGGAAGCGCCAGAAGGGTGGCGGGGGCGAGGGAGACTCACGCCGCTTGACAACCACTGTCTTCGCTATTCGGTCGCCGACGCGTTGATAGAGCGGCGGCTGCATGCTGAGGTACGCCACCAGGCCGTACAGCAGGCCATCAATAAAAAAGAGACACAGGGCCCGAATTGCGGCCGCTCTGGCATCACACCGACGCCCATCTGACTTGAACACGTGCATGCCAAGCAGCCATTTGCCGGGCGTAGCGCCGTAGATTGTCTCGAATGCAATGAAATAGGTGAACGCTGAAAACAGCGAAACCGCGTAATCGAGAAGGTTGCCAGCGACGCTTTCACTAATAAATTCGGGATCTCGACCGGTTATGAGGTAGTAGACTATAGCGAGGGGCAAGTAAACGACGACGAACGATACAAGAAACGCGGCATTATGGATACATGCGTCAATAAGAAGTGCGCCCGCTCTTCTGCGCCGCGAGGGTCGTTCTGCCAGGTTCACTCCCGAATAGGTCGGAGCGATCGAGATACTGCTCATGGGAACCTCACTTTCTATGGCATATCCATCTGGATCGGCTTCAATTGGGCTGACTGTGATGGTGATCGCAGCGATCTCGCCGCCTGCCCGACCACAGCAGCGCTATGATTGCGATTTTCAGGAGTGTATACAGTACGTGTTTGGGAAGTGCAACGACGATGGCGATGCCGAGCGCTGCCGCGACGATCCATCCCAGCGTCTCAATCGCTGGATGATTGCTCGGGTTGCTGTTTCGCACGGCGATGAAGAGACCAATGAGCGCGCCAACAAGCAGACCGGCGCCCCACAACCATACCTTCTGCCCCGCTGCCAGCTCATTGACGAGCGCAAGCGTGAACAGCAGTCCAACGCCTATCCATAGTCGCTTCCTGAACGAAGGCGCAGGCGGTGTCATTGAATGTGACGATGCGCGACGCATCATGGCAGCCTCCTGAGTCTGAACCGAACGATGTTCCAGCGCTTGATCGCAATGATAGAAGATAACCGTAAGCGATGGAAGCAGTTTCTGTAAACAATGTGTAACATCGATCAATAACAAGCGAAGATCGATGTGAAGGAAGGTCAACAGACAACCAGATTGCGCCGCATCGCAATAGCGCCCCGCCCGCCGATCAACGCGCCTCTGAACAACCCTTAAACAATGCATGCGGGTGACTGCCACAGCCACCCGCCCCAATAGCGCTGACAACCAATGCTACGGAAAAGCGGCAAGGGCGTCGACGCCCGTTATGATGACGACTGCAGCAAGCGCAGCGCCTGCGATGACATTACTCCGCTCGTCTCGCCCGCGCACGCGCTCGAAAATAGACAAGACTGCACGCCGCCAGCGCCAGGACGATGCCAACCCCGATCAGCAGCATCACCGCCGGGACTGCCATCATCGCAGCGCCAGGCGCGCCGGGGATCGGCGTGGTGATGGTCGGTCCATGAATGCCCGGCGCAGGAATGGCAGGCGCCTGAATATCCGGCACTGACAGGGATGGCGCCTGAATGGACGCCCCCTGAATATTCGGCGCTGACAGGGATGGCGCCTGAATGGACGACCCCTGAATATTCGGCGCTGAAATATGCACCCCCGAAATGCCCGGTTGCTGCGGGCCTGTTCCAGACAGGCCGGGCGTCAGTCCCGATACAGGTCGCGTCAACCGCCGCGCAATGGCGGATCCTGCACCGCTGTCACGCACCGCGAGTCCCAGCCCGACGGCTGCCAGGAGCGTGAGGATGCAGAGAGCGCTCAGGACGATGATGGGCGTCGTCTCGGCGCCGCCTTCGTCTCGCCAGGCGCGATGCTGGCGAGACGCATTCGGTTGCGTATTCATGCTCTTCCTCCTTTGCATACGTTCCTCAAAATCCGTCTCACTCCTCCCCAAGGCGCTGCGGCAGGGGAACGACCCCCGCTGCACCTTCAGTCAGGAGGCGGCGGTCCCGGCGCTGCCAGTATCGCCAGTCCCGTCAGGATCGCCAGCAGACCTCCTGCCACCAGCAGCAGGAAAAGCAGATCGGCGAGCGACAGACCGACCAGATGATGCGGACGAATGCTGCGGTCGATGAGCGCGCGTTGCGGCGCCTGTGGATCGTAGTACACCAGCACGGAAGCCCCGACCTGGTAGCGAGCCACGATCGCCTGTGCCGCATCCTGCACATTGCTGACATACGTCAGGTCATCTTGCGCGCCTTCATACTCCTGACCCTGAACGGTATAAGCGTATCGCACGACCGCGTCGTAGAATGGTTCCTCGTCAGACCCTGGCGCGACGCGAACCTCAGCGCCGATGATTGTGCCTGGTGCGGCGGGCCAGCAGCGCGCTGCCAGGCGCACGCCGCTTGTTTGGGATAGAGCAGCAGGCATACCCCATAGAAGACGCAGCCCAAGGAAAAGGGCGAAGACACCGATTCCCAGGAGCAGCAACCCGAAGGTTATGGACATTATTACCAGGAGTTGCCCGCCTGCCAGCATCGATGCCCCTGCACTGCTCGTGTGCGCTACAGACTCACCACGAACAGAAATCCGAGCGTCAGCAGCACGATCACGCCGAATTCGCCTGCCAGTTCTTCAAACGAAGAAACGTTGCACAAATGCCTGACGCGCACCGAAGGACCGATCAGCGTAACGCCAAGCGCCAGCAGAACATAGTACCCGACCGTGTGCGTCCAGCCAAGTGCGCCCAGTGTCACCAGACCGACCGCAACGCTCCAGAATGCAGCCTCGATCAGAATGAAGAGCATGCGTCTCGTCTTGTGCGATAGGATGCTCTCTGCGGGAACAGATCCAAGTTCTGTCCAGACAGAGGTGAACGACAGGATCATCCCGCAGATGACCACAGTGATCATCAATGGCCACGAAAACCCAATTGCAATATTCGCTATGAGTGCTCCTCCCCCAATGAGGCACGCAATGCCGCGTATGGTACTGACAAGTTCTGTTGTCATCGATGGAACCTCCTTTTCACTGATAAGTAAGGATGTGACGGCGGACTCTGGACAGGACCGGGTTGCGGCGTGGGGGTTGGCGTCGGAGTTGGTTGCGGCGTAGAGGGATCATTCCCCTTCAAACGTTTGACAAAGCTATCAAAAGAACTCAGGCCCTGCACATTGAACGCCAGTCCCATGGCTGCCAGGAGCGCAAGGCGCACAGCAACTTGCGCGATGGTTTCTACTGCTTCCGCGCCGCCTTCATGGCACCAGCCTGGGGCGCCGGAACACGTGGAGTGAGTAATGCCCTCATGCTTCTTCTCCGAATATATACGCAGCCAGATGCTCCCCCTTCCAGCTGCAACATGTCGCTTTGCACAAGGCACATCGTCCAACCTCGTCGCTATAGTGTGCATTGCCGACACGGGCGCTTCGTTGTTCGTTGCTTACGCTTGTCTGCTGAGGAGATCGTAACAAAACCGCCACGGCTTGCCCAGGCGGTTTTGTAAACCTTATGTAACAACACCTGATGATGCGATGCGTTGGATGCGCTTATGCAGGTGAAGGCAGGAGTTCTGGCGCAGATCTACACAAACAACGGCGTCATATCACGCTCTTCCAGTAGATGTTCCATCTCATCATCGCCTGGTCGCGCCTGGAATCGGCTCGCAGCATCGAGCACACGCGGCAACAACTCGATGTCGCCAACCGTGTTGAGGAAGACATCCGCACGCCCCAACACCCAGTGTACTGCCAGGTCAATATCCGCCTGATCCTCCAGCGGTGCATACCAGGTGGCATGGCGCCGTTCGCGCTCGCCCCACGGCGCCTGTGTGATGGCCTTGATCGTCTGCATAGCGACGCCACGCTCACGACAGACGGCGGCCAGCGCCTCGAAATCGGCGGCGTACTGCGGGTTCTTCATCAGAATGTAACTGTACGGCAGCAAGACCGAGTCAAATGGGAAACGATCGAGTGCACGTCGATGCTGCGCCGCAACCGTCACACCATGACCGGTGATGCCGATGAAGCGAACCAACCCCTGATCACGCGCTTCGATTGCCGCCTCGAGTGCGCCGCCAGGACCAAGCGCCTGTTCCCATTCCTGAGAATCGACAAGATTGTGGAGCTGGATCAGATCGATCACATCCACCCGCAAGCGTTCGAGGGAACGATGAATTTCATCACGCGCTCGCTGATAGGTGCGTTCGCCAGTCTTGGTCGCCAGGAAGAATCGTGATCGATGCTCCGCCATCCACGGACCGATGCGCAACTCACTGTCGCCGTAACTCGCTGCTGTGTCGATGTGATTGACGCCGTACCGCAACAACAGGTCCAGTGTGCGATCGGCTTCCTCCTGGGTAACGCGGCTGAGCGCCGCCGCGCCGAAGATGGCGCGTGTACTGTGGTGACCTGTGCGTCCAAAAGGGGCAGTGGCTATCATGGCGCGACTCCTTTGTTTCCAGACCGTGCATCCTAACGGTACCACAGGTTTACGCACTGTCAAGCACAACCTGACCCCGATCCGTGCTATAATCAAGCGCCGTGTCACGTCATCCTGCCAGTCGATCGGTTCCACTGTCGTTGATGCGCTTCGCGAGGACGCTGGCGCTGGGCGCGCTGACGGCGCTGGTCGGTGTACATCTAGTCTTCTTCGCGATCCGCGCCTGGCACGTTTTGACATTTCCCTATCCGCTCGATTATGGCGAAGGACCATTACTGGCGCAGGTGAATCATCTGCGGAGCGGCGCATCGCTGCCGCATCTGTACGGCGATCCCGCCCAACCGCCCTATCTGGTCGTCAATTATCCGCCGGTCTATCTGATCGTCACCTCGCTGGTCGCTCCATTGCTCGATTGGACTCTACCGGGGAGTGCAACAACCCCGCTGGCAGGGCGCCTGGTGACACTCTGTGCAACGTTAATCTGTGTCCTGTTGATCTGGCGGCTCACCCTACCACCCGATCCGTCGATACGCCGCGCTACAGCGGGACAATCAGGTACGGCGCTTATCGTTGCCCTCGCGTTTCTGGCGTTGCCGATTGTGCGTGAATGGAGCGCACTGATGCGCGTTGATCTGCTGGGGGTCTGCCTTGGACTGTGGGGACTGTTACTGACGCGTCGTTTGTCACGCCTGGCAGCCATCCTGATCGCACTGAGCCTGCTGGTGAAACCGTCGTTGATCGCCGCGCCGGCGGCAGCGCTTGTCTGGCTCTGGTTTCGTGACCGTCGCCGCGCATTGGAGGTGGCGGCGGGCATGGTCGCTCTCGGAGGCGCTGCCGCCGGCGCGCTCCAGGTTGCTTCTGGCGGCTGGTTCTGGCTGCATGTCGTCTCCGCCAATGCCAACCCCTGGTCACCGGCGCTTGCCGAGGGGTTCTGGCGGGATCAGGCTGCCATCCTGGGGTCGCTCTGGCTTGGTGCAGTGTTCGCTGCTGCGCTGATCCTTATGCGCGGTGCGCGCCGGAAAACACGCCAGTCCAATGTTCCCCCTCCTCCTGCGGAAACAGTGTACGCGCTCCTCCCAATCGTTTATACCTGCTTCGGCGCGTATGTGGCATTTGGCGTTGGCAAAGTCGGGGCATACGCCAACTATTTTCTCGAATTCTACGCTGGCGCCATCTGGCTCATCGCAACTGTCATCGCGCAACTGCTCGACACAGATCGCCCGCGCTCCGATGCTCAACACTATTCTGCACAGCCCCCAGAGTTCCACGAGCAGCCGGTGGAGGCGCAATCTCCCGCCCTGGCTTCCCGGATTTCGATGATGATCTCCTGGTTCAAAACACTCAATGCACGTCCTCCCGTTGCAACCTCGCTGCCAGTGCGCGCTTTTCAACCTGGACTGGAAATCTGGTTTTCGCTTCTAATCCTGCTGCTGCTTGTCGCCGCGCTGATCCGCTACTATCCGCTCTGGAGCGAAAATCACGTCAAACCATATGGTCTTATCGAGGGGGATAACCCGCCGCGGTTCGCCTTTGGCAGGTACGGCATCTGGCGCGATTTGCAACGCGAGGAAGAGATTCTCACAACGCTGCGACGTGTGAATACCGTACTGGTGGCGGATGTTCGCACAGTCGGTCAACCGATCGTCACCGACATTCCCGGCATTGCAGCGCAGGCTGGCGTCCTGTCACGACTCCAGGCGTTCGAGCATCGCCAGTTGTACGATGCCGGACTGCTGGATCAGCGCCCGTTGCTGCGCGATATGGCAAATGGACGTGTACCGCTGGTTGTGCTCGACTACCTGGGGAACTGGCTGACGCCGGACATGATCACGCTGATCACGCATCGCTATGCGCAGGAAGGTTCACGCGGCACATTCGACCTCTATCGACCGGTCGATCCAGGGCAGCGGAGCGATGTCCGGATCGAGATCGGCGCCGATATACGTATCACAGCCGTGTTCCTCACACGTCCCGGCGGTACCAGGTACGATCCTGGCGAACGGATTGCGCTGACGCTGGAATTGAACCGTAACCGTGACGTTGCGGGAGTGTGCGATGTGGTAGTGTGCCAGGTACAGGTGCGACTTGTCACCCGCGATGGCGCACCCGTTGCTGCCTGGGAACGTCCCCTGGTGTACGGTGCGCTGCGCCCTTCCGACTGGAATGATGCAGCGATTCAGCATATGCACACCCTCGATCTGCCCCTCGATCTGCCACCCGGTATGTATCACCTCGCTGTTGCGCTGCGCGCCAACGACGACATGCTCACCCCGTCACACCCCGTCGCACTGATCGAGGTCGGCGAGTCGGGTGGACGGGTTCTCGGCGAACGCGGCTATTTCGTCCCTGCGCCGCTCTTTGCTGTCTGGATGGATGCCGGAGGGTACGAAGGACCAGGTGATCCTCTGATGCCTGCTGTGCCTTTTGCCGACGGAGTCCTGCAATGCTTCACGCGCGTATGCTTCCGTGTCACGGGGAACGAAATAACTCGACTGCCGCTCGGCGAGCTGGCGCTGATCGGCGAAAGCGGTCTGCGACCTGCGCCCCCGGAACCCGGACCGGTGCGATCCTTTCCAGAGACAGGGTACGCATTGCGGGGCGCATTTCTGGAAGCATGGGAGATCTATGGAGGGATGGCTGCATTGGGACCACCGATCAGCGATGAGATGCTGCGCGGCGCAACGCGCGTCCAATACACGCGCTATGCGCGCCTCGAACGACTGGATGGAGAAACAACCGTTTTGCTGGCGAATCTGGGGGAAGAGCACCTGCGACTGCCAGGCATTCCGTATCGGTGGAGGTAGAACGTTCAGCCTTCAACCTTCAACCCTCGGTTCGCTTGTTTTCATTCAAGGCTCCCTGATGCCATAAAACGGGGGCATCCTCGCAGCCAGGTCGTTATTTGTCAAGTCGCAGAACGCATCAGGAAGCCATCCGTCAAAAAAATGAGCGAACGGTGAGTTCAACCCTCAACCTTCAACCTTCCAACCTTCCAACCTTCAACCTTCAACCGCCAAACAACGCCTCGACCGGGACGGCGAACCCCGGCAGCACATCCCCGCCCTCCAGCGTATCGCCGGGGCGCAGCACCTGCACCTCGCGCAGCGAGCGGTACACCGTCACCGTGCGCGTTCGCGGACGCACAATCCAGACCATCCGCGTGCCGGCTTCCAGATAGTCGAGCACCTTCGCCTCCACCTCTTCCGCCGTATCGTGCGGCGACACCACCTCGACCGCCAGGTCGGGCGGACCCTCGAAAAAGCCGGTGCGTCCGCGCTGCTGCGCCGCCCGTTCCGCCGTGACGAACGCCACATCCGGCGCGCGCACCGTATCTGGGTTGCGCGCCAGAACAAATCCGGTTTCCGCAGCGTAGGTCACACCGGCACCCCGTTCTCGCGCAAACGCGTGGATCAGTGCGCCCAGGTTCATTGCCGTCTCGCCGTGCTCCGCTCCTGCTGGCGCCATGGTGATCACCTCGCCGCGCACCAGTTCGACCCGCTGCTCGCCCAACGCCATCCGCTCCAACTCTTCTGCGGTGATCGTCATTGTTGCGCTGCTCATACAACCCCTCCGCCTGTCCTTCAACGCAGACAAGGACGCCTGTTCGCCCGAACGCACTGTCCGGCAGGTGTGGGCGCCTGCGCGCCATTGCGGGCGTGGACGCCCGCGCACCCAGGCAGGCGCTCTCGACCGTGCGCCGTTGCGGGCGTGATGAAGATTGAGAATATATAGCAGTTCTCAGATACGTTGACCCCTGTCCAGGTCTACCGTGTCGTGCGAGGCGCCCGTTTCCGGCGAAGTGTAGACCGAAATGTATTTCGGTCGCCGCGTGGGGCGCGCAATTCCCAGGAGCGTTCAACCTCGTCTCGTCCAACAGGTTCAACCTTTGTGAGAACTCCTATAATCTGGTATTCCCGTCGGGCTGATGGAGATTGAGAATTTATTCCGCTATCCCGCGCTAGCCGTGGGGCTGAAGCCCTCGGCTAGCCAGGGCGAAGCCCGCCTGCGCGGGCTGTAGCGGATTATTTATTCAAAGACCATAATCCCTCGGCTAGCCAGGGCGAAGCCCGCCTGCGCGGGCTATACCGGATTTAATTCACAAAGATTATCAACGTTCAACCTTGCAATGCCCAACGCTCAACCTTTAACCTTCCAACCTTCGACGTTCAACCTTCAAAAATCGCCCCGACCGGGACGGCGAACCCCGGCAGCACATCCCCGCCCTCCAGCGTATCGCCGGGGCGCAGCACCTGCACCTCACGCAGCGAGCGGTACACCGTCACCGTGCGCGTTCGCGGACGCACAATCCAGACCATCCGCGTCCCGGCTTCCAGATAGTCGAGCACCTTCGCCTCCACCTCTTCTGCGGTATCGTGCGGCGACACCACCTCGACCGCCAGGTCGGGCGGACCCTCGAAAAAGCCGGTGCGTCCGCGCTGCTGCGCCGCCCGTTCCGCCGTGACGAACGCCACATCCGGCGCGCGCACCGTATCTGGGTTGCGCGCCAGAACAAATCCGGTTTCCGCAGCGTACAGCGAACCGAGACTATGGGCGCGAACAAACTGAAACAGCACACCGAAGGTAAATCCCGCAATCTCGCCGTGTTCCGCTCCTGCTGGCGCCATGGTGATCACCTCGCCGCGCACCAGTTCGACCCGCTGCTCACCCAACGCCATCCGCTCCAACTCTTCTGCGGTGATCGTCGTTGTTGCGCTGGTCATGCCTTCATCCCTCCACAACGGGTGGAAGAACCGCGAACCGGGAGCCCTGGTTTGCACCCTGTGCGGCGTGTATAACGTTCAACCTTCAACCTTCAACCTTCAACGCCCAACGCCCAACCTTCAACCTTCAACGCCCAACGCCCAACCTTCAACCTTCAACACCCAACGCCCAACCTTCAACCTTCAACACCCAACGCCCAACCTTCAACACCCAACGCCCAACCTTCCAACCTTCAACCTTCAACCTTCCAACCTTCCAACCTTCAACCTTCAACCCTCTAATTACCGCGTATCAACGGTTTTGCGCGCTGGTTCCTCCACGACCGTTGCCAGCGGTGCATCGAGACCGGTGTACATGCCGCGTAATGCATACCAGCGCACTTTCAACACATCGCGCAGATTGCGCCACGAATCGCGCAACGGGTTGACCTTCGTCTCCTCGCCGTACTGCCACACCACCGGAACCTCGGCAATGCGGTATCCACGTCGAACCGCCAGATAGAGCAGTTCGACATCATAGGCAGTTACTGCGGCGCCATCGACACACGGCGCATTATCATCATAAATGCGCACTCTTCGGAAGAGATCAAATGCTACGGCCCGTCGCAGCGCCTTGAAACCACACTGGGTATCTTGAATGCCTCCAACCGCCACCAGGCGTACAATCGTATTGAAGACTCGTCCCATAACGTGGCGGTACCACGGCTCGCCGATCCGCCGTGCCCCGATACCCTCGCGTGACCCGATCGCCAGATCGTAGCCGCTCTCCAGGTACCGCCGCAGACGATCCCACTCTTCAATCGGCGTCGCCAGGTCGGCATCGCAGAGCAGGATGTACTCGCCGCGTGCCATCAGCGTGCCAGCGCGCACCGCATACCCCTTGCCCCTGTGATCCAGTCTCAACAGGAAGAGGTTACGATGGGCGTCGAGCAGACGATCAACATACGCGGCGGTTCCATCGGAACTGCCATCATCCGCAACGATCACTTCAGACGTATAGGGTTGCTGCGACAGATAATCGAGGATGCGCCTCAACGTCGTCGGTAATCGGCGCTCTTCGTTGTACGCCGGTATGACGACCGAAAGGTAGGGAGAAGGATCGAGATTGGTCACCGTCACTCCTTAATAACGTGTTTCGACGACAAGGCGATCGGCATACCTTTCCCGGCTGCGACGCCGTTTGCGCAAAAACTGCGGCAATGCCCGTAATCCGTCTATCTGACCACGCAAACGGGCGCGCGCTGCGGGTTCGCGAATATGCCAGATCGAATGAAACGCAAAACCGATCTGTGACCAGAGCAGAAGGGGCCAGTAGCGCCGCGCTTGCGTCGTTGGCATGTTCTTTGCCCATACAAGCATAAAATTGCGCCCGCAGTAGTAACTTGCCAGCGCACCGCCACCCGTTGCACTCAATCGATGATACACCACTGCACGTGGCACATAGACGGTGCGCATGCCACGCAATCTGGCGCGCACATTCAGATCGACATCTTCACAGTACATGACCAGGTCTTCATCAAACACCCGACCCTGCTCAGCCAGTTCTTCCAGCGCTGCCCGGCGGTATGCCGCAGCGCCCGCACATGGTCCGAATACCTCTTCCATCACATCGAACTGACCAATATCACGCTGCCAGACCCCGCGACTCCCCGGAACACCGTCCAGACGATAGTAATCGCCTGCCGAATGAAAATGATCACGGCGGTCGAAGAGCATCAACTTACTGGCAGCGAACGCATATGCAGGATATCGGTCCAGTGCGCCAATCAGGTGTTCTAGCCAGCGCGGATGCGCTTCGGTATCATTGTTCAGCAGCACCACATACTCGCCGCCGGTCGCCTCGATCCCCGCATTGACTGCTGCTGCCAGCCCACGGTTGCGCGGCAGGGCAATCACCTGCACTTCGGGGTAACGCCGCCGCACCAGCGCCACCGAGTCGTCCGTGCTGCCATCGTCAACCACAACCACGCAGAAATCGCGCCGCGTCTGCGCCCGCAGCGAGTCGAGACATGTCGGCAATAACGCGGCGCCGTTGTAGTTTGGAATGATGATATCAATCATGGAGAACCAGGAACCGAGAACCGAGAACTAAGAACTAAGAACTGAGAACTGAGAACCGGGTTCAACGTTCCAACCTTCAACGTTCAACGTTCCAACCTTCAACGTTCAACGTTCCAACCTTCAACGTTCAACGTTCCAGCCTTCAACGTTCAACGTTCCAGCCTTCAACCTTATAACGTTCCAACCTTCAACCTTCAACGTTCCAACCTTCAACGTTCAACGTTCCAACCTTATAACGTTCCAACCTTCAACCTTCAACGTTCCAACCTTCAACGTTCAACGTTCCAACCTTCAACCTTATAACGTTCCAACCTTCAACCTTCAACGTTCCAACCTTCAACCTTCAACGTTCCAACCTTCAACCTTCAACGTTCCAACCTTCAACCTTCAACGTTCCAACCTTCAACCTTCAACCTTCCAACCTTCAACCTTCAACCTTCAACACTCCCTCAACATACTCTGCCAGCGCCTCTTCCCACGGTCGCAACCGGATGCCCAGATCGGCGGCGGCGAAATTGCGCAGCGGCGTGTAGGGCGGCACTTTGCTGGCGCGCGGATATTCTGCCAGTGTAATCGGTTGCAACGCAACATCGTCGCGCCCCGCCAGCCGCAACGTCGCCGCTGCAAACTCGTAGCGCGAACAGGATCCTTCGTTCACCAGATGGTACGTTCCGTAGCAGGAGGTTTCGATCAGTCGTGCAACCGCTTCGGCAGCATCCGGCGCACAGGTCGGGCTGCCGATCTCGTCGGCAACCATCGCAATCTGATTGCGTTCACGTGCCAGACGGAGGACGGTGCGGACAAAGTTGCGCTCGCCGCCGAAGAGCCAGGCAACGCGCACAATGTAGAAACGGTGCAATAGTTCACGCACCGCCTGCTCACCAGCCCATTTCGAGTACCCATACGGGTTGATCGGTGCGGGACGATCATACTCCAGATATGGCGCCGTCGCTGTGCCGTTGAAGACCTCGTTGGTGCTGATATATACGAGTGGTGCATCGAGCAATTGACACGCCAGCGCAACGTAGCGCGTTCCGAGAGCATTGACGCGATAGGCGCGATCAGGGTCGTGGGCGCACCCATCGACATTGGTGTACGCTGCGGGGTGAATGACACACTGTGCATCGGTTGCCACAAGACGTTGCACGCAGTCGGGATGTTCCAGGTCCAGATCGGCATGACTCAACGGTACGACCTCGTGGACGCCGCACAATGCACGTTGCAACGCTTTCCCGAGTTGTCCGCTGGCGCCGGTTACTGCAATGCGCATGCCGCCTCCTCGTTGAATCCATCCACGTCATGGTATCATAGAAGATTGGCGCGTGAGCGTCAAGGATGGGGATGAGTCCGCTCTGTTTAATCTGTTTCTCAGGTACAATACAGATGTGAGGGGTGAGACGAGCGACGACGCAGGGGCGCAGCGGTGCTGCGCCCCTGTACCGGCAGCGGGAGCAGTGGCGGGGTGGCAGTGAGCGGCGAGCGGCGTGAGGAGCGAGGCGCGAGGGGATGATGCGAGAGGCGAGAGGGACTGAAGATGGAAGGCGCTATCGTATCAATAATGAGGTCTCCGATGCCCTTGCGGTGGATAGCAGTCGCTCTTCTCACGCTCCTGGCAACAGCGCTTATAGCGGGCGTCCTTGGCGTCGGCGCAATGCAACGTCGCGTCATTACCGCGCCGCACATCAACCTGACGATGGGTTCGTTCACCTTGCGCGCATTTGCCACTCGCACACCGAACTGTCGCATTCCCAGCACGCAGCCAGGTAACTCATTCTGCTCGACCAACTCGATCTACTCAACCGATGAGTATTATGTTGTCTGGCTCCTGAAACAAACGCGTCGCGGCAGTGTAACCTTCGAGGAAGCGCAACGACTGGCGCTTGTGCGGCTGCGTGATGATATGAGATAATCCGTATGGTACGCACGACGCCAATCCTTCTGCTTTTCGTCTTCGCACTCACCACTGTCTCACCGCAACCGCCGCGCCTGTCTCCAACGCCTGCCTGCCCGCGCGTTCATCACCAGGGACCGTACTCGCTGATCGCCATGCTGTATGCGGCAGGGTACGAATGCACCGAAGAGATTGCGCGTGCGCTGACGCCAGTTGCCGATGCCGACATACTGGATCATCTGATCCGGCTGACTGCACCTGAGTTTCACAGTCTGACCCGCCGTAATGCGCTGCGCGTCATCGGGCGCTGGACGGAAGATCCGCAGGCGCGCACGGTCGTTCTGCGCAACGCGCCTGCGATCCATCATCGTCTGCTGACTCTGGTGCAGCACGACCCAAGCGATGATGTGCGCGCCGATGCGATCTGGATTCTCGATACGTTCTTCTTTCCTGCATACCATGCCCAATCAGCATTTGTCGCCATCGCACTGACCCCTGGCAGTGGCGCCAATCTGCGCACCCGCGCGACGTATGCTGTCGCGCGCCTGATTGCCACCCGCGCCGGACCGATTGCCGACGATGATCTGGCGTTTCTGCTTGCCGGGTTGCGATCCGACGAGGCGGGCGTGCGCGCGCGCGCCGCTGATGCTATCTGGCGCCTGCGCGACGATCAGATCGATGCTGCGGCGCGCGCGCGCATCACAGTGGCGTTGGAGGAAGCGTGGGACGCGGCAACGCGCCTGGCGTCGGTCGAAACAATTGCGCCTGCGCCGCCCGCCATTCACGCAGGACGTTTCATCTCCGGCGTCCCTGAAACATCCCCCGGACCATTCGCTGCCCGCGCTGCGCTTGCCCGCGCCCTTGATCGCTTCGGTGGCGAACGTTTCGCCGTCCTGCGCGCCAGTTTCGAGTCGACCCATCTCCCGGTGTGTCTTGAACGCCGCCTGTTGCGAATCTGTGCCGGTTCACCCGCGCCGGATCTGGACGCTATTGCGGCACGCCTGGAATATTTGCGCACTGCATTCTTCGAACTGACCGGCGTGACCGATCCCGTGCCCGACGATCCGACGGGAGTGCTGACGATCAAACTCTTCGCCAACCGCAGCGTGTTCCGTGAGTACATGCTGGCATTCGTCGGATTCGGCGCGGATGTCGATGGGGTGTATGTTGAGAATGATGGTGTGCTCTACACTTATCGCCGCGATGCTACTGAAAGTGTCAACACCACCGATGAAACAATTGCGCACGAGTTCGGGCACTACCTCACCGGACGCTATCTCTTTCCCGGCGCGTGGCATGACCCTGGGTATCACGCTGAGCCGAAAGGGTGGATCGACGAAGGAATCGCAGAATATCTCGCCGGTCTCGATAGCGCCGGATCGCGCGCCGCGCTCGACCGCCTGTGCAACCGCCCGGTTCCTCCTGACCTGGACCGCCTGCTGACGCAGCGGGAGGGGTATGATCAGTATGGCGTCTTTGCTTACGATGACGCCTGGGCATTTGTCACATTTCTGGTACAGGAACGTCCTTCCGATCTGCGTGCAATTGCTGCTGCGTTCCGTGCCAATACGTACCGCCAGAGCGATCTGGCAACCATCATCGGTGTACCATCGATCGCCGCGCTTCAGGAAGAATGGCATACCAGCCTGGCGCGCTGGTGCAGCCAGCGAGTTGCCCGTTGACAGTGGAAACGCAGGATCTCAGTTCTCAGTTCTCAGTTCCTGGTTCCTGGTTCCTGGTTCTCGGTTCCTGGTTCTTGATCCTCGGCTCCAGATCCGCCAGTCGCTCCAGCAGCATACAATATCCCTCCTGTCCCCGGCGAAAACTGCTCAGGCGGAAGAACTCGTTCGGCGAATGCTGGCGTTCGTCCTCCAGTGCAAATGCAAAGTTGACCGTGTAGACCCCTAATTCGTCCAGGAGAATGGTGCAGATCGGAATGCTGCCGCCGCTGCGCACCTCGTAGGGTTCACGACCATACATGGAAACCAGGATGTCGCGCGCTGCGCGATTACCCGGATGATCGAACGGCATAAGGTACGGCTTCGCCAGAAACTTCAGCGGCGTTACCGTCGCCGTGACACCCGGCGGCGTATGCTTCTGCACATGCGCCGTGATCAATGCCACAATCGTCGCCGGGTCCTGATTGGCGACCAGTCGGCACGTCAGCTTGGCGTGCGCCTCAGATGGCAACACCGTCTTCACCCCTTCACCTTGAAAGCCGCCCCATATCCCGTTGATCTCCAGCGTGGGGCGCGCCCAGGTACGCTCATACGTCGTGTACCCTGCTTCGCCCCACAATGCTGTCACCCCCAGGTCCGCCATGTACGCGGCTTCGTCGAAGGGGAGCGAGGCAAACCGCCGCCGCTCGTCGTCGGTCAGCGGTTGCACAGCATCGTAGAACCCTTCGATCAAAATGCGCCCATCTGCACCGCGCATCGATGCCAGGATCGCCGTGAGCGCGTGGATCGGATTTTGCACCGCACCACCGTAGAGACCGGAGTGCAGATCCCGGTTCGGTCCACGCACATCGATCTGGACGCCGCAGCCGCCCCGTAAACCGGTGAGGATCGCCGGCTCGGTCTCGCTCCACTGTCCGCCGTCGCTGCTGATCACCAGATCGCATGCCAGCATATCACGGTGCGCCGCTACAAACGCCGGAATCTGCGGACTGCCGATTTCTTCCTGTCCTTCAAACAGAAACTTGACGTTGACCGGCAGCGCGCCGGTTGTGCGCAACAGTGCCTCGACCGCCAGGATCGGCGGAAGCATGTTTCCCTTATCGTCCGAAGCGCCGCGTGCATATACCCGCCCATCACGCACCACCGGCTCGAATGGCGGATGATCCCACAACTCGAGCGGATCGGCAGGTTGCGTGTCGAAGTGCCCATAGATCAACACCGTTGGCTTCCCAGGGGCATGCAACCAGTCGCCGTACACCACCGGGTGCCCGCCGGTTGGCAGAATCTGCACCGACTCGATCCCTGCGGCGCGCATCCGTTCTGCGACCCACTCCGCTGCGCGATGCACATCAGCCGCGTGCTCCGGCAGCGCCGACACACTGGGAATGTGCAGAAAATCGAGCAACTCAGCAAGAAAACGGTCCTGCTGTTCGTTCAAATATGTTTGCCATGTCATCTGGCGTCTCCTGTCGAATTGCAAAGGGATCGAGAAAGAACGAACTCCTGGCCTGGCGGAAAGAGAGCAGTTGCGCGACCTGTAACGTCGGATTATCGACACAGATCGGCGGTATGTCAAGCCATACCAATGGTTCTCTGTACGCACTTCGCTCTAGAACTTTCCGAGAGTGATCTGCCGTGTCCTCCTGTCACCTGATTATGCTAGCATACCAGCAATAGTGATCTGCCGCGTCCTCCTGTCACCTGATTATGCTAGCATGCTAGCAATAGAGGATGCAGAGACATAGTCGCCCCTCTCCCCAACGAACGCACATACCCATTTGATTGAAGCGGCACAGGCAACCTTCAACCTTCCAACGTTCAACGTTCCAACCTTCCTTCAACGTTCCACGCCAGGTATGCTACCATGCACACAACCAGATGTCATCAGGAGGAGCCGTTATTCATGCACACCCGCTTTTCGCCCGCTGCTCGAGTTCCACCGATAGCCCTGATAGTGCTGGCGTTCGTCCTTGCCGGGTGTGGCAACCTCGGCGGACTGCTCGGCGGACAACCGACCCCTGAACCGATCATTCTGATCGCAACGGCGACTCCCGCACCGGTGTCTCAGGCGACCGCCACGCTGACCGTTGCACCATCGCCGACCAGCGCGCCCTCCGACGATGCTACCGCCACCCCTGCACCGCCAACTGCGGAACCGCCCACTCCCCCGCCGGCGCCGCAAAAGATCCTGGCGCGCGTCAAGGAGCGCGGCTACCTGATCTGTGGAACGAACGCCGACCTGCCTGGGTTTGGCTTCTACGATAGCGTGCGCCAGACCTGGAGCGGCTTCGATGTCGATTTCTGCCGCGCTGTCGCTGCCGCGATCTTCGGGGATGCCACAAAAGTAGAGTTCGTCGCCCTCGGCACCGGACCAGGACCGAACAACCGGTTCGATGCCGTGCGCGAGGGACGGGTCGACGTCCTGTTCCGCAATACCACCTGGACATTGGGACGGAACATCAGCGGTCTGGCGTTTGGTCCCACGACCTTTCACGACGGTCAGACCTTCATGGTACGCGCCAAAGACCGGATCACGAAACTTGAAGATCTCGAAGGCAAGGTGATCTGTGTTGCAAAAGGCACCACCAGCGAGCAGAACCTGAACGACGACTTCGCCGCGCGCGGCATCAGGTTCACTGCCCGCGTGCTTGATGGCGAAGATGAACTCTACCCCGCCTACGACGAAGGCGAATGCGATGCGGTGACCAGCGACAGTTCCCAACTGGCTGCCAAACGTCAGCAACTCAAGAATCCTGCCGACCACATCATTCTCGGCGACCGCATCTCGCGCGAGCCGCTCGGTCCCGTCATCGCCCGCGACGACAACCAGTGGCTCGACGTGATCAGCTGGACGGTCTTTGCGACGATCTATGCAGAGGAGTTGCGTGTCGACCAGCGCAACGTTGATCGGTTGCGCACCAGCACAACCGATCCGCGCATCAAACGGTTGCTGGGGTTGGAAGGAAACTTTGGCGAGGGATTGGGGCTACCGAACGACTTCGCCTACCAGATCATCAAGCAGGTCGGCAACTACGGCGATATTTACAACCGCAACCTGGGACCAAACACTGTTATCAACCTTGACCGCGGACCGAACAAGGTCTGGAATCTCGGCGCCGGCGGCGTGCTGGCGTCCCCGCCGTTCCGCTGACACAAACTGGCGGAGCGCAGCGCCGCTGCGTCCTTTCAGCGCAACGTCCTGATCGCCGAACAGAATTGACCGAAATTATGAAGATTGAGCATTTATAGCAGTTCTCACAAAGGTTGAACCAAATGGACGAGGTTGAACACTCCCAGAATCGCGCCCCCACGCGGCGACCGAAATGAATTTCGGTCTACGAGAGAAGTACGCCGAAATGTATTTCGGCATATCGTAGTTCTCATAGAAACACGCTGCCGGAGTCGGGCGCGTTGTGCGATACAGTAGGCGTGAACAATGATCAATGCATTTGGGAAATGCTGTAAATCCGGTATTCGCCTCGTGCCGTCGGGCTCATGGAGATTGAGAATTTATTCCGCTCTACCGCGCTAGCCGTGGGGCTGAAGCCCTCGGCTAGCCAGGGCGAAGCCCGCCTGCGCGGGCTATACCGGATTATTTATTCAAAGACCATAAGCCCTCGGCCAGGCAAGGCGAAGCCCGCCTGCGCGTAACGCGAACTCCAACGGTAACCCTCTCGACCATCGGCTATCGGCTATCGGCTATCGGCTATCGGCTATCGGCTATCGGCTATCGGCTATCGGCTACCGGCTATCGGCTGGAGTGCATTCACAATCTCTTATACAAGCCGTGCCTCTGCAGCGCATAAAAAAACCGGAGCATTGTTGCTCCGATTTATTTCCCTGATCATTCTTGTGTGGTGGAGCGACGGGGATTCGAACCCCGGACCTGCTGCGTGCAAAGCAGCCGCTCTCCCATCTGAGCTATCGCCCCGAAATAAAGCGAGAATTGAGAAAGGCTCAATTCTCTGCTCTCCATGGTGGGCGTAGGTGGACTCGAACCACCGACCTCGATCTTATCAGGATCGCGCTCTAACCTGCTGAGCTATACGCCCTCGTCTGTATTGTACCACACCCGTGCGAAACACGCTACTCTCCCGCTCACGAGACGATAAGATACCACGCTGCTGCGTTGCTGTCAAGCAGAAAAACGGGGCTCTACGGGCTTCCTGTTGCATACTGCGGTTTCGGTTCAACCGAAACATTGCCCCTCTCCAGCATCACCGGAGAGGGGCAGGCAACGAAAAGGCGTCAGGATTCCGTGAACATGCCTCGTAGCGCAACAACGCCGCCCTTGAACGCGCCCGCCGTTCAACGGACAACCAGCGGCAGGAAGACACGACTCACCGACACCGGGCGCCATGCCGCCTCAAGCGCCTGCCCATCCTTCGTGATCGGTCCCGTCGCACCACTGGAGACGTCGAGCCACCAGATATCGCCTCCGCCATCGCTCTGATAGAGCGTATACACCAGGTATGCGCCGTCCGGCGACCAGCTGAGACTGCTGACGCTGCGTCCGTGATCGGCGAACAGCAGCATCCGCGGATTGTTGAGATTTTGACGATCATAGAGCATGATCGCATACGTGCTCTCACTCACATCCGCCGAAGGGCTGGTCGTCCGGCGCACCACGGCGAAGCGCCGTCCATCAGGTGCCCATGCAGGCGATTGATCCGCACCATGGGCAATCAGGTGGGTCTCAGAGGGCGGTTGAGCGCCCAGATCGAGTTCCCAAACCCCGTCAGCGCGATTGCGCGGTCGTGAGAGATCAAAGCCATGGAACAACATTTTCCCGTTTCGATTGATACTCGGTGCGGTGGCACGTTGCGCCAGCGGCGATGTAACCAATGAAGGAGGGGTCAAGCTCAAAATATCAGCCGTTCCTCCCTGCGCAAGACGCCCGTCGCAAAAGGCGCCAAACCCTACCTGGGTCAGGGCGATACGATTGTTGTCAGGCAACCACTGGACACTGGAAATCCTTAAGATCAGCGAGGGGGTCTCTGTTGGATTCCCTGGACCAGGAATGAATGGACAACGCGATCCCTTGCGGCTCTGCGTCTGGTACACCTGCCGGGCGCCGCTGCCATCAGCGTTGATCACGGTGATTGCCGAAGCCACCAGGTTGTTCTGCGGGTCAGGATCAGGCGTGGGCCAGGGCCAGGTATTGTTGTCAACAACCGCAATGCGTTGACCGTCGTGCGACCAGGCAGGGTATCGAACATCACCGAGCAGTCCGCGATAGATCAGTTGCGCATTCGTGCCATCTGTATCCATCCGGTACAGCCAGCGGTTTTGCCCCTCGGCGCGGATGACGGCCAGCGGGCGACTGCCATCGCCCCGGAGCGCTGGCGGCAGCGGTGAAGCGGCTGTGCGCCCGTCGGCGGCAATCACCTGAACATCATCAATCAACAGGACTGTATCCGGTCCGACGCTGGTTCCGCCCTGGATAACAATTGCGAATCGCAACGTCCGCCCGCGCACCCGTTCGAGACGCTCACCCTGGAGCACGGTGCGATACAACTGCCACCCCGGCGGTTGGTCGGTTGGGAACGTCCCCAATTTGACGCCGATCAGACCCGGATCGAACTGATAAAAACTATTGGCAAGGAAAACATCGACCGTTGTCCCTGCGGCGGCGCGAAACCAGAAGGAGACGGTGACGGCGGCGGCATTGCCTGGAATACTGACCTGCTGGCTCAATATCTGCTTCGGTGTCGTGAAATCGGGCAGTTGCGGGCAATTGCTGCCATCGGCTTCCACACCCATCACGGCCGCGTAGCGCCCGGAGTAGACGAACTCAGCGCCATCCGCTTGAGCGTCCACGAGCGCCACATTGCCGCACGCTTCCCATCCTTCACCCTCCTGCTCAAAACCGCCGTCCTGGATCAGGTTCGACGTGTTCATTGGACTCTGAGGCGGTGGTGATGCGATCACCACACCGCCAGCAAACCCGAAGACGCACACGAGAAACACGATCCGCCGGATAATGCTCACCATAAATGCGGCTTCTCTCCTTTCATCGCAGTCACCGACTGATATACTCTTCCCATATTCCAGCAATTGTTCCGAACGTTCCTGTCCTGCTTGTTGCCGGATAGAGAGCGATATATTGATACTTGTTCGCTTTCAGCATAATCAGTATAACAAAAAGCTGCCGATTTTTTGTATAGATAAGGTTTTTATGAGTTCTTTTTAATTTGATCTACAGTCGCATCATTGGAAGTGCCGGGATCAGTGCGAACTGAGTCCCGGATCGATTTGGAAACGTCTTAATTTTGTTTTGAGGAATGGAAAAATGGAGCAGTTGGATGAATATCAGTTCGGGGTTGCCGACATGAGTGCCGACATCGTGCATTTACAATTCTCCTACCCGCCAGGCGACCTGGCTGCACTGGCGGGTCCCTGGCGTGCGCTGCCGGTCATTATCATACCAGCGTGCCATGGTGCGCCAGAAAACGCTGCTGCGCATCTATCGTCCCCTGCCAGAGTTCACATTGCGCCATGCCACGCGGATCATCGCCAGCAACCCGGCATACAGCGCCTGATCGCCGTTTCTGCGCCGGTACGCCGCCAGATGTGGAGTAATCCTGGAACGGATCGTCGAAACCGTTGACTGGGCGCCGAAGCCAACTGCTGCCGGGACACTCGCAGGGGTGCGGGTCGCCGCGAACGAAGTGGTACAATATCGCTTGAGCGCCAGCAGCGTTTCGCGTCGTTCATGGGAGGGGAGTGATGTCCATCACGTCGGTCAAAGAACAAGTGGTCCAGGCTTTGAATACCTTGAGCGAAGCCGAGCTACAGCAGGTTGCCGAATATGTCGCTTTTCTGCGGTTCCGTGCGCGCGTCGCGCCACTGCCGGTGATTGATGCGACCCAGATCGCAACGCTCTATGCCGGGTTTGCAGATGAGGATCGCGCTCTGGCGGAAGAAGGGTTGGAGGACTATCGCGTCCAACTGCACGATGAGGACGCCCAATGATGATCAAGCGCGGTGAGGTGTGGCTTGCCGATCTGAATCCGATTCGCGGATCAGAACAAGCCAGCATTCGGCCTGTCCTGATCTTCCAGAACGATGCCATCAATACCTTCACGACGACCGTGGTGACGATTCCATTCACGACGAATCTCCGCCGTGCAGCCTTGCCCTCGTGCGTACGGGTTGCCGCAGGCGACGGCGGCTTGAGTGATGACTCTGTCGCGTTATGCCATCAACTTCGCGTCTTGGATGCCACACGCTTATAGCAGTTCTCAGATATGTTGACCCTCGTCCGGATCTGCCGTGTCGCGCAAGGCGCCCGTTTCCGCTGCGCTCCCGATCTCCGCGCCTCCGCGCCTCCGCGTGAGCCGGTCTGATGCACACAGAGACGCGGAGCACGCGGAGGGAGGGCGCACACGGCGTCTGCTTTCGATGGCGAGTGCAACCCTGCCCAACCAGACCAATCTTTGTGAGAGCTGCTATAAATGCTCAATCTCCATTGGACCGACGGCTCGCGCGGGATAGCGGATGAGAGCGGTTCTCATAGAGGTTGAACCTCCTTGGACGACTGCGGCAGGTGTGGGCTCAAGCCTTCCCTGAGCGCATGGAAGCCCCTGCGGGGCTGGCGTTTCGCTTCCCTTTGCCATATTCCGGGGGGACTGGAGTTGATCAGAAAGCGTTCAGCGATTGAAATCGCCTCTGGACGGCTTTTCACCGGGCGTCCACCTGCGTGGACGCTGCCACGGCGACCGCATAGGCGGTCGCCCGGCGCGAAGCGTCCGCTCAGGCGCGGTTTCAACCGCTAATCGATAGCCGATGGCCGATAGGCGACAGGGTCATCATTGGAGTTCGCGTTCCGTGCAGGGGGGCTTTGTCCTGGATAGCCGATAGGCGAGAGGCGAGAGGGTCGCCGTTGGAGTTCGCGTTCCGCGCAGGGGGGCTTCGCCTTGTCCAGCCGAGGGCGTATGATCTTTGAGGAATTATTCCGCTCTCGCCCGCGCAGGCGGGCTTCGCCCTGGCTGGCCGAGGGCTTCAGCCCGACGGCTCGCGCGGGATAGCGGATTATAGCAGTTCTCAGATATGTTGACCCTTGTCCGGGTCTGCCGTGTCGCGCGAGGCGCCCGCTTGCGGCAGAGCGTAGACCGAAATTTATTTCGGTCACCGTGTGGGGAGCACGATACTGGGAGTGTTCAACCCTGTCCAATTGGTTCAACCTCTATGGGAACTGCTATAATTCGGCGCTTGGGTAGCGTGAGTCAATCGACGATGGCAGCTGTCGAACGCTGCGTGCTGTTTACGCTGGGGATTGTCTAACAGCGATCTTGACGAATGTTCCATCACGATTCCATGTGTCAAAAGAGGAGCGAACGGAACTCATCGGCGGAACATCAGCCGGAAGCAGACGCCATTGGTGGGGGGCGATGTTTGGAGAGCATGCGTTGACGATCGCACAGAGATTGATGTCGGTCGGGCGCCCGTCCTTTAGATCCTATCCGAATAACCTGGCAGCACGCAAGGCGATCAAGCCACAGGCGAAGAGGTCACAGTTATTCGGATAGGCTCTTAGCGCCAGACATTTCAGGCGCTCACGCCATGCAGACGCGAGGGCGCATCACCATCGCCCGATGGTAAAGAGGGGGCGCAACGCTGATGAATGCGCGCCTCACCGCCCTATGATCGGGAAATGCTGCCGATATACCGGCAACCCGGCAAGTTCGCGGTAGACCAGGTACGCCGGACGCCACCGTTCAGGCTCGCCATTAAGAGCGTAGCATGCTCCGCCGGGGCAGTTCTCACCCGGCTGCGGCGGGCGGAATGGAATGCGCACTAACCCCCATCGCTGGGCATTCGGTCCGTCCGCTGGCGGAAAATCTTCGTACTTGAACCAGAAGATCCGCGCCACGTCGCCGCGCGCAGCCAGAGAGACGTACACATCGTACAGAAACGCCGCCTGTCCTGCTTCGGTCTGTGGCGGGATCGGTCCACGCGGTCCATCCACATCGAACCCGACATTGTATCCGACTTCCGTGATCCAGAACGGTATCGTTGGATCGCCGGCTTCCTGCAACGCGGCGCGCATCCGGTTCAATCCGCGATCAACCAGCGCATCGTTCGGCGAGAGACGGATCTCTTCGGGGTACGGATGGTAGCCAATCCCATCCAGGGGCCAGCGCCTCTGAGCATTCCTGAAACCCTGGAACGGCTCGCTCGCATACATCTGCTTCAGGTACTCGGCATCGGTCAAGAGCGTCTGATCATCATATCCATTCGTCGTGCCGCGCGGATGCAACCCGCCGAGAATGATCGCGGCATTCGCGCATCCATACGGTTCAGGGCGCGGCAGCGGCGGGATGCCGCGGCAGAAACGGTACAGTTTGGTGACCAGGCGCGCCGTAATGACCGGATCAATGCCGTCACCCGCCGGTCCGCCGGGCAGGTACTGCGGCAGACGGTTCTGCTCGTTCAACACCTGGTACGCCGCCACCCGGTCGCCGTACCGGTCGGCGATCATCAGCGCGCGCCGCAGCCACTCGTCCATGTAGCGGTTCACGCCGCCACCGTAGATCGATGTTTCGGTGAACGGACCGGTGTTGAGCACATGCGCATCTGTGCCCTGGATGAGGTCGAAACTGAGCAGACCCAGCACCTTGAAGCCATGCCGGGGCGCGACTTCGTTGATGAAGTAGTCGTTTTTGGCAATCTCGCGTTCGATAAAATCCGGCGGCAACGGCGGATCGGCGTCAAGCGGCGCAGCAATCCGAAAATCGAGGCGCACCCAGCGGGCGCCCATCTGCGCCAGCGCCGTTCCCATGCGATCCTGGAAGGTCTTGTTCGGTTGACCGGGGAATGCCGGGTTGGTGTCGAAATCAAACCAGGGATCACGGATCACCATGCCCATGAAGTCCGGGGGAAGGGTAACCGGCGCTTGAGACGGCGTAATCTGCGCTGCTGCAGGCATGGTTGTCGCGGGAGGCAGGATCCCTGCTCCAACCAGTATCAGCGCCGTCAGAACAATGCTGAAGCCGCCAGGCGACGTGGCGTGGCGTGGTGGACGTCGTTTTCGCACGCTACTCGCGCCCTCTTGAGTCGCCTTCTGCACCGATCTCGTCGATGCGCCGCCGCACGCCGAACGCTATCCCCGCCGCCAGCGCGCTCGATGCAATCGCCAGCGACAACCCGATCATCGGTCCTGCCAGACTCTCCTGGCGCGGCTCGGTCGGCGCAGGCGTCGGTTCAACCGCCAGCGCAACCGGAGACCCGACAGCGATGCTCAGCAGCAGCGCCGCGATTACCATCCAGCATGCGCTCCAGCGCAGTGCACGAACCTGGTGCATGATGTGTCATTCTTCCTGCAATGGCTTCGAGCGTGCGCTGCGCATCCCGGCGTGCACAATGCGCCGAAGCCATCTCCAACCCTGGATAAAAAGCGCCGGACCACAGAGAATGATCCCCAGCGCCAGTACAATAATCACTATCCCGGACAGCTCCGTCTCGACCACGTCAACGTTCCTTTTATGTGCACAATCTGCAACACTGATCATTCGTGCACACTATACCATTTCCATCATTGCTGCGGGATAAAGACCCGATGAGAACATTGAGTGTTGGAACACTGGCGGCAACCGCGCCGCCTCTCTGCGAGTCGACATCATCGACCTACAACCGCATCACCTTCACGAAATTCGTTGCGCCGCGCGTGGCAATCGGATGCCCGCCGGTCATCACGATCTGATCGCCAGGACGGGCGTACCCCTGACCGATCAGCACATTGCGTACCGCATCCTCCAGATCGTCCAGTCGATCAACGTAGGGACACAGGAGCGGCGTAACGCCCCATACCAGGTTCAGTCGCCGATAGACCGCTTCAGATGGCGTCAGCGCAAAGATCGGCGTCTTTGGGCGCTGCCGCGCCACCAGACGGGCGGTGCTGCCGCTCATCGTGAATGCGACAATCGCAGTCACCGGCAGCACCTGCACGATCGCATGCACAGCGGAACTGATCGCCGCTGCGACCGTCGGCTGCTCATGGAAACGCCAGATGATCTCATGACTGTGGTCGCCGCGCCGTCCGCTGGCTTCGGTCACTTCAGCGATGCGCCCCATCATCTGCACCGCTTCGACCGGATACGCGCCGGTGGCGGTTTCGCCGCTGAGCATCACCGCATCTGTGCCATCGATGATCGCATTGGCGACATCGCTCGCCTCGGCGCGTGTTGGGCGCGGGTTGCGAATCATCGAGTCGAGCATTTGCGTGGCTGTAATGACCGGCTTGCCCGCCATGTTCGTCGCCTCGATCACCTGTTTCTGGACGATAGGCACCTGTTCGGGTGGCATTTCGACCCCCAGATCGCCGCGCGCAACCATGATGCCGTCCGCCGCTTCCAGAATGGCTTCGAATTCGTGCAGCGCTTCCGGCTTCTCGATCTTTGCAATGACCGGCGTCGATGCGCCAGCCGCAGCGATCTGCGCCTTGATTTCCACCAGATCCGACGCGCGCCTCACAAATGAGAGCGCTACATAGTCCACTCCCTGCGCCAGACCGAAGAGCAGATCACTGCGATCTTTGTCGGTCAGCGCTGGCGCACTGACCGCGACGCCGGGGAGGTTTATGCCCTGATGTTCACGCAGTTCGCCGCCGACGACGATCTCGGTTTCCACGTCATCGCCAGAAACGCGCACGACCCGTGCTTCGATCAAGCCATCGGAGATCAGGATGCGGTCGCCGGGACGAACATCGCGGGGAAGGGCAGCATAGGTTGTGCTCACGAGACTCGCAGTTCCCGCAACATTGCGCGTTGTGATGGTGAAACGGGCGCCGGGCTGAAGCATGACCGGCGTGCGATCAACCAGCGAACCGGTGCGAATCTTCGGTCCTTGCAGGTCTTGCAGCAGTGCCAGCGGTCGTCCTTTGCGCACAGCAACCTCGCGCAACATCTCGATCCGTCGAGCATGCTCATCCTGGGTCCCATGCGAAAAATTAAGCCGCGCCACATCCATGCCAGCGTTGAGCAGGCGTTCGATCACCTCTGGGGTGCTGCTGACCGGTCCAATCGTCGCTACTATTTTTGTACGGCGCATATGCTCCTGCTTCATTATGGAGCAACGGTCACGAGCGGTGCAAGTTTTGCCAGCAGCGCAGGACCGATGCCCTCCACTTTGCCGAGATCATCGACCGATCGAAACGGTCCTTCACGTTCGCGCCATTCGACAATCCGATTCGCCAGCACGCTGCCGATGCCCGGCAGGGCGTCGAGTTCTGCAACCGTTGCCCGGTTCAAATCCAGCAAGCCGCCAGAGTTGCCGCCCTTCGGGCTCTCTGCTGGTGTGATCTCCACTGCTGAGGTTCCATCTCCGATCCACGGAACACGCACGTGCTGACCATCGGTGATCGGGGCTGCCAGGTTGATACGCTCAATGTCGGCATCATCGGCAAAACCGCCAGCTGCCAGCACCAGGTCTTTGATCCGCGCACCGCCGGGGAGCCGGTAGACATCCGGCGCGCGTACCGCCCCGCTTACGTAGGCGACAATAAACGGGATGGCTGTCGGCGTCGCCGGACGCTCCGCTGCTGCCCGACCGCCTGTCTCTTCGGTGAACTCCTCATCGACGACGAATTCCGTGGTTGCCGCGGGTGGCGCTGTCGGTGGCGCCATATACTCCAGGATTGTCTGTCCAAGCACGCCAGCACCGAGCGCAAACAGGAGCGCGGCTGCGATCAGCGCCTTGCGCTGCGCTAATTCGCTGAGCAGTTCCATACCAGCGCCTCCAGGAACACAACAGTTGCACGTGGGAAGCAGGAGACTGCCATCCCTCCACTGCTCATTATCCTGGAAGCGCGCGTTCTTCTCAACGACCGATTCGTCATCCCTGCCAGGAACCCATTCGTCCCCTGCCTGACCGTTGCTGCTTGCCTATGCAACTGTCCGATTCTGTGTCGCTGTTGTCGGGTATCAACATTATAATCAATATCAATCTTCCACGTTCGGTGTTCCGCTCCCAGGTGCAGTTGTTTTTGCCCGCTTTTTGCCGGTGGATGTCTTTGTTCGCTTCGTTGCAGGTTGTTCCTCTGCCTTCGCCTCCATTGGCGCGTTATTCTCGGGCGTGTAGTTTGCAACTTCCTCGAGCGAGTTCACCAGGTAGTCGCACTTCGGATAACGACTGCATCCGAAGAACGGACGACCAAACTTGCCGCGCCGCTCCAGCAATTCCCCCTGACGACACTTCGGGCAGGTCACGCCGGTCGCCTTTGGCGGCGGCACCGGCTTCCCCTGTTTGTCGAGGCGTCGGGTATTTTTGCACTCCGGGTAGCCGCTGCATCCCAGGAATGGACCGAACCGGCTCTTCTTCAGCACCATTGGTCGTCCGCACAACTCACAGATGACGTCACTCACTTCTGGCGCGGCTGGCGCATCGATCACAATGCGTCCCTCGCCGTCGCGATGAAAGTCACTGGTGAAATCGCACTCCGGGTAGCGGTTGCATGCCAGGAATTCGCCATTCTTGCCGAACCGGATCGCCAGCTGTCCCTGACTGCACTTTGGGCAGGTCAGGTCGGTCAGGATCTCCTCGCGCTTGACATTGCGCATACTGCGCTGCGCGTCCGCCAGTTTCTGCTCAAACGGTTCGTAGAAGGAGCGCAATACTGGCGTCCACTCTTTCTCCCCTTCAGCGATGTCATCGAGTTGCTGCTCCATTTCCGAGGTGAAGCCATAATCGACGATGCTCGGGAAATGCTGCACCAACAGGTCGGTCACAACTCTGCCAAGGGTAGTCGGCACGAGTTTCTTATCCGCAAGTTCAACGTACTCACGCTCGATGATCGTCGAGATGGTGGGTGCATACGTGGAAGGACGTCCGATGCCGAGACGTTCCAACTCCTTCACCAGGCTGGCTTCGGTGAAGCGTGGCGGCGGTTCGGTGAAGTGCTGCACCGGCAACAGTTGCACCAGCGCGAGCACATCACCCTCCGCCAGCAGCGGCAATCGCCGTTCGCTATCCTCATCCTCCTCGCCTTCGTCCAGGCTGACGTTGTAGACCGCCAGGAATCCGGGGAACTTCAGGACGGAACCGGTGGTTCGGAAGGTGTACGGATCGTTGCCCGCACTGCGCTCGATCCCGCGCCCTGCGCCAATGTCCACCGTCGTACTGTCGAACACCGCCGCCTCCATCTGGCTGGCGACAAACCGTTTCCAGATCAACTCATAGAGACGGTACTGATCGCTCGTCAGGTAGGGTTGCACCTGTTCCGGCGTGCGCCGGCTGAGGGTTGGACGGATGGCTTCGTGCGCCTCTTGCGCTCCTTTGGTCTTCGTTTTGTAAACCGGCGGTTTGGGCGGCAGGTATGCTTCGCCGTACCGATCGCGAATAACGATGCGTGCTTCTTCCTGCGCTTCGCGCGATACATTCACGCTATCGGTGCGCATATACGTGATAAGACCAACCAAACCCTCATCGCCGCCAATGTCCACCCCTTCGTACAACTGTTGTGCCACTGCCATAGTGCGTTTTGCGGAAAAGCCGAGTTTGCGCCCGGCTTCTTGCTGAAGGGTGCTGGTAGTGAACGGCGGCGGCGGGCTGCGTCGTTTGTCACGGCGCGTCACCTTGCGCACGATATACGCGGCGCCTTCCAGATCGACAATGATCGCCTGCGCCTGCTCACCTGAGCCGATGTCGAACTTTTCGAGTTTCCTGCCAGCACGCTCGATCAGCACGGCGCGAAACGGATCGCGCGCTTCCTGTTTGAGCAGATCGGCTTCGATTGTCCAGTATTCCTGCGGAACGAATGCCTCGATCTCGCGTTCACGCTCAACGATCAGGCGTACTGCAACCGATTGCACCCTCCCGGCGGACAACCCGCGTCGCACTTTCTCCCACAGGAGCGGCGACAGTTTGTAGCCCACCAGACGATCCAGCACACGACGCGCCTGCTGCGCATCGACCAACCGCCGATCAATGTCGCGCGGCGACGCCATGGCGCTGCGCACTGCACCAGGCGTAATTTCGGTGAAGACAACCCGGTACACTGGCTTTCCGCGCGGAATTTTCGCCGCCTCGGTGATATGCCAGGCAATTGCTTCCCCCTCGCGGTCCGGGTCGGTCGCCAGATACACGGCATCCGCCTGGCGAATCGATTTGCGCAGCGCGGCAATGATTTTCTCCTTGCCCGGCGAAACCTCATACACCGGCGTAAAGTTCGCATCGAGATCAACGCCAAGGTCGCTCTTCGGCAGATCGCGAACATGCCCCATCGACGCCTCGACCCGATACCCCTGACCGAGGTACTTCTGGATGGTGCGCGCCTTGGCTGGCGACTCGACAATAACCAGTTTCTCGCCCATACTCTGTCCAGTTTCAGTTGTTATCGGTATGCGCCTGTGGCATACAGGCAGTGACTATACCACAAGAATGACCTTGTTCTCCATGGGTTTTCGACCCCAACCCATCCGTGCACTATAAAGGCTGGCGATCCGCATGTCAAGAGTATGATGGTTGTGGGGGGCACGGTTGTCGCTCGTTCAGCTCAGCCAACGCCGCCGGATCATGTATGCCTGCCGGATTTCCGTGCGCTTTTGCCCCTCATCTCCTCTGCCCCCTTCTCCCACAACGGGTTGAAAGGGGAGTGTGGATGTCCTGATGCCTGAAACGGACGAGCGCACGCAGGGGCTTCCCAAAAAATCTACCCCTGGGAGGGGGCAATGACGGGCGCGATGGTGCGGGGCGGTGCTCAACGCCCTTCCTTTATCCACGCGTAGATGCGTCCCTGCTCAACGAAGCCGAGGCTGGCGTAGAAGTGTCGCGCCGGTTGATCCTCCGGTTCGCTGCCGTAGAACACTGTGACATAACGCGCATCGTACCCCTGCAACCGCCGTAGACCTTCCAGCACGAGTGCGCGCGCCAGTCCGCGACGACGGTGCGCGGCGCGGCATCCCAGCGGTTCGATCTCGCCGACACGGTTGATCGGGTCGAACCACAGGGTGCAGAAGGCAGCGACGGTTCCGTCTGCCGCAACCGCGATCAGGTCGAGGTCGGGGCGGTAGGCGGGAGCGTGCACAACCGCACGATACCGGGCAATGGTCATCCGCGAGGGCGCGAAGGCGTCGCAGTGTGCTTCGACACGGGCATGCACGTCATCTTCACCGTTCATCGTGCGAATGACGTAACCGGAAGGAATGTCCGGCTCGGACACACGCTGACCCAGATCGCGCACGCTGAGCGAAAGGAAGTGTTCGGTGCGCCGGTAGCCGCGCTGCGCCAGCAGATCGTTGCGGTATGTGTCGTGCGCATAACTCCAGACCGATACGTGTGGATGCGGATCATCAACGTCGAGACGGCTCAGATGCTCCACCCAGTCGAGCATTGCTGGTTCGATCGAGCGGTGCGCCGGATGCACCAGCAGATCCACCTGATGCTCACTGGGCCAGGTAAACCCGACCAGCGCGCCCTGATGGTCGAACCAGAGGCGGATGCGCGTCGGCAGGGCGTGGGTGTCTTCGTCGGTGCAGCGCCACCAGTCGAGATTGCCAACGTGACAGTACACGCGCGGACCTTCGAGCGCCTCGATTTCCGCCACCAGCTGGCGCATGCGGGCATAGTCGTCTTCACCGGCATAGAGACGTGACATGACTGCCATAGCATCTGCGAATGTTTCTCTGTGGAACCGGATGTTCTGGCTGGCGATACATGTTTCGGCGCAATCTTCGAGATTACGCAGATGTGCCAGGACGAGTGTTCGATGGTTTCACGTTTCTTGCAGACAGCGGTACGATCACTGCACTCTGGACGGTAGCGCGCCTGAGTTGGAATAGGCGCGCCAGGTTCAGGCTTGCCGTAGACCGACAGCGACAAGGCGTCTGGTCAGCCATGCCTCGTCAACCGGAGAGAGCGGTGGCGGTGGAGGCGGCTCGCGGTAGTCAATGCGCAGGTCGTACCGTCCTTCGGCATACGCTTCGTTCAGCGCTGCACCCAGATCAAGCGGAACGTCGGGATCGGGATCACGGAGCGGAACCGGCACGACGGGCAGCGGGTCCTGTAATTGAACGGGCCAGATTTCCACACGCGGGCGCTGATCGGCGCGACTGAGCATAATAACATATGGTGTTGAGGGCCAGGGTGTTGCCAGCGAGGGCCGTTGCCCGCCACGCAGCAGATCGATTTCGATCAGATGTACCGGGCTGCGGATGATCTCCCGACGTTTGCGTTCATATGCATCGGCTGCATCGATGCCTGTGCGTTTGTTCGCCGGAGAGAGAAGTTCTATCGCCGTGACAACCGTTTCGTCTCTCACCGTGCGCACTTCGAGGCGGCTATAGCGCGTTTCGATCTCAACGTCCAGCGCGCCAACCACCGGCGCTGGCGCGACGGTTGTGGCGGTCACGCTGCTCTGTTGCTCATGCTCGATGATGGCGATGTCGGGAACGAGAAACCGGGAAAGGTTGACATCGATAGTCTCGAATGCTGTGTAAGGTACGATGACGGCCACGTACCGTGGGCTGAGACGAGGCTGGAGTTGCCGTCGCATGGCAGCAATCAGCCCGGCATGCACATCGGGCCAGATCGCTGCCGATTCGAGATACGGATCCATGCCTGGGAATGGTGATTGCATACGCCCCTCCTGCGGGTATTGTAGCACGGATGCAGGCGCACGATCTCTCGCATCTGCGCCAGATCATCGGATGGGGCTATGCGTACCCGGCGGCTCAGGCGGTATCGTACCGTGTTGCGTGTGCTGGCGAGTGGTGATGTCTATATCATCCCATACCGCGCCCACGCCTCAAGACCGGCGCGAATGAGCGCTGTGCCTGATGCAACACTGATGGCGCTGCCAGGACCGGCGCCGTACACAGAAACGACCGCAAACGCGCCAACTTTGCCAGTCGCCATGACCGCCTCGATTGCCACGCTCACGTCAGTCAGTCCCGGTCCGTGCGGCTCACGGGTGGCGTGGTTGGGCACAAGCGCAGCGTCGAGGATGTCGGAGTCGACGTGGAGGTAGAGCAGATCGCAGGTTGTCGCAAGCGCCGCCAGGGGACCGGCGAAATCGTTCAGATCGACAATGGCGGTTTCAGTGGCGCGGATCAACTGCTCTTCAGGCGGGTCGAGGTTGCGCCCATCGACAAGCAGGATACGGTCGGTTGGCAACGGTGCGGTCATCCCTGCCAGATCGCGCCACTGTGGCAGCGCCAGCCCGGCGCACACCGCCACCGGCATTCCTCCCAGCATTCCTGAGAGGGTCGTGCATGGCGTGTTGTAGTCGCCGTGCGCATCGAACCAGACCAGCCCGATGCGCGTGTGCGGTCCGCAGGAGCGTTGCAGCCCGGCGATGACGCCGACGGCATGGGTGCAATCGCCGCCGACGATCAGCGGCGCGCGACCGATGGTACGCGCTGCGGCAACGTCATCGGCGATAGCGCGGCAGATCCATCCCAGGTTCGATGGTTCATCATCGCTGCGCTGCGCCTCCGGCATCTGCGGTTCACTGATGGTGACCGGTACGCCGGCGGTTGAGTAGACGCCGGAAGCGGCGTAAGCGTCGAGCGCGCGCTCATCGCCTTCGGCTGGCTTGCTGCCGCGATACCGCACGCCGATGACCTGGAGCGCGGTGAGAGCGTGGGTTTTCATAGGCCTTTCTGAACTGGTGTCCTCGCAGGCAGGTCTCAGACCTGCCCCTATAGTCGTACACGAATCGTCTTGATCTCGAACGGACGCACGTTGCACTGCACCGTCTGACCGTCCACAGTCACCGGTCCGGTCTCGCGTTCCAGCAGATCGACCTCTACCGCCGACTCCACCGGTCGCCCGAAGTCGAGGCGCACCTGACCACGCTGGTTATGCGCTTCATACATACGCACGATCAATCCATCACCATCGTCGGCGGTTTTGATCGTTTCAACCACGACATGATCACTTTCGACGCGCAGGAATGATCGCCCTTCGGCAGGAACCTCACCCATGACCGTCACGGGGCGCAGCGGGGCATTCAGTTCATACGCGCGGCGGGTGACCTGCGCTTCGCGCCAGTCGCCAGCGTGCGGCAGCAGGCTGTACATAAAGCGATGCACCCCGCGGTCGGCCTGCGGATCGGGAATGACTGCCGATTTGAGCAGTGATATGCCCAGGGTGTTGTGGAGCAGACTGTGACCATATTTGCCGTTGTTCATCAGCGCCACGCCATACCCGCCCTCGCTGAGATCGACCCAGCGATGCGCACACACCTCGAAGCGCGCCCAATCCCAGCTGGTGTTGCGGTGGGTTGGGCGTTCGACTGCGCCGAACTGGATTTCGCAGGTGGCGCGGGTTGCGTTGAGCCGCAGCGGGAACAGCACACGCAACAGGTTCTGCCGTTCCTGCCAGTCCACCTCTGTATCGAAGTCGATCCGGCGACTGTTGCGCCACAGACTGATCCGCTGCCGGATCGTACTCTTGCCGAAGCGCCGCACGATTTCGACCGTGGCGCGCAGCGGTCCTTCTTCAACGACACGCCATTCGCTGATGTCGTGAATCGGGTACGGTTTTTCGAGATAGAACGGATCGATATCCCAGGCATCCCAGAACATCGGGCGGTCTTCGTACAGGACAAGCTGGTTGCCGGTGGCGCCTTCGGCGATGATTTCGCGCTCATACCGGGCATCATAGAGCGATCCGATTTCGCCGTGCGTATCGAACTCGATGCGAAACTCATCGGACGCCAGATACTCGCGACGAACAGTGAAACGGGCGGGCGGAGTCGGGCGGGAGACTTTGTCGATGGCAGTGTACCCGAATGCCGGCACGGACGCTTCCACCAGCAGCGCGCGTGTCCCATCAAGGTGCTCGACCGTCTGCGTCACGCCGGCAACCGCCGGTCGGGGGCGGTCATCGAGCGGAATGGCGACGCATTCGGTGCGATCCCACGCCAGGCTGTTGAACACTGCCAGGCGTGGCGTAGCGCCGTTCCCGTCACTCTCGGTCAGGTCGGTAATCGCAGCGTGGCGCACCGTCTCGACCGTTTCGCGCACCTCGGCAAACTGACGTTCACTCTCGACATACACCAGCGGCACTGAACTTCCGGGCAAAATATCGTGGAACTGATTGAGCAGCACTGTGCGCCAGGCAGCGTCGAGGTCCGCCTGGCGGTTGATCGCTCCCTGCGTGACGGCCCAGGCATTGAGCCATTCGGCTTCGCGCAGCAGGAGTTCCGCCTGACGGTTGTTCTGCTTGGTGCGCGCCTGACTGGTGTAGGTGCCACGGTGATACTCCAGGTACAGCTCGCCGACCCACACCGGCAGCCGGGGATTGTTCCAGACGCGCTGCCGCAGGCGCTGGAAGTACTGCTCGACGCGACCGGGGCGCACAACCGGGAAACCCGGCAGGTCGGACATGACCCGCGCCAGTTCGAGCATCTCCTCGGTCGGACCGCCGCCGCCATCACCGTGTCCATAAATGTAGAGCACTTCGTCATTGATGTCCTTCTGGCGGTAGTGGTTCCACGTTCCGAAGACCTCAGACGGAAGCATGCTCCCGTTGTAGGTATAGAACTGCGCCTCGGTCGGGTTTGGCTTCAGCGGCGCGGACGTTGCCGTCACGAAATGCGCCAGCACCTCGGAGCCATCGATCCCGCGCCAGCGGAAGGTATCGCAGGGCATGCGGTTGAACTGGTTCCAGCTGATTTTGGTCGTCATAAAGCACGAAATACCCGCCAGACGCATGATCTGCGGCAGCGCCGCCGAGTAGCCGAACACATCCGGCAACCAGATAACGTGCTCAATAAGACCGAACTCACCCTCGAAGAAGCGCATGCCGTGGATCACCTGGCGCACCAGCGATTCGCCGCCGGTCACATTGCAATCCGGTTCAAGCCACATTGCGCCGACCGGTTCGAACCGTCCTTCAGCGACGCGCTGGCACAACCGCTCATACAATTCCGGATCGTCCTGCTTGAGGAACGAATAGGTTTGCGGCTGGCTCATGCTAAAGTGATACTCCGGGTAGCGTTCCATCAGGTGCAGCGCGGTTGCAACCGTATGCGCAATCTTCTGGCGGGTGCGCCACAGGGGCCAGAGCCAGGCGACATCCATATGCGCGTGGCCGGTTGCCAGGATGGTTGGGCGTTGTCCCGGCTCCAGGTTGGCCGTCAGCGTCTCGCGCAGAAAGGTCAGCGCCGCGCCAGCCGAAATGGCGAAGCGTTCACTCTGCCACCCCTCGCGCAGGTCGAGCAGGTTATACGCGCGATTGATCCGGTCGAGCAGGGCGTGCTTTTCCGGGTCGCTCTCGCGGTAGGTGGAGATGGCATCGAGCACCGCGTACATCACAGCAGTCAGGCGACCGATGATTTCGTCGCGCAGTTGCAATTCCAGCCCGCCAAACGGACGGGGGTAGGGCGTATAGCAGCGGATCAGCGCCTCGTGTTCCCCCTCGTGCGCGCTTTCGGGGATCAGCGCAGCCGGGTGCGGCTCATCAATCCCGGCGAGCGCGCGCCCGTCGAGGTAGAGAATGCCCTCGATGCCAGCGTGCCCTTCCTCAGACCAGCGCAGCCGAACCTGCACCTGGCGTCCGCGCCATTCTTCCGGGACGCGCAGGGTCGTGCGCAGCCAGTGGGTATGCCCGCCATCGACCGGCATGCCCCATGGAAGCGGTTCATCCGGCTTATCGGGGCTCTGCGGGTCGCCGCCCCAGCGTTCACCGACCTTCAACGGACGCCAGGATGGATCATCGGGAGGCGGCGGCGGGGACATTGCGTTATCGGGTGGCGTGCCGGGCGCCGGGCAGGTCCACACATTGGTGATCGGGCGGGTATCGCGGATGATAGCGGCGCGCATCTCCTCCAGACGCGCCTTCAGTTTTTCGACGGTGAAGAAGAGCATGGCAACAGGTCCTCGGGCTAGAACGAACGGTATGTATCATACCATGAGTATATGGTCGCATTCGATCGCAAACAGAAAGGGATTTTGCAGTTCAAAGCGGGCATCACGCTGGAGATGGCGACTGGCTACTGTGTTGCAGCGTGCGGGTGCGAGAGGTGGAACCAGACTGGCAGAAGCAGTTCGTGGAGCATTGTCGGACGGCGGAGGTCTATGTGCGTTTGAAATCTTCCCAATCAAGACCCAATTGACGTACGATATGTCGTATAGTGCCCATCTTGAGGTCTTTGCCACCCCAGTCCGGCAGGGTTGTGCCATTTGCGATGCGAACCGCCGCTGTGTCGGGGCAACTCTTGGCAGCCCAGAGCGCGCAGTTTGCGAGCAACCTCGTGGTATCTCATGCCCCGACTGCTGTTTCGATCCAGAAAGGAGTTTGTTGGTCAAAGGCGGCCTGGCGTAAGACGGAAGGTAGCGGACGCCCCAGATCTTCATAGGCTTCAACAATCGCGCGCAGGGCGTCGGCGACATTGTCCAGCGCTTCGGCAACAGTATCACCCTCGGTAATCAGCTCAGGCAGGATAGGACAGGTTACAGTATATCCGCCTTCTGTCTGTGGTTCAAAGAGCAGAGGCAGTTTGTAGATTGTTCTGGCAGCCACGGTATTTCTCCTGATCTGGTTTGTAGATGCGGTCGCGTTGCTGGCGCGTCTGGCCAGTTCCTGAAATGAGGCATTTTTATTGTAGCCGATGGTTAGAGGAAACGCAAGCGGATACGCCTGTGCAGCCGCATTTCTGGAAGGTGATAAAGAAAGCTTTCGGACCCGACATGCCCGTCACGTTCGCAGATGCGCAGGAGGGACGGGAGTGAGTAGTGAGAACGTACAACAACGCGCAAGAAAGAACATACTTGCGTTGCCGTCCAGAATTGTGTAGGATAGTCAAAAACCATGTTTGAGCGTTTAATTGCCCGCGCCGATACGGAAAATCATGTGCTGAACCGGCATGACAACAGCCTGCGTGATAGCGGGAGAAGTCTTGTTGATACAGGAATTGCATATGAGGGAACAGGCTATGCACATCACACTCAAAACCTTGACCCCCTTATGGACCGGCGGTGTGGATCAGACCTGCGACCGCCTGCACGAGACGGGGCTGATCGGTTCGCTGCGCTGGTGGTATGAAGTGCTGGTGCGCGGACTGGGCGGGTATGCGTGCGATCCGACGGAGCACCGCTGCACCTTTGATGAAGAAAAGTATCGCAAGTCTAAGAGGGAGATCAGAAAACCGGATTTGTGGTATCATGATGGCGACCATGCCGTTCTGATAAGGAGCAATCTCATATGCCACGACGTGCACGTCGATCCTATCCAACCAAGGATGCGACCGATCTGACCGATGCGCAATGGGCCGCCATCGCGCCACTCGTCATCACCCCGTCGCCCAACGGCGGCCGCCCGACCGACATCGATCGCCGCGCGATCGTCAACGCGCTGCTCTCCAAAAATCGCACCGGTTGCCAATGGCGCATGCTTCCGAACGATGTTCCGCCGATGCGTTCGGTTCGCTCCTCTTTCGACAAATGGAATCGTGATGGAACCTGTATCAACATCAATGATACGCTGCGGAAACTGGCGCGACAAGCGCTTGATCGCGATCCGGAGCCGTCCATCAGCGTCCTGGACTCCCAATCCGTCAAAACGACCGAAGCAGGCGGAGAGCGCGGCGACGATGGGGTAAAAAAAGGTCAACGGGCGCAAACGGCAATGCTGGGTTGACGCCAATGGGTTCTTGGTGCGCGTGTTGGTACATCCCGCCGATATTTCGGATACCGAAGGCGCCGAGTGGCTTCTCGCCGCGCATCATCAATCATTTCCCCGGATGCGCGAGATTCGCGTGGATGAGGGGTAAAAAAAGGGTTAGATGAAAGGATGCAACAGGACGATACGCCTGAATAGTATTGAAAAACCGCCCGGACAAACGGGATGTGCGGTTATTCCGAAGCGCTGGGTGGTGGAACGCTCGATTGCGTGGGCGGGACGCAATCGGTTGGCGAGCAAGGAATACAACCGCAACCCAGAATTAAGCAAAGCCTTTCTTTATCTTGGTTCTATTGCAATGCTCCTGAATAGGCTCTATCCGAGGTTTTAGTTTTTGATCACGCTCTCACAGACCCGGAGAAAAACGCTGAAGATTTGTCGTGTCGAAACATAAGTCTGTAATATAGAACAGATCTCACTCATCAACAATTCGGAGAAAGAAATGAACCAGCCAGAAATGTCCACCGTTTTGCTCCACGGTGATATCGATGCTATCAAAAACTATGTCTTTGAAACCTCGTCACTACCTCAAATCCGTGGTGGCAGTCAATTGTTGGTAGAGTGCGAGGAAGAGATTAAAGAGAAGCTAAAATATCTGGAAGAGAGTGAAATATACTGTTCTGGTGGTAGTTTCCTTTTCGCTATCCCTAAAAATCAGGTCAAAGAAGCGAAACAAGAAATAGAAAGGGTATGCTTGGAAAAAACAGGTGCTGCTACATTGACAGTAGTCTACGAGCAAAACCTGCCTCCCGATTCTCCCGATACATCCCCCACAAATTCATGGGCTCAGCGCCTCTGGCAAGCATACCTGGTCCAGGACGGCAACAACAAGACCTCCCCCAAGCCATTTGCCCGACGGATAGCCTTCCTGGCCGGCCAACTGCGAGAGGCCAAAGCTCAAAAAACCCGAGCTCCTTTCTGGGAAGCCCCGCCTTTTGGCCTGCGTTGTGACCTATGCGGCAAGCGGGTAGCAGCCCGGTTATGGCGCTCGCCAGAGGGAGAAGAGAAGCGGTTGTGTCTAGTCTGTTGGATCCGCTATGAAGCAGGCAAGGGGGGAGGGCAGTTCAATAACCGCTTTAAGCAATGGGCGGGATCCAAGGAACTAACCATTTCCGCACATCACCCGGTTGATCTAGACCATTTAGTCCAGAGTGCTCGCGGTCACCAGTACCTGGCTTTCCTCTATGCAGACGGCAATGACATCGGCGGGCTGTTACAGCGCGTAAGTGATGAGAAGGAATTGCGAGGTCTGTCAAAGATCCTGCGCCGTGCGGCAGAAGAGGCGCTCTTTGAGGCCCTTAGAAAAGTCTGCGGACAGGCCCTCCGTGATGCCGATTACTGGCCCTTTGAGATTGTCCACATCGGCGGTGATGATGTGACCCTGCTCATCCAGTCCGGCTATGCCTGGGAAGTAGCGGTCGAGTTCCTGGATCGGTTTGAGCAGAAAGCCAACCAGGAATTGAGAGATGGGTTAGAAAGGCTGGCAGATTGGAAAATCACCGCTTCTGTCGGCATTGCTGTGGCAGATTCCAAGTATCCCATTCGTTATCTGGAAAAACTGGCCGAAGATATGCTGAAAAAGGCCAAAAGAAGGGCCAAGGAGGATCCACAAAACCCTTGTAGTACAATCAACTTCCTCTGGCTTCCCAGTCCAGTAGCAGCCGAATCGGCAGATCCGTTGCTATCGTACTACGAGCCTCGCCAGAACGTGGTCCTTACGGGCCGGCCCTATACATTGGAGGAAGCCGGGTCCTTGGTAGTCCTGATGGAGCAGGCCACTAAAATGCCACGTAGCCTCCGTCATCGCTGGGCTGGAGCTCTGGAAAAAGGACTTTTTGTTTCCCTCAACACCATTTACTACGATATTGCTCGCCGTAAAGAAGGGGAACGTCACATATTCCAGAACTTTTTGCAAGCTCTGGGAGATCTCGCATTCGTCCGAGGCATGACAAAGCTACCGGCGCCGCTGTGGGCGTTTGATAAATCTACTGGAAAGTGGCGTACTGCTCTCCTTGATGTTCTAGAATTGACCGAACTACGCGCTACGCGCCCCGATGTTGAGGAAATTTCTGAGGAGTCAGTCTAATGAGCCATGTCAAAATAACTATTCGTTTCCCATTGGCAACTTCATTTCATACGACCGGTAACCGCCGACGATTGGGAGTAGACAAGACTCTAGCTCTAAGCACTGAAGGAGTACCAGTGCTTCCAGCCACAACGATCAAGGGCTTTCTACGAGATTGTGCCGAGACTCTGTTGCGAACTTGGGCACAGAGGGTCTGCTTGCCTCCTACCCCGATGACGATGTGTTCAGAGAAGAATCTTTGCATGGTCTGTCAGATCTTCGGTAACCCGCGCCATACCTCGCCACTGCGTTTTCGGGACGGCCAATTTGTCCAGAAACCAGACATCATGGAGCGAAGTGGAGTAAGCATCAGCCGCAGCCGGCGAGCGGCTCTGCCCCAGCGTCTCTTTTTTCTGGAGACTACAGACCCGCAGCCGGGAGAGGTGGTTGCAACTATTGAGGGTGACTTTGCCGATACCGAGTTGGCACGGCAGGCGACAGCCCTGATTGTCCTTGCAGCCCGGTCAGGGTTTGCTATCGGCGCGGGTCGTACTCGTGGTCTGGGATGGCTGGAGAGAGACAAGATGCGGGTAGAGTCCAGGATCGATGATGAGCAGGTGGAAAACAGCCTTATAGAGCAATATGCCCATCTGTGGAGCGAAGGCAAGCATGTGGTTGAAAATCAAACCTGAAGAGCCCTTGATCATCGGTGAGGTACGGGCTGGTTCGCAGTTTCTTACGAGCCTTCCCTTTATCCCTGGTCGCCTGCTGCGAGGCTCCTGGGTTGAGCGACTTCTAATTCAGGGCGAAACGGAGATCCTGCCCAAAGTGCAATCAATTCGGATAGGTAATTTCTTTCCTACCACAGAATGGCGGAGTATGGGCTATGCGCTTCCTCTGCCGCTTACTGCTCTGACATGCAAACGGGAAGGAGGATTTCACAGCGAAACTTACCCCCAGCGGCGCGGTCATGGGATTGTTGACACTCTCTTGCCTCACCTGGCATATGTTCTGTTGCAGGAACGTGGTGCCCTCTTTGCAGCGCCCTTTGGCATCACGTGTCTCACATGTGGAAGCCGCATGGAACCGGTATCGAGTTTTTATACCGTGTACCAGAACGGCGGCCGATCTCACTATGTTCGTACGCGCTTACAATATCATGCTCAGACGAAGGTGTCCTTGAGCCGCCACCGCCGCGCTTCGACCGAAGGGATGCTCTATACCGCCTCTGCGCTCAGCCCTCGGTCGTCAAGTCCTGACGGTTCAGCCAATGAGGCTCCTTTGGTCTTTCTGGGGCGGGTATACGGCGATGAGAAAGCGGTAAATGACCTGTGCCGGGCCGTGAACGGCGCGGCTATCGGTGCCCTGCACACTCGAGGCTACGGACGCATCCGGGTAGAGGAAGCTGAGGTCCGGTTGCCTTCTTTGCGGGAGCGGGTGAAGGCCTTCAATGAGACTCTGAAAAGGCTGTGGGCCGATTTGCGCACTTTGTCCGTCAACGATGGTGACCTCCCATCAGAACCGGAGGGGCTGTACTTTTCCGTAGATCTTCTCTCTCCGGCCATCTTGCGCGATCCTGTTGGAGTGCCCACCCTGGTTCTCTCGCTGAGTCTCAACGGCCAAGCACTTACACCGATCTGGTATCAGGCCCGGCCCGATTTCGCCGGGGGGTGGGCTGAAACCTGGGGATTGCCCAAGTCTACAAATCTGGCCGTCCGCATGGGTAGCGTCTATGTCTTCCGCTGGAACGGCGGGTTGGAGGAATTGATTGCCGCTCTGGATTCGATGGAGACTCAGGGCATCGGTGAACGTTGCGACGAGAGTTTCGGCGAATGTCTGATCTGTCATCCATTTCATCAGGAGATACAGGAAAGATGAGAATGCTACCCCCTCGTATTCGCCACGCAATTGAAAAGCAAGATGATGAGCTGGTACAGATGGCTCACGAGCTAACCAAGAGTCTAAGTGGTGACAAGAGACGCCAACTGCGCAACATCCAGGACGTTGCCGAGAGCAGCGACTCCTGGAAGGCACTGGAACTCTTCATCCGCTATCAGGCTGCTCGTGGCGAAATAGACAAGGCGTGGGCCGAAAGCGCGATTCAACATCTGGGGGATCTCCAGAGGAAAGCAAAAGGTTTGGTCACTCAGGTGGCTGGAGTAGATGCCGGGGCCGTCCATCTGGCTCTGGTTTCTCGGGTTCTGGGTTATGCTGTGCGCTGGCATACCTGGGACACGAAAGGCAGGGAGGTAACCCGATGAGCATTTTTGACACGTTTCGCAGCCGCCTGCAAGTGCAGGCTACACTCGAAATGCAGACAGCGCTCTCTGTAGGGGCTCGCCTCTCCCTGGAACCGACGGGTACCGATTTGCCGGTGGTGAAAAGCCCTGATGGCCTGCCCTTCATTCCCGGTTCGTCCATCAAGGGCGCTGTGCGAACCCAGGCGGAGCGGATTCTGCGCACGGTTAACCGCAGGCCGGACCTGTGGGCCTGTGACCCTTTCGCCGATCCTTGTGTGTCGGGCGGTCGCAAAGCAGAACTCTGGCAGCAGGCCGAGCAGCAAAACCGCCAGCAAGCCGACATTATCTTTGCTGAATCGGTCTGGAAAGAAAGTTGTACCGCCTGCCGCCTCTTCGGTTCTCCCTGGTTTGCCGGTCGGCTGGCCTTCAAGGATGCCTATTTGGTCAACGCCGATGACTTGCCCGTGGTCACCCAGATTCGGGACGGTGTGGGTATTGATAGGGACCTGGGGGCCGCTCGCTCAAACATCAAGTACGACTTTGAAACGGTAGTACCCGGCGCCCGTTTCGGTGTTGAGATCTTGGGTGAGAATCTGGAGGACTGGGAGGTGGGCTTTCTCCTAGCTGTGCTCCGCCCGTGGGAGGAAGGAGCACTTTCCCTGGGTGGCAAAGTCACCCGCGGGCCGGGCTGGGGAGCGCTCCGCGAGATTCGGCTGACCCAGGTAAACCAGCAGAATTTAGTAGACTACCTGATTCAGGGGAAAACCCAGCCTGTTGAACCAGCTCCGTTCTTACAGGCTTTGCAGGAACGGTTGAGATAGGGAGGCTGGCATGCATAAGACACGCTACAACGCCTTACGCCTGACTTTGGAGATCCGTCCACGTGGTTCTCTGCTCATCAAGGCGGGCGGGCTGTCGGCGGATCCCACGCTGCCGGACATGCAGTTCGTCCGTACCTACCATCCTGAAAAGGGGGAGACAGTCTACATCCCCGGCTCTTCTCTGAAGGGTGTGGTACGAGGTTTCACTGAAAAGGTGCTGCGCACGCTCGGTCGAACGGACTCCTGGCACTGGGCCTGTCCTACGTTTCCGGATGAGCGAGAGAGTTGTGCAAAGCGTCTGGAGAAAGTAGAAGACAGTGCGGTCGTCTACCGTCAATCCTGTGGCGCGTGCCGGATCTTCGGCCATACTCGCCTCAAGGGCCGGGCCGCGTTCACCGACCTCTTGCCGGCTACTGAAATCAAAACCGAAATCCGGTATGGAGTGGCCATCTCCCGGCTGAGCCATGCCGTGGCCCAGGGGCCTTTTGAGATGGAAGTTGTAGTAGATGGTGCCTTCATTGGACACCTCTTCCTGGAAAATTACGAACTCTGGCAGCTAGGTCTTCTGGTGTTGGCTCTGGAGAGTATGAACAATGGGCTGGTTAAGGTAGGCTTTGGTAAGAACCGTGGGTTTGGCGAGGTGGTGGTGACCGTTATGGAAGCTCAAGTGGAGGAGGCTGGATTCCAGGACGACCCGAATACTCTGCGAGGTCTTGCTGCCTTCGTTGCCAAGGAGGAGCAAGATCGGTATGGTCTTTATGCACCAATTCGATTGAACGGGTTGCCCGCACCCGCTCAAAGCCTGAACTTAGGGCTCTATCAGCGGCGAGTATACGATGGCCAGGGGTGGCAATCTATTGCCAGTGTAGCTATGAATGCCTTGCAAGCAGGCTAGAAGAGAAGATATGGAACGCCAGCAAGTTTATGTCCATTCTTTGAATGGTTCACCAGACATTCTGCAAGGCCAGTCTGCTGTACTTGGCAATCCTCTATACCACTGGGTTGCTGACCCTCTCACCTTTCGTATGGGTAATGGTATTCCTCAAGACTGGTTGGAGACCGGATCGCTTTTCGGACCTCAAGGCGAACTGCGCTGGTGGCGAGAGGGAGCTGAGTATCGAGGCCTTCTACTCACAAAGACGCCCGTCGCCGGATTAACCCCTCTCTCGGAAGAGTGGGAGGGCGAGGAACAGATCTTCTTCCTTCAATCCCTGGATGACCGCCGGTTACGCCCGTCCTTCTCGGCTTACCCTGGGGTGGGGCAGGAAGGGTGTTGGCGGGGAATGGTGTATTACCGTGATGGAATTCCTGTTTTTCTTAGTCCTCGGGCACTGATACCTGGGAATGGAGGCGATCAATGAGCCCACAGCAACCTGGACCCAAACCCTTCTTCTGGGTGGCGCTAGATAAGGCAAAGCCGCCAAAAGGAAGACCCCACCTGCACGAACGCTTTTCCGGCCTGAGCGGGCGGATTGTGTTCCAGATAGAAGTGCTTTCCCAGTACCTCTACGTGGGGAGCGGCATCCTGGACCTTTTCACGCCACCTGGAGAGAAGCTGGAATACGCCTATTATGCTTTTGCCCGACGGAATGGTCAGCTAGTCATTCCCGGCACAGGGATCAAGGGGGCCGTGCGCGGGGTGTACGAGGCCCTTACGAACTCGTGCGTCTCACAGCGAGGGCGTGATGAACGAATGCCAGGGTCTCACCAGGCCTGCCAGGGAATCAAAAAAGGAGAGGAACAGCAGGCAGTGCTTTGTCCGGCCTGCCGGCTCTTCGGTGTCACAGGCTACCGTGGTCGGGTGCACTTCACTGATGCAACCCCAATAGACCAGATACAGACCACCCGCATCAAAATCTCCGATCTATGGCCGCCGCGACAGAGCAAAGGGCGCAAGTTCTATCAGAGCAGGCGCTTCCAGAGCCTGGATATGCGACCCAAAAAGAGCCACCGCTACCTGGAGGTGGTGTCTAAAGGAAGCCGCTTTGAGACCACCCTGGTCTTTGAGAACCTGGAGGAGGCGGAAATGGGGGCCTTGTTGCACGCCTTGGGCCTCGGTCCTCATCCTCAGAGACCGGACGAGGTGGATCAGGCCTTTCCCATCAAACTAGGAGGAGCAAAACCGCGTTGCCTCGGGAGCGTGCGGTTTGTTCCACAGGATATCTACCTGGTGGATGCAACAGACCCCCTGGGCTCTCTTGTCCAGAGAGGCCGACTTCTGGATGGCTTGACTGCACAGCTACGCCAGTGGCTTAAGAATGTGGGCAGTCTGCTGGATCAGAAAGCCTGGGAAAGCTTCCTTCAGGAAGCCAAACCCAAAAATGAGCCTTGCCCCAAGGAGGTGTACTGATAATGTTAGACAACCACATCCAACTTGCTGAACAGATTGCCAGTAAACTGCCTGAGGTTTCGCGTAACGAGTGGATGCGCTGGATGCAAATGGCTGAACGACAGGGTCTGGATCGTGCAGTGGCTTATGCCGAGCGATTAGGCGAAGATCCTACCCTTCGCCCGGCCGTGCAAAGGGATAACAAACTGATAGCTCAGGCGATTCGGTCGAATTTGTCGGCCCTCAAACGTCTCCCTGAAAACAGCCAGAAGAAGACATCTGGCTACGTTGGTTGGCTTTTGCGTATACGTACCGTCCGTGGTTCGCTTCGGGAGTAGGACCAAGAATGAGGTTTGTGTTTGATACCAGCGTTCTCATTGCTTATCTCCGAGGTGAAGCGGAAGCTGCTGACGCTGTAGTCGTAGCTTCCAATTGTGGTGGTATTCTTGTCTCCCAGATCAGTCTCATGGAACTTTATAGCTCTCAAAACCGACGCAATGCTGATATCGATAGAGAAGTGAGGAGCATTCATGCGTTAGAGCAAGCATACGGTCTTCGTCTCGTTCCTTGCTCTGAAACCGCTCAGAAATGGGCTTTCAAGATTATGAAGGCATTCCGTTCTCCTTTAGGAAGAAATGCTTTACCTGATGCCCTTATCATCGGGACGGGTATTGCTTATCGGGGGTGGTTGGTCACTTCTGACGGACACTGGGCACAGATCGCACAGGACAACGAGCAACGCCAGTTGCTCACTATCAGGCTCAAAGTGCTATCGCCATCAGAGCTTGTACGGAGGTTTGGATAATGTCTAAGAAACTACTCATTGCAACGCTGGGCACTGCTCCAGCAGTGGTGACCGAGGCCGTGGACTTGCTGACCCAACAGAACTGCCGACCGGACGGTGTCATCTTGCTCAGAACCGAAGACCATGATGTTCGCGAAGCCTATGAGTTGCTGGCAACTCATCTCCCTCAACACGACAACTTGACCTGGGTGGAGCCTGTATCCATCGGCCAGTACGGAGACGTGGATACCCCTGAGGCGGCCGTAGAGTTTATGCAGGAGACATGCCGCATTCTGAAGACCTACCGCGATGCAGGCTACCGACTTTTCGTGAGCATTGCTGGCGGCCGCAAAGCGATGTCGGCGCTTCTGGCCCTGGCCGTGCAGTTCTACGGCGCCGAACGGCTGTTTCACATCTGGGTGCCGCCGTGGTTGGAGGCGGAGGGCGAGATTGCCCAATTCCGCAATCTCCCGGAAGAAGATCTCATCCAGAAGCTACATCCGCCTCTGAATACGATGACTCCGGAGGACCGCCCACGCCTGGTAGACCTGCCTTTCATCGGCCTCTTCCCGTGGCTGGAAGATATCCGGGATGCACTGAAAGGTGTAGTTTCCCCTGAACGCTCCTTAAAGACTCTGTTGCAAGCCAATAATTTGTTGGACTCTCAGGCAAGGCCTACCAAGCTGGGAACTGCCGTTTTGACTATTCTGGAAGGCGTGGAGGGGTTACCCCCAGCACGTCAGGAAGAGTGCAAAATTGCTATCGCCAAACATCACGACCGCGATCGCCTGGAGCGCTTTGCGCGGGAACTCTGTAGCCGCTTTCCCTTTATCACTCAGACTCAAAGCGGCGAGTGGCGCTCCGGTGAGGCGAAGGTCAAGGCGGAGTCACCCAATCGCCTAAGGGTTTTTGAGTCTTTGGGCAAGGATTTTCAGATGCAACTGATCCTGGAAACGACGGCCACCACCTCTGGCCAACTGGAAGCTGCCAGACGAGCCGTAGAGCGCTACCTGGAGCGAAGGAGGTAGAGCATAGGTGCCTACCACCTCATGGGCCTGGGCCGCTCCCCAGGCACCGTCATCGGGCTACTGACCTACCTGGCCCACCGTTATAACCGCTGGAACGCCGATGACCGGCGCTTCTTCGCCCGCTCCGGCGAAGTCCGCCAGCGCCGGGCCGGCGAGAGGGTCGGCGATGTGCAGGCGCTGGTCCTGTTCACCACGCTGGAGGTGCTGAGCGGCGAGGCCAAGGCCTTTGACTATGTGAATAACCCGCCGGGCGAAATCGCAACGGGTCCCCAACAGTCCGGAAGGCCGATGAAAGAGGTCCTGCGCGAATTGTTGCGCCGCGAATGGCCGGCCATCAGTGGCGGGCGAAAGAAGGGCGCCATCTTCTGTTGCAGAGTAGACCGCCGTGACATCAGTACCACCTACGAGCGGGTGGTCCGCGTCGTCGCCGCCCTGGCCAGCGTGGGCGGGCAGGGCAAGGAGATGTGGGCCAACCTGACCGGCGGCAATAATGTGATCAATCTGGCGCTGGAATTAGCTGCCACTCTTTCCGGTGATATAGCCCGTCTCTACTACGTCCAGGCCGAGAACGAGGCTGCCGAAAAGTGCGTGCGCTACACCGCCGAGAACAGCTACTGGGTGGACCTGCCGGTGATGCCCCTGGCGTTAGGCCGACTTCGTCAGACCATCATTCAGGTTCTGAATGACAATGGTCCAATTTCGCTGGAAGACCTGTACAGTTACCTGCAAAATAAGTACTGGGACTTGAGCCGGGGGCTGACCTCAAAAGAGACACTCCGCAATGAGTATCTGGCCCCATTGTGGAAGCAAGGCCTCATTGCCGAGGCAGAAGGCGGCTATGTCGTCGGTCCGCAATGGGAGCTGATCCGACCTTACCAGGAGCTTTTGCAGAAAGCGCGAGATGTCACATTGACCATCGAGAAGCTAGCCGAGGAGAACAAGGATTGGTTGGAAAAAGAAGAGGTGTCGTGGAACTGAATGGCTCTTCTCACCAATCCCCAGGAGATTCGATGATGACAACCCTCATCCAGCTTATCGGTGCGCAGCCGCTGCCGAACCTGTTACCATGGCTGCATCTTAAACCCGATCAGACAATGCTGATCTACACACCACAAACCGATCAGGTCAGACAGCGCATTGAGTCAGTTATTGGCCAGTGTCACTCAATCCGGTGTGATGCCTACGATATTGAGAGTCTGGTCAAGGCGCTTGATGCAGAGCTGGCAAGTCAGCAGAACTCTGACCTTATTTTTAACCTTACTGGCGGTACCAAAGCGATGGTGCTGGCGGCAAATCAGGTAGCAATGAAGCGTGGTGCACTGGTTGTTTATCTTGAGAGTGAGCGCACTCAGAACGTTCTTTATGAGTACCGTTACGATAACCAGCAAAAGTTGCGTTTGCAAGGGAAAACCCTTTTACCAGAGCTTATTACCATCGAACAATTTCTTGATGCCCACATCGGCAAGGGGCAATGGCAGGAGGCAGGTCCCTCGAAAGATATTGGCGGTGCCTTTGAACAGGCGGTTGCCGATGCGATACGGGCCAGACTGTCGCAGGCTGAGGTAAAACAAGGGATCAAGTTCCTGGGAAGTGATAGGCGACCACAGGTAGATCTGGACATTGTTGTGCGCTGTGGTAATCAATTTGCCCGTATTGAGTGCAAATCACAAGGAAAGACAACCACGCTGGATGCGGCGAAGCAATTGAACCTGGTGAGCGAGCTGCTCGGCACGTATACGCGAAAGTTCATCGCTCTGAGTAATGACCCGAACCCCGAACATCAAGCAGTTTATGAGGCAACACGCACAACGGTGATCGTATTGAGCAGCTTTAGCGATACAAACCTGTCTGACAACGATCAGCAGAACTTGGCTAAAACTATCGCGCAGGCTATTGGATGTACTTTGGGGGAGTGAACGGTTAGACAAAGGCTTTGCCTTCGCCTATTCATTGTACTGCCTGAAGAGATGCAACAACACACCGATTGGCGAATGGCTATCTTTGAATGTGGGCAACACATTGTGGCATTTGACGACCCGGATAGCGATTGGGATCTGCTGCTTATCGCCGAAAACCTTCCTGATTCGCCCTGGCATCGCCAACAACAGATTCTTGCCCTGCTTCCTCAGTCCTGGCGGCATCAGGTCAATGTCCTGGCGCATACCTTCTCAGAATGGTTTGCTCGGGTTACACCGCTTGCATTGGACATCGCCCTGGATGGCATTGTGCTTTATGATAAGACCCAGGACTTATTGCCTGCTCGTCTGTCCGCTTTGCGCCAGCAGTTATCCGATTCGGGGTTGGAACGCCAGGCTATTGGTGAACATGAATGGGTCTGGCTCTGGCGGGATAAGCCGCAGCGCCGCTGGAGGTTGGAGTGGCGGCACAATTATGCAGGAGATGACGCATGACCACCGATGAGAAGGCGGTACAACGCCACGCGCTTTTAGAGGCGGAACTGACACGCTATGTCAAACAACTACAGGAAGTGTATCACCCTGAGCGCATCCTGCTGTTTGGTTCGCTGGCCTCGGGCCGGGTAGGGGAGTGGTCTGATATTGACCTGGTGATTATCAAGGAGAGCAGGCAAAAATTCCTGGATCGCATTCGCGAGGTCATGCATCTTTTGCAGCCCCGCGTGGGCGTGGATATTCTTGTCTATACCCCTGAAGAGTTCGCTCAGTTGAGCCGGGAACGTCCATTCGTGCGCGAGGAGATCATAGCCAAAGGGAAGGTGCTCTATGAAAGAAAGTGAGCGCTGGCTCCTTTTTGCCCATCAAGACCTGCGCATGGCTGAACTGGCAATGACAGAAGGTTTGTACAACCAGGTCTGTTTTCATTCCCAGCAGTGTGCTGAGAAAGCGATCAAGGGGTTGCTGGCGCATCAGGGGAAAGTGCCACCGCGCACGCATCGGTTTGCAGATCTGTTGGGATTGCTCGATCCCGATCCATTTGTGGAAGAGAGGTTCGAGGTGCAGTTGCTGGATCGTTTTTACATCCTTACCCGTTATCCCGATGCATTGCCCGGCGCGCTGCCGGAAGGACTATCGGATGCTCAGGATGCTCAAGAGGCTTTGACCACAGCCAGGAACATCCTTGCTCGAGTGGAACAACTTGTTCAAGATGTAACCCATAACGATTAACTTACGAGTGCTGGCAAATAATCGCAATGCTTTGCTGCTGGCGAAGGTGGCAGCGTTGCTGCATGATGTGGGGAAATTCTGCAATTTGCATATTGAAGCACATACGATAGGCAGATCACGAAAGTGGTCAAATGATCATGCCTATAATGCGATAATAGATAGTCCGATTACTGTTATTCATCTGAGCAATGCGGCGGCAAAGTTGAAGAAGCCTGATTCTCTAGACTTCATCAAGGTTTAATAGTAATACTATTTTCATAAACTAAAATAATGAGGATTGGAGCATTAAATCCGCTATGCGCCTCGTACCGTCGGGCTAATGGAGATTAAGAATATAAACCGGTATTCGCCCTTGCCGTGGGGCTGAAGCCCTCGGCTATACGGGGCAAAGCCCGCCTGCGCGGGCTAGAGCCGAATAATTACCCAAAGACCATAAGCCCTCGGCTATGCAAGGCGAAGCCCGCCTGCGCGGGGTATACCGGATTATTTCTTCAAAGACCATAATTTCGGTCTACACTCCGCCCTGGGAATGGCGCGCCCCACGCGATAACCGAAATACATTTCGGTCTACACTCCGCTGGAAGCGGGCATCTCGCGCGAAACGGCAGGCTCAGACAGGGGTCAACGTATCTGAGAAATAACGCCCAACGTTCACCGCCCAACGTTCACCGCCCAACCTTCACCCTTCACCGCCCAACGCCCAACCTTCACCCTTCAACTCACCGCTCACCGCTCCCCAGCACGCCAGCACACAACGCCCACCGCCCACCGCCCAACCTTCAACCTTCAACCCTCAACCTTCAACCTTCAACCCTCAACCTTCAACCTTCACCCCCCCGGCTGACCGTGATCAGCCGCTCCAGGCGTGCCAGAGCTGCGCCGCTCTCCAGGCTGTGGCGCGCCTGGTGCAGTCCGTCGCGCAGGTCGGCGGCGCGGTCGGCGGCAACCAGGGCGGCGGCGGCGTTCAACAGCGCGACATCACGTCGCGCGCTCTGATCCTCGCCGGAAAGAATGCCGCGCACGATGGCGACATTGACGGACACATCACCGCCGCGCAGCGCTTCGCGCGGGGCGGGAGCAAGCCCCAGATCGGCGGCAGTGACTTCGTAGCGTCGCGGCGTGTGACCGGCGCGCACGTCGATCACCAGGTTCGGTCCGCTGAGCGTCAGTTCGTCGAGACCACCATGCCCGTGGATGACCAGCGCGTGCTGTGTGCCGAGCAGGTGCAGTGCCCGTGCCATCTTTTCCGCCAGCGCCGGGTCGGCGACGCCGAGCACCTGGTGGCGCGCATGCGCCGGATTGCTCAGCGGTCCGAGAATGTTGAATACAGTGCGGATGCCGATCTCGCGGCGCACCGGACCAACGAAGCGCATCGCAGGGTGAAACTTTTGTGCGAACATAAAGCCGATGCCCGCCTGATCCAGACAGCGCGCCACACTGGCGGCGTCCAGTTCGATGTTGACCCCCAGCCCTTCGAGAACGTCGGCGGAACCGCAGACACTCGACATAGCGCGGTTGCCGTGTTTGGCGACAATCGCGCCTGCGCCGGCGGCGATGAAGGCGGCGGTCGTCGAGATGTTGAATGTTCCGGCGCCGTCGCCGCCGGTGCCGCATGTGTCGAGCAGCGGCGCGTCGAAGTGAACTGGAATAGCTTTAGCCCGCATCACGCGCGCCATACCGGCAATTTCGGCGTCGGTTTCGCCCTTCAGGTGGAGCGCCGTGAGCAGCGCCGCAACCTGCGCTGGCGTCGCCATGCCGGTCATGATTTCTTCCATCGCTTCGGCAGCCTGGTCTTCGCTGAGATCGTGGCCCCGAACGATCTGAATGATCTGATCACGGATTGGCATCGAGAGACTCCTGTTTCTGTCCGGGTTCGACAAGAAATGTCGGCAGCACCGGGCTGCTGCCGGTCGAACTGTCTGGTGTTGCAGTGACGATGCGCGTCAGGCATCCCGACGCGCGGTCACCGTAGAGGCATGGACTTGAATTGACATAATAAATACCAGAGGTCAACCCCTCGTCGTCCGACCAGATCGGGTAGTGTTCTTCCGGTGCCGGTATGCGCTCCTGGAGGATAGACGGCTCTTCGAGTGCGCGTTCGAGCGCTCCTTCCCAGTCGAGCGGCGCTGTTTCCCAACCAAAGATGACCTCTGCGTTGCCATACGCATCGTTCGGTTTGAGTGCCAGGCGTTCGCGGTGGCGACGGGCAAAGTCGAGCAGATCGACCCGTTCCCCCTGGTAGCGGGTGGTCTCTCGACGCACCAGCCGCGTCCACGGCACGTGGCGCGCTACCGCCATCGCTGACCCGGCGTCGAGGATGCCGCCTGCCGGTCCTTCATCGTCGGAGAGCAGCCACATGATCAGTCTGGTATGTGCTGGTCTGGTGCGGAACGGGTTGACGATGCAGACCACCCGATCGGCGTAGGCGCGGATCAGCGGGTGGTGCAGGTCGTACATGGCAAGGAATTCGTGCTGCAACAGACGGCGGTAGACCAGATCGACCGGTCGCCATGATGCCCCGCCGTCTGCCAGGCGCGTTTCGACGTACAATCGCCCGCCCTGGTATTGCAGATCATCGGGAGTGCATACCACGGTCGGGAGACCGTCCGCCTCGAAGCGTTGTTGCAGATGATCGATCTCAGACCATGTCGCTACATCGGGAAAATCGACAATTGCGACGGTCGGCGTGCCCCGCCCGCCCCAGGCGCGGTATGCGTCGAGCAGCGTCTGTTGCAACCCCTGACGCACCGGTAGCGCTGTTGCGTGGAAGGTCTCGCGGAATGCCGCCATGATCCGGGTCTGGTCGAAGAGACCGGCAAGCGCTTCGTCGTAGCCGATCCCGATTGGCGACTCGACATGTGCTTCGGTGAACCAGCACCACGCGCCGTTGGGCGCCAGCAAGCCGTCGAGACGCCCGAAAGCCATGGCGCCGGGGTAGCCGGGGTCGATTGCCAGCAATTCGCGTTCGACCGGCGTGAGACGGTACGGCGCCAGCAGCGCCGGTTCGGTCAGCGCTGCGGCGCTCACTGCGCGAATGGCGCGCCCGACGAGTGCAGCCGCGTGCAGCAGTGTGTCGTACTGGACGCGGGTGATGAACCGCGGGCGCATGACCGGACAGATCGGCTGGTCGCGCTGCGGACCGACCAGCATGCCGCGTTCGCGCATCCCTGCGTCGAGAACAGCGAATGTGTCGCGCGCCAGCGCTTCGTCGAGCAAACTGTGGTAGTGCGCGATGATACCGTCGAGGTCGGTCGTCATCTCAACGTCCTGTCAGAAAGTTGCGCAGCAACTCCTTCCCTGCCTCGGTCATGATCGACTCGGGGTGGAATTGCACGCCCTGCACCGGATAATCGCGGTGGCGCAGCCCCATGATCAACCCGTCGTCCGTCCAGGCAGTGATGCTCAGGCAGGCAGGCAGGTCGTCGCGGCGCACAATGAGCGAATGGTAGCGCGTCGCCAGGAACGGATCGGGGAGACCGGTGAACACCCCCTGACCGTTGTGGTGAATGGCGGAAAGTTTCCCGTGCATCACCTTCGGCGCGCGCACGACGGCGCCGCCATACGCCGCGCCGATTGCCTGGTGCCCCAGACAGACGCCAAGGATGGGAATGGTTGCGCCGAGTTCACGAATGAGGGCGACACTGATGCCAGCCTCGTTCGGGGTGCATGGTCCGGGTGAAATGACGATCTTCTCCGGTGCGAGCGCCGCCACATCACCGACGGTCAGTTCATCGTTGCGCCTGACGATCACCTGCGCTCCCAGTTCGCTCAGGTACTGGTAGAGATTGTAGGTGAAGGAGTCATAGTTGTCGAGGAGGAGTATCATACTTCGCCCTCCGCTGCATCAATGGCGCGCAGGAGCGCCGCCGCCTTATTGCAACTTTCCTCGTACTCGGCTGCCGGGTCGCTGTCCGCCACCACGCCGCCGCCCGCCTGCACATAGGCGATCCCATCCTTGACGACCATGGTGCGCAGCGCGATGCAGGTGTCGAGGTCGCCGTTGAAGCCGACGTAACCGACGGCGCCAGCATAGACGCCGCGCTGCTCACCTTCGAGTTCGGCAATGATCTCCATAGCGCGGATCTTCGGTGCACCGCTGACGGTTCCGGCGGGAAACACCGCCCGCAGCGCGTCGAGCGCCGTCATATCGCTGCGCAGTTTGCCCGTCACGTGGCTCACCAGGTGCATGACATGGCTGAACTTTTCAACCTCCATAAATGAGGATACACGCACCGTCCCCGGTTCCGACACGCGCCCCAGGTCGTTGCGTCCCAGATCGACGAGCATCAGATGCTCGGCGCGCTCCTTTTCGTCTGCCAGCAATTCCTGCGCCAGGCGCGCGTCCTCTTCGGGGTCTTTGCCGCGGCGGCGCGTGCCCGCAATCGGATGGGTGGTGACGACTCCTTCCTCGACGCGCACCAGCAATTCCGGCGATGCGCCGACCAGGTCGCCTTCGGGGGTGTGGAGGTAGAACATATACGGCGATGGGTTGATCGTCCGCAGGGCGCGGTAGATGGCGAAGGGATGCACACGCACCGGGCGACTGAAGCGTTGCGATGGCACGACCTGAAAGATGTCGCCAGCTGCGATGTACTCCTTGGCGATCTCGACTCGTCGCATGTACTCATCGCGGGTGACGTTCGATGCGACGGCGACCGGCTCAGGTGCATCGGGGGGCCAGGGATCGTAGTTTGCCACGAAAGAAAACGTATGATCCGGCATCTCGCGCCCTGATGCCGGAAGCGCCTGATTATGGATCGGCAGCGGTTGTCGCAGGCGCTCGATCAACGCCTCGATCCGCGTCGCGGCGCGTCGGTACGCCCCTTCGAGATCCGGATCGTCCAGATGCACGTGGGTCAGCACCTTGATCTTATGGCGCAGATGGTCGAACACCAGCAACGTATCGACGAATTGCCACAACCCTTCGGGCATGGCATACCCGCGTTTCTCCGGGCGCGGCAGGCGCTCGAAGGCGCAGACCGTCTCATAACTGAAGTACCCGACCGCGCCGCCGACGAAGCGCGGCAGGTCGGGCAGGCGCACCGGACGGTAGGCGCTCAGGTAGGAGTGCAGCACCCGGAGCGGATCAGTGTAGGGCAACGTCTGCTTGTACCCGCCCTGCACCGCGCTGGCGATCCCCTGATCGAACCGCAGCGTCAGGTATGGTTCTGCGCCGATAAACGAGTAGCGCGCAATATGCTGCCCGCCCTCAACTGACTCAAGCAGAAAACTCCACGGTTCACGCGCCACCTTGAGGAATGCCGACACCGGCGTCTCCAGGTCGGCAAGCACTTCAGCGTAGATCGGGCACAGGTTGCCCTGACCGACCAGTGCGCGCATATCGCTCAGCGATGGGGTCAGTTTCATATCGTGTCCCTTCTCGGAGTTCAACGTTCAACGTTCCAGGTTCGACGTTCAACGTTCAACGTTCCAGGTTCAATGTTTCAGGTTCAACGTTCCAGGTTCAACGTTCCAGGTTCGATGTTCCAGGTTCAACGTTCCAGGTTCAACGTTCCAGGTTCGATGTTCCAGGTTCAACGTTCCAGGTTCAACGTTCCAGGTTCAACGTTCCAGGTTCAACGTTCCAGGTTCAACGTTCCAGGTTCAACGTTTCAGGTTCAACGTTCCAGGTTCAACGTTCCAGGTTCAACGTTCCAGGTTCAACGTGCAACGTGCAACGAGCAACGCTTCAACGTGCAACGTGCAACGTGCAACGAGCAACGCTTCAACGTGCAACGTGCAACGTGCAACGAGCAACGCTTCAACGTGCAACGTGCAACGTGCAACGAGCAACGCTTCAACGTGCAACGTGCAACGTGCAACGAGCAACGCTTCAACGTGCAACGTTCCAACGTTCCAACGTTCTAACGTTCAACGTTTATGGAGATTGAGAATTTAATCCGGTATGCGCCTCGTGCCGTCGGGCTGAAGCCCTCGGCTAGGCAAGGCGAAGCCCGCCTGCGCGGGCTGTAGCGGAATAATTACTCAAAGACCATTAACGTTCAACGCCCTAACGTTCCAACGTTCAACGTTCCAACGTTCAACGTGCAACCCCCAACGTGCAACGTGCAACCCCCAACGTGCAACGTGCAACGTGCAACCTTCAACCTTCAACCTTCAACCTTCAACCCTCAACCTTCAACCTTCAACCTTCAACCCCTCAGATAAACTTCAACCCCATCGCTTCTTTCATGCGGTTGAGCGTCTCATCGGCTTCAACGCGCGCGCGGGCAGAACCGGCAGCCAGGATTTCCTCGACGATGCGCGGATTGCGTTCGTACTGCGCGCGTCGCTCGCGGATCGGCTCAAGGAACGCATTGATTGCAGCGGCGAGTTTACGTTTGACCTCAACATCGCCGACTTTCCCCTGACGATAGCGTTCTTTCAGGTCATTCACCTCGTCCACATTCGGATTGAAGGCGTCGTGGTAGATGAAGACCGGGTTCCCTTCGACCCTGCCGGGAACATCGGCGCGCACACGGTTCGGATCGGTGTACATCCGACGCACCTTCTCTTCAACCGTTCGGGCGTCGTCGCTCAGGTAGATGGCGTTATCCAGGCTCTTCGACATTTTTGCCTGACCATCGATCCCCACCAGCGTCGGCACATCGCCGATCAGCGTTTCGGGTTCGGGCAGCACCTCGCCATACAGCGTATTGAAGCGGCGTGCAATTTCGCGCGTCACCTCCAGGTGCGACGCCTGATCCTTGCCGACCGGCACCAGATCGGCGCGCACACAGAGGATGTCGGCGGCCATGAGCACCGGATACCCCAGCAACCCATACGACGGCTGTTCGATGTGCAAATCCTGCATCACCTCCTTCAGCGTCGGCACACGTTGCAGGCGCGGCACGGTCGTCAGCATGCCGAAGATCAGCGCAATTTCGCTGATTGCCGGCACCATCGATTGCAAAAAGTAGGTCGATTTCTCCGGGTCGATCCCGACGCTCAGATTATCGAGCACCACATGGCGAATGTTCTCGCCGGTCTGCCGCAACCGCTCAAGTTCGGTGCGGGTGGTGAGCATATGCAGGTCGGCGACCAGGAAGAAGCACTCATACTCATCCTGCAACCGCACCCGGTTCGCCAGCGTGCCGACATAGTGCCCCAGGTGCATGCGCCCGGTTGGGCGGTCGCCGGTCAGAATACGTTTTTTGGGTTGATTCATAGCACTCCTCCACACGAGTTATGGTATAGTGTTCATCGAAATTGCGTTCATCCGCCCGCGAGTGCTGCACCTGCGGGGGGATTCCGTCAGACAAGCGTCAGATCATCATCTATGCCATTGAAACCACTCTCCCGCCGCGCGGCTCTGTCCGCCGCTGCGACGTTCGCCGCGCTTGCGACGCTCCGTCCGGCTTTTGCGCAGGAAGGTGCGTCGCTTGCTGCCCGCAAACCGGTTGTTGCCCCGCTGCAACCGGTTGAGGTCGACGTTCGCATCCCCGGCTACACCGGTCCTGCCGCGATTGTTCTGTTCGACAACCGCAAGCGATTCGCTGGCGTCGCCGAGGGGCGCGTCGAGAATGGCGTCGGGACATTGATCGCCATTCCACGAGGCGCGTTGGGTGCACAGTGGGCCGCACTGTTCGCCTCCGGTCAGTTCGTCGCGGCAAATCCGGCGCTCTTCACGCTCGATGCACGCACCGAAATCTGGACCGGGCAGGAACGTTTCGATCGGTTCGTTCCGAATGCTGCCGCCATCTTCACCGCCGCCACCCTGTCGTACACCATCGGCAATGTTGCCTTTCGCGGCTATCGTTCGCCCGACAGCCCGTTGATCTGGTTGCGCGACCACGTGTATGCGCAACGCGGCGCACGCTACTTCGATGTTGACCTCAAAACCGCCTTCGACGACTTCCGGCGCTACCAGCAACCCGACGGCAGTTTCCCCGATTTTCTGCCGCGCCCCCCATGGACTGACCGCGCCCTGCGCGTCCCGGTCGAAGCCGATGTCGAATACCTGTATGTTCAGGGCGTCTACGAAGCCTGGCAGGCGACCGGTGATGATGGCTGGATGCGTGGCCACCTGGAACCGATGCGGCGCGCCGTCACCTATTCGTTGCAGCATCCGCTGCGCTGGGACGCCGAACGCGGGCTGATCAGGCGCCCGTTCACCATCGACACCTGGGACTTCGAGTACGGTCCCACGACGATCGACCCGGATACCGGCAAGCCAGCGCCGCGCCACTGGATCGACGACAGGACGATCTGGGGCGTTTTCCATGGTGACAACACCGGCATGGCGCAGGCGCTGACCATGCTCGCGCGGATGGAAGAGCGCGTTGGCGATACGAACCTGGCGCGCGTCTGGCGTGATGTCGCCGCTGGTCTGATGCGCAACCTGAACGCGCTGAGCTGGAATGGGCGTTTCTTCCGTCACCATGTTCCTGCACAACCCTTCGACATTCCCGGTGTTGATCGGGAACGGCAGTTGAGTCTGTCGAACGCATATGCGCTTAATCGCGGCGTTTTGACCGTGCAACAGGGTCAGGCGATCATCGACGAATACATCGAGCGTTCCAAAACCATGCGCGCTTTTGCCGAATGGTTCAGCATCGACCCGCCGTTTCCGCCGGGGAGTTTCGGGCTTGCCGGGCGCAGCGGCGAGTTGCCGGGCGCGTATGTCAATGGTGGCATTATGCCGATCACCGGCGGCGAACTGGCGCGGGGCGCCTTCCGCTACGGCAACGAAACCTACGGCTTTGCCATTCTGGAGCACTACTGGCTGCGCATGCTCAGTCGCGGGCGCACCTTCCTCTGGTACCATCCCGATGGCGCCGAGGGCGTCGGCTCTGAGGATACCATCCCGACCGATGCGTGGGGAACGGCAGCGATGTTCACCGCACTGATCGAGGGCGCCGCCGGCATCGAGGATCGGGGCGTCGCCATGCGCGATGTCATCGTCAGCCCGCGCTGGGGCGCAACCGGTCTGACGCAGGCATACGTGTCGGCGCGCTACCCGGCTGGCGACGGGTATCTGGCGTATGTCTGGCGGCAGAACCCGCGCAGTATCGACATCGACCTGAGCGGCGCCTTCGACCGCGCGCAGGTGCGGGTGTTGCTGCCGCTCGATGCGCCGGGCGATGTCGAAGCGCTGGTCAACGGCGCGCCGGTGGCGTCCAGCAGTGAAACCCTGCGCGCAAGCCGGTATGTCATCATCGACGTGGCAGATATGGCAGTTGTTCAGGTGCAGGTGCGCTGGTGAGCGCGCAATGATCACAACGTCGCCCACCACCCGCGCACCTTCTGCGCGCTGAGCAGCAGAAAGTCGTGATCCTGGTCGAAGACTTCCAGCGTGATGACATCATCGTAGCCGCCCCGTTTCAGCAGGCGGATCGTCTCCTGCCAGTCGATCTTGCCGGCGCCAATCGGCATATGGTCATCCTCCTGACCGCGATTGTCGGAGAAGTGCACGTGCCACAGCCGTGAACCGAGCCGGTCGATCAACTGCTCCAGATCGATCCCCGCCACAAACGCATGCCCGACATCGAGGTGCAGTCCCAGACGCGGGTCGGCATCGAGAATGGTGCAGATCTCCGTCAGCCCGAAGCGGCGCGACGGCGGATGCTCGACGACGATCTGGATGCCGTAGGGTTCCGCCAGGTGCGCCAGTTCGGCAAAACTGGCGCCGTTGCGTTTCAGTTCGTCATCGTTCCCGTAGAGCGAGACGCCGCGCGAGATATGGACGTTCACCAGGTGCGCGCCGATCGCCGCGAAGACCGGCAGCGACGCCGCCACTTCCTCGACTGCCGCGCGACGCACCCGCTCCACCGGCGAGGCGAAGGGCAGATACCAGGCGGTATGACCAACCACGCGCATGCCGGCAGCATCGAGGATCGCACGCAGTTCCGCCGGATCGAAACTATCGAGCAGCGCCGCCGGTCCCTCGATTGTCAGGTCGAGCGCCTCGAACCCGTTTGCGGCAGCCCAGCGCGCTTCATCGAGGATGCTGCGCGCGGGATGGTTCATGTACGCCAGGTACATTCCACATGCTCCTGTCTTATCCAACCGCTGGCAACCCGGCAAGCGCCATAGCGACCTCTTCCTCGGAGTACTCGTAGTCGCGCAGTTTCCCTGCCATGTAGTCGGTATACGCCTGCATATCGAAGTGCCCGTGACCGCAGAGGTTGAACAGGATCGCGCGACTGACCCCTTCCTCCTTGCAGCGCAGCGCCTCACGGATCGCCCCGGCGACGGCGTGGTTGGCTTCCGGCGCGGGAATGATCCCTTCGGCGCGGGCGAACTGGATGCCAGCGCTGAACGTTTCGAGTTGCTGGATATTGATCGCCTCGATGACGCCCAGTTCGAGCAGGTGGCTGACGAGCGGCGCCATACCGTGGTAGCGCAACCCGCCAGCATGGATGCCGGGCGGCACGAAGTCGTGCCCCAGGGTGTGCATCTTGACGAGCGGCGTCATCTTTGCCGTATCGCCGAAGTCATACGCATACCTGCCGCGCGTCATACTCGGACAGGCAGCCGGTTCGACCGCCACCACGCGCACATCGCGCTCGCCGCGCAGTTTCTTCCCGATGAATGGGAACGAAATGCCGCTGAAGTTGCTGCCGCCGCCGGTGCACCCGACGATGATGTCGGGGTAATCGTCCGCCAGTTCCATCTGCGCCAGCGCCTCTTCGCCGATGACCGTCTGATGGAGCAGCACGTGGTTGAGCACGCTGCCGAGCGAGTATTTCGCGTCCGGGTCCTGCGCCGCAACTTCGACGGCTTCGGAGATGGCGATCCCCAGGCTGCCGGTGCTGTCGGGATGGGCGGCAAGGATCATGCGCCCGGCGTTCGTCTCCTCACTCGGGCTGGCGACCACCCGCGCGCCGTATGCTTCCATCAGCGCCCGTCGATACGGCTTCTGCTGATAACTGACCTTCACCATAAAGACCAGCACCTCAAGCCCGAAGAACGCGCCCGCCATCGCCAGCGACGATCCCCACTGCCCTGCGCCGGTTTCCGTCACCAGGCGTTTGACCCCTTCCTGCTTGTTGTAGTACGCCTGCGCCACGGCGGTATTCGGCTTATGGCTCCCCGCCGGGCTGACTCCTTCGTACTTGTAGTAGATACGGGCAGGCGTGTCGAGCGCCCGCTCCAGGCGGCGCGCGCGAAACAGCGGCGTCGGGCGCCACTGACGGTAGATCGCCTGCACCTCTTCGGGTATCTCGATAAAACGCCCGGTGCTCACCTCCTGCATGATCAGCGCCATCGGAAAGAGCGGCGCCAGATCCTGCGGACCGATCGGTTGACCCGTGCCCGGATGGAGCACCGGCGGCGGCGGTACGGGCAGGTCCGCCTGGATGTTGTACCAGGCGGTCGGCATCCGATCTTCGGCGAGCAGATACTTGACGGTCTTCATGGAACGTCCCTCCTCAGCAGCACGGGTAGCGCGCAGGTAACGTCACCGGCGACGCGCGCCGCGCCTGCATCGAACAGCGCGCGCCGTGAATCAAAAAGCCCCTCGTCCCATCCAGGGACGAGAGGCTGAAACAACCTCCGCGGTGCCACCCCGGTTCGCCACGCCGTTCAGACGTGACGCCCTCAGCGAGTACGGCGTGCATTGCACGCGATACCCCGCGCCCTTGTAACGGTGGCGTCTCCGGCGGCTACTACTGCGGACAACGCTCAACGTTGCCGGTTCGCTCCGCAACTCCCGGGCCCATTCCGCACCGTCGCCTGCACCGACCTCTCACCGTCCGCCGGTTCGCTGAGCCGCGCCCTGGTGCGTACTCTTCCCGTTCACAGTCGTTAACATCAGGTTTGTGTGTGTGAGTATAGCAGGAATCGGCGTCGGCGTCAAACGGATTTCTAACATAGAAGCCGATCTGGCATCCGGTCTGCGGCGCGCCTTCAATCGCAGCAAGCCGCCCGGCGCCAGCATGATCGCGTAGGGAAACCACAGGTGCGATGCTTGCCTGATTATTGGCTGTGCAACCTGGACAGCGCGTACACGTATCTCTTATCGAGAACGATATCATACAACCTGTCAAAAGGAGCGAAGCATGGGTACACGTCGAAGCCGGCATCTCCACCTCTTCCTTCTTCTGGCGCTGATCGCACTTCTGCTGCTGACCGGTTGTACCACGCGGGCTGCTTCTCCGGGGCGACTGTTCGTAAGCGACGAGACGGAGCTGTTGCGCCATTTGGAGGTGGCGAAGGCTGCTGCGCCGCTGGTGCAACGCGGCGCCAGAGTCGTTGTTCTCATTGTCGAGCGCGGTGATAACAGCGGCGACGACCTGACCAGGCGGCTGACCGCCATCAATCAGGGACATTCGTCGCATGATCGCATTCCTCCTGACGCAATCGCCATCTACGTCAGTTACGAACCGCGATACGCCGAACTGCGCGCGGGGAAGAACTGGAGTGACGCCCTCACAAACGACGTGCTGACAGACATTCGCACCAGGACGCTCAATTCTGCGCTGCGCAAGGACAATGTGACCAATGGCGTGGCCGAAACGCTCAGGCGCTTTGAGTCGGTGCTGATGTGGCGTGATATCAATAATCTGATCACCATTGCTATCATCGTGATCATCGTGATAGTAGTTATCTTGATCATCGTCGGAATAGTGCGCAGCTTGCTGAGCGGCAACATACGGTGGAGTTCTGACTCTTCTGACGACTGGTCGTACTCGTCGAGCAGCAGGTCATCATCGTGGGACTCGTCGAGTGATGACTCACGATCGTGGGGTTCGTCGAGCAGCGACTCGTCAGGTGGTGGTTCGGGTAGTGATTCGAGCAGCAGCGGCGGCTCGTGGTGATCGGTCAATCCACTCCTGCGCAGCAGGACAACGCGTGCTATTCGTTCTCTAACACATCACCCCTGCCATACGCAGGGGTGACAAAAACAGGTGCGCTGCTGCACCAACCACAGTCATGTGCGGAAGAAATCGATCACCGAGCCGCGGTCTTCTTCGCTCGGCATAATCTCGACAAACGTGATGCGCCACCAGGGGAAGATGACGCTCTGGACGCCGGGCGCCAGATATGGGACATCCTTGCCATCACGTTTGCGCATATTCGTCACTTTGATGAACATATCTCCGGGTTGCGGCTCCTGTTCGATATCTGCCAGAACCGGGTCTTCACCGGCAATGTGCAAAATGACGGTTCGTGCCACTGTGCGCTCCTTTCATCGCTTGCGATGATGACCTTCCAGACGCAACAACAATGTGCCACACATAATCTCATCGCCGGGCTGCACCGGCGTTGCGCGCATCGGTTCGATCTGCCGACCGTTGACGAACGTGCCGTTGGCGCTGCCAAGGTCCTCCACCCGATACGTCCCGTCACGATACGAGAGAATCGCGTGGCGGCGTGAGACGCCAGCATCATACCCGCCAAACGGACCCAGATCGACATCCGGCATGATGCCGCGTGTCGGGTCTGCCCGCCCGATCAGCACCTCATCGCTCAGATCGACCTCGATCCGGCGTCGATTGCTCACCACGATCAGCGCGACGACGTGATCCGACAGTGTGTTCTCGTCTGAGGGCAGACCAGACGTGGAGGGCGTTTGATGATTTTCGACCGCCGCCACATCCAGTTCGCGCGTCGACTCCGGCGGACCGGCGTCGATCAGGCTGGCGCCGCATTCAGTGCAGAAGATCGTGCCATCGAGTTGTTTTGCCGTACAGTTTGGACAGACAATCATAAGCCGTTGACCGGTTCACGTCGTGCGTATCGAATAACGAGTCGTTTCCTGTATCTTACGAAGAGCGCGAGTCTTCTCATGTCCCGGTCTCACGTTCATCGCTGGCAACCGGTCCGATCAGCCCGCGCGTGCCGAACCGGATGCGTTTGCGCCCTTCTTCGCTCGCCGCGCCGCTGCGCAGGATGCGCGTCGCCTCCTGCTGTAACGTATGCGCCAGCGCAGTATCGCCAACGTTGAGCATGCGCGTGCCAGCCATGTGCAGGCGCTCACTCGCTTCTGCAAGCCGTCCTTCGGCAGCGTGCTTCCATGCGCTCGCCTGCAACCGGTACGCTACCAGACGTTCCAGCCAGTGCTTGACGGTTGCATCGACACGATGGGTTACTTCCGCAGCCGGGCGCATGCTGATGCGAATCAATTCTTCACGCACCTGATCGCGCAGGTTCGCGGCGGGCAGGTGGTACCGCAGCGTCAGTTTCAGCACCGGATAGTCCCCGACTGGCAGCGCTGGCACAACGACCTCGATCAGAAACCCCTGCACACCGGTATCGGGCCAGTCTCCCAGATTGGCGGCCCAGCGGCGCTCTTCCTCCTCGACAATCGTGATCGGCGCGATGAAGGGGCGCACCTGATCGAGCGAGCGGATCAGCGCGCCGGGGCGTGTTTCGAGCGAGAGGTGCACCTGTTGCGCAAAGATGGCATGCAGACGTTTCACCTCATCGGCGAACACTTTGACGACATCCTGAGCGGTGGCGATGTACTGCGCGCGACTGTTTTCGCTGGCGGTCATTGTTTCGAGCAGGTCTTCATTCCACTCCGTCCCGATCCCCAGCGCCGTCAATCCGATGCCGCGCGATTGTCCACGGCGCGCAATTTCGACACAGCGACTCTCATCGCCATAGGTGCGTCCGTCGGTCAGCAGAATAAGCCGGCTGATCCCGCGTGTCAGGAAGGGGCGTTGCACTTCTTGCAGCGCCAGCGCCAGACCCTGCGCCATTTCCGTGCCGCCAGCCGCTTCGATCTGCGCAATCGCCGCCTTCAGATCGGATTTTTTGATGGCGCGCTGGGCAGGAATGACGACATCGGCGCGATCATTGAACACGACCAGCGAAAAATAATCGTCGGGTCCCAGTTGATCAACGATCCGCGCGGCGGCTTCTTTGACCTGCATCAGACGTTCGCCGCGCATCGATGAACTCCGGTCGAGAACCAGGCACAGGTTGAGCGGCAGTTTTGGCAGTTGCTGCGCCACCCCTTCAGCGTGCGCTTCCAGCAAGACGTAGACTAACTGCGGCTCATCGCCAACTGCCAGCATTGTGCGGCTCAGAGTCTGTTGAAGGTTGATGCCTGGCGTCATATCTGCCCTGCCGATAGGTGCACGGGTGCGTCACACCAACAATAGAAACACGTTACCACGAGTATGGCATCGCTGGCAATAGGAAAAAATGGCGGATATGACGTGCGCTAGACGAGCCGGACCAGCACTGCCGAGATGTTATCAGGTCCGCCCGCGCGGTTCGCCGCGTCCACCAGCGCACGCACCGCACGCTGCGGGCTATCGATAGTCTGAATAATCCGCAACATTGCCGCATCGTCCACACATCCCCACAGACCGTCGCTCGCCAGCAGCAGATGAGTCGCATCGCCGATCGGCTGGAACACCAGATCGACGGCGATCTCCGGGTGCTGACCGACGGTGCGGTACAGTTGGGAGCGGAGCGGGTGATCGCGCGCCTCAGACGGGTCGAGCTGTCCCATGTCGATCAGGCGCCCCACTGCGGAATGGTCGGATGTCAACTGATGGATGCCGCGCGCATCGATCAGATAGGCGCGGGTATCGCCGACGTGACCGATATAGAGCGAGCGACCGAGCAGAAGCGCCGCAGTGCAGGTTGTTCCCATGTCCGAGCCGATCAACCGCGCCTGATCCCAGATCGTGCGGTTGGCTTCCTGAACCGCTTCAACCATCAGCGCCTGCAGGGAGACGTTGATCGCGCCTTCGATTGCCGGAACGAGGAGGTCGGCGATTATACGCCGTGCAACGGCGCTGACCGCCATGCGGCTGGCGATCTCGCCGCCTGCGTGCCCGCCCATCCCGTCGGCAACAATGAACAGTCCAAGGATGGCATCGCCGGTTTCGCGCGGGATGCTGCTGATCAGGGTATAGATCGAGTCCTGATTTGTTTCACGAATCTGGCCGATATGGCGCATGGCTGCCGCCGCAATTGCAGGCGGCGCGGGTGGAGTTTCACGGGGGAGTGTCTCATCGTCGAGCGGTTCGGTGGCGCCGGGTCGCTGATCCTGATCGGCCTGCGCCATCACTGCGCGCGTATCCAGCGGGCGTGTGCCATCGCCATCGTCGCCAGACCACCATGCCGCGCTCTGGTCAGGCGGCGAGTTGTCAGGTTGCTCAGGCGGTGTATGTTCACTCATGGATTATCGACTTTCCGGTGCAAGAACAACGACGAACTGCGCTGCGGCCGGCGGAGGAAGCAACACGTGTGGCAACATTACGCACGCAGCGCATACAGTGCGTGATCGAGCGATCCGATATAGACCACGCCTTCGCTGATCGCTGGTGACGACACAACCGGTCCCTGCGTCTCATAGCGCCAGATCAACGTGCCATGCGCGGCGTCGAGGCAGTAGACGCACCCATCGGCAGCGCCAAAGTAGACCCGCCCCTGCTCGACGCGCGGCGATGATGTGATCTGACTGCCGGTGTCATACTTCCAGGCAAGCTTGCCGTTCTTCAGTTCGACTGCGTACAGGTTGCCATCGACCCCGCCGACGAACACCCGTGTGCCAAAGACATACGGTGATGAATTGACATAATGATTTGTGCGGAACTTCCACACGGGCCAGCCGCCCTCGCTATCGAGCGCGTAGAGGGTGTTGTCCATCGAACCGACGATGACCATATTCTCGGCGAAGGCGGGCGATGAAATGACCGGTTGCTGAGTACGCTGCTTCCAGCGCACCCCGCCATTTTTGATACTCAGCGCATAGACGAACCCATCACCGCCGCCGAAGTAGACCGACTCGCCCACAATGCACCCTGAGGAACGGATCGGCATCCAGGTGCGATACTTCCAGATCTGTGCGCCGCGCAAGCCGTCGATGGCATAGAAGTGCTGATCATCCGAACCGATGAAGATCACCCGATCAAGCACGCGTGGCGACGAGCGCACCGGTTTGCCGGTGCGGAACGTCCAGCGCAGCGCGCCGCGGCGAATATCGCAGGCGTACACGGCGCCATCTTCCGATCCGACAACAACAATATCGTTCCATACCGCAGGCGACGATGAAATGCCGCCTTCGGTGGCGTACTTCCAGCGGAACTCGCCGCGCCCCGCATCGACCGCATACAGGTTCGTGTCGTAGCATCCGACGAAGACCATGCCGTTGCTGACGCATGGTGATGAACGCACTTCGTCTTCGCACACAAAGCGCCAGACCAGTTCGGTGGTCGGGGCGCTGCTGACGCGCGGCAACGCAACTTTTCCCGCCGTCGCCGCCCCGCCGGAATGTGTGCGCAGCGTCGGCGTCTGCAAGAGCGCCAGGCGCATCTCCTCCGCCGATGCCCAGCGGGTTTTCATATCGTAGGACAACGCCTTCTCGATCACTGCAGCAAGTTCGGGCGAAACCTGCGGGTTCAACTGGCGCAGCGGACGCTCGTGGAAGGTAAACGGCGTCTCTGTGCGCGGATCGCTTGCGGTCAACAGGTGATGGAGCGTCGCGCCAAGAGCGTAGAGGTCGCTCTGCGGTTCAGCGATGCCCTTGTACTGTTCCGGCGGCGAATATCCTTCGGTGCCGATCACGGTGCCGCGGGTGCGCACCAGGCTGCGCGCGATGCCGAAATCGATCAGCACGATCCGATCCTCAGGGGTGATCATGACGTTGGAAGGTTTCATGTCACGGAAGACGATCGGTTCCGGCTTCTGACCGTGCAGGTAGGCGAGCACCTCGCACAACTGAACCGCCCAGCGCGCCACGCGCTCTTCGGGCAGCGGACCTCCCGCATCGCTGAGGACGGTTTCCAGGTCTTTTCCGTGGATCAACTCCAGGATCAGATAGACCCGCCCATTCTCCTCGAAGAAATCGAAGACTTTTGGAATGGCGGGATGTTGCAACGTTGCCAGCAACCCGGCTTCGCGCTCGAAGTTCTTGAGATTCAACAGGCGCGTATTCGAATCCGGCGCGCTTTGATACATCTCCTTGATCGCGCACGGACGCACGACATCCTTGAAGCGCAGGTCGCGCCCGCGATACACAACGCTCATCCCGCCGATACCCAGCGTGCCTTCGATGACATAGCGCCCTTGCAGGATCACACCGGGCTGCATCACCGGCGCAACGACGCGCGCGCCAGCGCCGGGGGCTGCCGTTCCTTGCGGGTCAGCTCCGGCATCACTCTGTGACGCATTGGCGCCGATACCTTTCGTGGTGCCGGGCTTCTTGATCAACGCCATACAACTCCTCCGCAGCGGGCCATACCGGGATGCACCATGCAGACGGGCGCGCCTGGCAGGATGGATACGCGCTCGACCGGTTAATCTCTTGTTATTATACAGGATAGACGTGAGTGTGGCAGCGTGTGCAGATATGCAGATGCACGCTTGCTCACTGCTGTCATTATAGGGCTTCCGGCTGGATGAATCAACAGGCGGCATTGCGTCGGATCGTCGTCAGAATCGTACACCCGACTGTGCCACACTGCTGGGGTAACTGTTCACACCTGGAGGAACACACGCGCCTGGAAGTGAGAGCGGGACGCCCTCGTCGCGTCTATGAGGGCAAGATGCCCTCGCTCCCAGGCGACATGGGAATGCTTACACTGCTGCGGTAAGTTGAACGGCCTGCACACCCGTGCTATGATTATCGAAAAGCATTCAGGAGTGAGGAGTCAGGCATGGAAAGCGGCGACCCCTTCGATCCGCGTGCGCCCCGATCACCGCGCCGTGAGCAGCGGGATACCGAACGGCTGGACGCTGGCAATCACGCCGAGCCGGTGAATCCGGCATGGCGTCGGACCAGGAGCGCCGGGCGTCAACCGCGTGGCGGTGCATCGTTTCCCCAGGAACTGTTGCTCTGGCTTCAGTACGATGGTTGGAAGTTCGTGCTGGCTGCCATCGCAATTGTGCTGGCCGGGGTTGTGCTCTTCGTTCTCAGTCAATCGAATGCACCGAGGCCGTTGCCCGCTGCGGCGCCCGAACCGCAGCCGCCGATTATGCTGACGCCGCTGCCGGAACAACCGACGGTCACGCCTGAGCCGCTGACCTCGACTCTCTCGCTGACACCGACCACGCCGCTGAATGTTCGGTTGCGCGTGCAGGGAACGGGCGCACTTGGTCTCTTTTTGCGCCCTGAGCCAAATGTCAACACGACACCTATCAAAACCCTGCCCGAAGGCACGATTGTTACCGTTGTCGGGGAGGACTCGGTGCAGCCGGATCGGGTGTGGAAGCGGGTGCGCGATCCGGAGGGCGCCGAGGGATGGGCGGCGGCGGATTACCTGGCGCCGGTGACGCCGTAGGAATGGTGGATCGTCGCAGAAGGCGGGCGCTTACCACAGGCGTCGCTGTTCGAGCAGGCGGCGTCCATCGAGCAGGAGGTAAGGCGCTGCCCAACCGACGACGACCCCCAGTTTTGCGAGTTGCCCCGGCTCGCGCAGGCGCGTCTCGCGGCGCACGGCGATAATCCGGTCAGCGGAGCGCGGACCGATGCCGGGAACGCGCAGCAACAATCGTCGTGGTGCGGTATTGACATCGACCGGTTCACAGAGGAAACGTTCCGCCCACGCCTGTTTTGGGGTCTTGTCACGCGGCAACATGTCGTTGTCGTCGAACGGCAGTTCATCGATGGTAAATCCGTAATCGCGGATCATGAAGTCCGCCTGGTAGAGCCGCAGTTCACGCAGCGGATCCCCGGCGGGCAGGTCGGCGAACGGCGTGCGCTCGATAGGGTGAAAGGCGCTGAAGAATGCGCGGCGCAGGTCGAGTTCCCGATGGGCGCGCGCCGCCGTCCCCAGCAACTCACGGTCGCTTTCGCCAGCCGGACCGACGACGAACTGCGTGGTCAGGCTGCGGGCGGCTGGCCGTCCGGCGGCGCGCGCCCGGCGGATCAAGGCGGCTGCCCACGCCATGCGTCCCCACATGCTGCTGGCAAACTCTTTTTCCGGCGCAAGCAGCGCCAGGCGTTCAGCGTTCGGCGCTTCCAGGTTCAGCGAAACGCGGTCTGCCAGTTCGATCGCGCGTTCGATGTAGTCGAACGCGGCGCCGGGGATCAATTTCAGGTGAATATAGCCGGTGTACCCTTCTTTCAACCGCAAACGCTCGACCGTTGCCAGCATCTTCTCCATGGTCGCATTCGCGTCGGGGACAATCCCGGAAGAGAGGAACAGACCATCGACCTGACGGGTGCGATGCAGCGTCATGAAGGTTGTCGCCAGTTCATCGGGTTTGAAAGTGGTGCGTGAACGCCGCACGGCGCACGAGGTGAAGCAGTAGCGACAGGAATAGCGGCATGCGTTGGTTTGCAGCACCTTGAACAGGCGTGTCGTTCCGCCTCCTTCTTTTGTGGCGGTATAGATGAAGCCCTCTGGCTGACGAATCCCCTCTTGCACACTTGCAACAGCCGGGATCGACGTTGCCTCGACGGTTGCTTCGGCGCTGAGGATCGCCAGCTTCTGGCGTGCGTCCGGTTCGATGAAGATGAGTGGACTCATCGCTTCCTGCGTTGTTACCGGCGTCGGTCGTTCTTCCGGCGTTTCGTGCTGTGTCGAGTGTGTCGCCTCCACTTCCACAAAGGGGAAACAGCCTGATGCGGAGAGCATGCCGCGAGGAGGGGGAAGTGCGTGTCGGAAAAGGGGTGTGGCAGAGTGGCGCTGCTGTCTGGTCGAACCATCACCCTGGCAATGGGAGTCCCCGCCTGTCCACGTGAGCATCACGGAGCATTGGGCGCACGGGTCTCTCGGATCCTCTCCCGGCTGCGGTGCTCAGATCATCTCACCGCCATACTCATCGGCGTAGGGTCCGGTGTTTTCATCATCGCCGCCGGGCGCATCTTCCGGCAGATCATCGTAGTCCATACCGCCTCCGCAGCAAACCGGCGCCTGGTTTCAACAGCGGATTCCCGATACCTGGCATTGATTTTGGTTCGCCTTGTTTGTACCGGGCATGATGCAAACACGCTCTATTGTACCAGATTTTTGCCCTGGAGTGCAGAGAGAAACGACCTTCTGCCAGATCTTGATCGATCAGGATGCATTTCTGCCAGGTCAACCTGTGGTTATTCTGGGATGTTCCTGGCGCTCTGGAATGGAACGCTGCGTGTCCCCTTGACCGCGGCGTCCCTACCTCTCAAGTGTAGAGTTTTTGGAGAGATGCGCGATGTTCTGCATTCCCGTGCGCCGTTGCCCCTCATCCCCCCTGCCCCCTTCTCCCACACGGGGAGAAGGGGGAGTTTGGGCGTCCTGATAGCTGAAACGGGCGATGGCACGCAGGGGCCTGCCAAAAAAATCTACCCCTGTGAGAGCGTCCCTACCAGGGCGGGATGCCCTCGCGCAGATGGGGAGCGAACACCGGTGTACGGTGTATGACCAGGGGGAGGTTCTTCGGGCGCATTCTGAGTCTGTTGCGGGCATATGTCGCGCGTGATCCCAAAAACACGCGAGACGCTGCACACGAGCGTCTCGCAGAAATGTGCCCGCCTTCCCTAACGCACCATCGCAGTGCTGAGAGCGCAGAGTTTTCATCAATGGCATCTCTGCGTCTCAGCAGTGGGGCGAACTTTTTGGAGGTGACTCAAGAGGGGATTGCTGGTGGGCGATACTGGACTCGAACCAGTGACCTCATCGGTGTGAACGATGCGCTCTAGCCAACTGAGCTAATCGCCCAGCGCATACTAGTATACCACGGAGCGTCAGAACGCGCAACTCGTGTAAATAGTTCAAAAACCTGAACTTTTGTAGACGATTTGTGGTGCTTTTGTGCCTGGGTTCTCCACATGATTCATGGTATCCTGCTTCACAATTATCTTCCCGTCATACCCTCATATATGTATGGAGGACGGCATGGCACGCCGGAGTGGTGGTATCAAGCGGAGTTCCTGGGTGACCTTTCGCAGACGTTTGTTTTTGGTGCGTCAGTTGCTGCGCGCGCCTGCGAGTGCGGAAGAGTTGATAACAAAAGTTCAGACGGAGCTTGGTGAGAATGGATATCCGGCGAATGCGGCGGCGGCGCTCAAGCATGATCTCGATTCGCTCAAAGGAGAGTACGACTGCCGAATTGTCTATCGGCGCGATCAGGGGAAGTATGTCATTGTCGACCTGGGAGAACTGGCGTTGCTCGATCTGCCGCAGCAGAGCCTCGAGGCGCTGGCGCTGCTCGATGCGAGTTATCCGGCGGGAACTGGAAATCCCGTGCATGCCCATATTCGTGCGTTGCTCGATCAGGTGATCCAGATGCTGCCCAATCGTGCGCAGACGCAGTTGCAATCGCGGCGCAGTACCGCGCGTCAGCGGGTGCGCAGTGGTCGGATCGACGCGAATGTGCTAGCGGCAGTGCGTCAGGCAATCGAGGAGCGGCGTGAACTGGCGTTTCGCTATTGGGGGTTGAACGATGGCGAAGCGCCGCGACGGCATCGTGTTGCGCCCTATGGCATCTTCTTCCGCAATAGCGGGCATACGTATCTCGATGCCACACTGCTCGAAGTGCAACCGCCCGGTTCCGAGCAACTGTTCGCTGCTCTCGACTACCGCCTCGACCGGATTGTTCCCGGTACGGCGCAGGTGCTTCCAACCCCCTTGCCGCCGGAGCGCCCAAAGGCGCGTACATGGACGTTGCGCTACCGCCTGCATCCCGACGTTGCCCGTGGAGAGGATGTGGCTGCGCTGTTCCCCGATACGCGCATCGAGTATGGTGATGATGGCAGCGCGCTTGTGTCTGCAACCATTTCCAATCTATCGATTGCGCGCGATGTGCTGCTACGCTATGGTGATCGGTGTCGGGTCATTGATCCGCCTGAGTTAATCGACATGATCCGCGAGACGGTCGATGCAATGGGATCGCTCTATGGCAGCCCGATCTCGTCGCGGTGAGCGCGTGGTGTCGCCTGATGGTTTGCCGGTGATCCACTGAAAGCGCAGAGGGACGCGCATTCTGGGGCGGTGGTGCGCGCTCTCCGCTCCCTCTGTGCCGATGCAAACCTGATTCAATTGTATTGCCAGGGTCGCTTCACCGCATGGCTTGATGGAGATTGAGAATTTAATCCGGTATGCGCCTTGTGCCGTGGGGCGTGACGCCGCTTGTGCGGGCTAATGGAGATTGAGAATTTATTCCGCTCTACCGCGCTAGCCGTGGGGCTGAAGCCCTCGGCTAGCCAAGGCGAAGCCCGCCTGCGCGGGGCTATACCGGAATAATTATTCAAAGACCATAAGCCCTCCCTGAGCGCGTGGAAGCCCCTGTGGGGCTGGCGTTTCAGTCATCCTTCCCTATGCCGGGGAAACCTGGGTTGATCCAGCCCGTAGGGCTTGTCTGACCTCGGACAGGGCTAATGGAGATTGAGCATTTATAGCAGTTCTCACAAAGGTTGAACCTGTTGGACGAGGTTGAACGCTTCTGGGAATTGCGCGCCCCACGCGATGACCGAAATTATGGAGATTGAGAAATAAATCCGGTATACGCCCTTGCCGTGGGGCTAAAGCCCTCGGCTATGGAATGCAAAGCCCGCCTGCGCGGGCTATGGCGGATTATTTACTCAAAGACCATCATTTCGGTCTACACTCTGCTGGACACGGGCATCTCGTGCGACACGGGAGCCCTGGACAGGGGTCAACGTAAGACAGGGGTCAACGTATCTGAGAACTGCTATAAATCCGCTCTACCGCACGAGCCGTGGGGCTCATGGAGATTGAAAATTAAATCCGCTATACTGCGCTAGCCGTGGGGCTGAAGCCCTCGGCTAACCAGGGCAAAGCCCGCCTGCGCGGGCTATACCGGATTATTTATTCAAAGACCATAAGCCCTCGGCTATGCGCTGCGAAGCCTGCCTGCGCGTCACGCGAACTCCAACGGCGACCCTCTCGACTATCGGCTATCGGCTATCGCCTATCGCCTATCGCCTATCCAATGTGATGACAGCGCTACGCCTGTGGCGGGGCAGCCACGCCGGTCGAGGTGATGTCTTCCGGTTGCGATTCCACCTGGGTGACAGACGCGAACAGGTTGCTGATCGTTGCCGCCGGATGCGGGAGCAACGCTGCTGCCAGCACCTCGTCGAGCGTATCGACCAGCACAAATGTCAATGCCTCGCGCACATCACGCGGCAGATCGTCGAGATCGATGTCGTTGCGACGCGGCAGGATGATGGCGCCGATCCCGGCGCGGTGTGCGCCAAGCACCTTTTCCTTCACCCCGCCGACCGGCAAGACCCGCCCGCGCAGTGTGATCTCGCCGGTCATTGCGACATCGTCGCGCACCAGGCGCCCGGTCGCCGCTGAAGCGAGCGCCGTCGCCATGGTGATGCCCGCCGACGGACCATCCTTCGGCACCGCTCCGCCGGGAACGTGAATATGCACCGCGTGCGTATCGAAGAATCGCGGGTCGATCCCCAGCGTATGCGCCCGCGCGCGCACGCAGGTCAACGCTGCTTCTGCGCTTTCACGCATGACATCGCCCAACTGTCCGGTGAGGCGCAGTTCGCGGTTCCCTTCAACGACCGACGCCTCGACGAAGACAATATCGCCGCCGGCAGGCGTCCAGACCAGACCGGTCGCCACACCTGGCTGGTCGATCCGCTCTCTGGCTTCGTTGAAGAACCGTGGACGCCCAAGCGCGCTGCGGACGAATTCAACGGTAATGACAACCGGTGTTGACGGCGGCGCCGGTTCGTCTTCAACCAGCCGCCGTGTCACTTTGCGCAGCACTGCTCCGATCTGGCGCTCCAGGTTGCGCACCCCTGCCTCACGGGTGTAATCGTGGATGATGACGCGCAACGCTTCTTCCTCGAAGATGACCTCGTCGGGGCGCAACCCATTGGCGCGCAGTTGTTTCGGGATCAGATGGCGCTGCGCGATGTGCACTTTTTCATCTACGGTATAGCCGCTCAGTTCGATGACTTCCATCCGGTCGCGTAACGCGGGCGGCACCGTATCCATTGTGTTCGCGGTAGCGATGAACAGCACCTTGCTGAGATCGAACGGCACATTCAGATAGTGATCGGTAAAGGTGTCGTTCTGTTCCGGATCGAGCACTTCCAGCAGGGCGGCTGCCGGATCGCCGCGATAGTCGTGCCCCAGTTTGTCAATCTCATCGAGCAGGATCACCGGGTCGGACGTGCCGGCACGCCGCAGTTCCTGGATCAGACGCCCTGGCTGTGAGCCGATGTAGGTGCGGCGGAACCCGCGCAGCTCGGCTTCATCGCGCACGCCGCCAAGACTCATACGCGCGAACTGACGCCCAAGCGCGCGCGCAATGCTCTGTCCCAGGCTGGTTTTCCCCACACCTGGCGGACCGACAAACGCCAGGATTGGCTCACGTGCGCGTTCGTGACCGTCGTTGAGCGCCTGGCGACGCTGCCTGACTGCCAGATACTCAAGGATGCGCTCTTTGATCTTCTGCAACCCATAGTGGTCTTCGTCGAGCACCTGCCGGGTATGCGCGATATCGATCGGCGCACCGGTGAATGTGTTCCATGGCAGTTCCGCCATCCACTCCAGGTAGGTGCGCACCATCTGGTACTCTGGCGACGCACTGTTCATCCTGCTCAGGCGGTTGAGCTCGCGGTCGGCTTCTTTGCGCGCTGCGGGCGACAGGTTTGCTGATGCGAGTTTCTCACGCAGTTCGGCAAGTTCGTCCGCCTCCGGGTTGTCTTCACCCAATTCCTTCTGAATCGCGCGCAGTTGCTGGCGCAGGTAGAACTCGCGCTGTTGCCGGGCGGCGGCATCCTGCACTTCCTGGCGTATACGCGCCTGAACATCCATCAGCGCCAGTTGTTTGCGGTAGAATGCCAGCACCTTGCGCAGACGCTCGACCACATCGAAGGTTTCGAGCAGGTCTTGCCGTTCTTCAAAGGTGTAGTCCGGCGAATAGCCGGTATTATCCGCCAGATGACCGGGATCGTTGATGCTGCGCACAAAGTTGCGAATCTCCTGGGGAATGCCGGGGCGCAACTCAAGCACGGCATCGATTGCCGCATGCACTTCGGTCATCAACTGTTCGAGTTCTTCGGTGTGCTCGACATGATCGTGCCGCTCGACATACCTGAAGCGCGGGTACGGTTCCTCCTGAGTCTGATCGATCAGTTCCGCCCGTACCAGACCGCGCACCACCATGCCACTCCCACCGTTCGGCAGACGCCCGATCTGCTCGATGCGCGCCACCACTCCGACCCGATGGATCCGCAGTGCGAGCGGGGCGCCCTCCGGTGCATCGCGCCGATACGCGACCAGCAGCGCCAGCTGGTTCTCTTTCATCGCGGCATGCGCTGCCGCCTCGATGCCGTCGTTGAGCGGCACGGTCACGACGGTATAAGGAAAAATGACCACGCCATCGAGCGGGATCAATGGCAATGTTTGTGTCTGGTGTGTCGTCTCGGACACATGATCGTCTTCCATAGCGTTCCCTCAGTTGTAGACTGGCGAAGACATGCTCCGCGTATGAGGTATTATGATGCGCTGCGTGGTCACCGTCAAGGGTTGTGGCGCGCGATAGGGCAAACTCTAACGAAACGTTATTGTGCGCTTGTGCCCTTCATCCCCCCGACTCTCTTCTCCCACAAGGGGAGAAGGGGGAGTTTGAGTGTCCTGAAGCCTGAAACGGGAGATGGCGCGCAGGGGCTTTTCAAAAAATCCACTCCTGTAAGCCAACCCCTTTCTTCCACGAGGGGAGAAGGGGGAGTCTGGTCGTCCTGAAGCCCAGAATGAGAGAAGGAACGCAGGAGTCTTCCAAGAAAGTTACGCCGCACTCACAGGTTGCAACCCGCCCTGGCTGTGGATCAGCGCGCCGATGCCGGGGATCGCCAGGATGTACAGCACCAGTAATGCCGCAGGTATCGAGATGAACGTCACCATCGCGGCAGGGAGCGCCAGGATCGCCGCTGCCATGATCTGATGCCAGTCGAGGTCGTATGGTGGGTGACTGTGGCGCGCCAGGCGAAAACCAAGCGCGCGTGCGCTGACCGCGATGCCCAGCGCAACCGGTAGATGCGCCAGGATGACAACAATCGCGGCGATTGGCAGACCGGCAAGCGTTGCGGTCAGCAACGTCAGTAGCGCGGCAACACCGGCAATCAGCAGTCCGATCGACAGCAATCCCGTTCCAAAAGCGCGGAAGGGCATCGCCAGCAGAGTCGTTCCTGCGGCTGCGCTGCGGCGGGGCCAGAAACCCAGGGTCAGCACGACTGCCATGACCTGAATCAACCACACGAGCGCGCCTGCCAGTGCGCGAACCAGAGGCATATCGAGACGTTGCCCTATCGCGGCGAGAATCACAGCCCGCATCTGAGATTGACCGGCTGTGCTTGCAAACGCTCCTATTGGCGTCTCAACGCCGCGCATCAGGTTGAATGCGCCAGCAGCGGCGGGAATGACCAGCAATGCCACTGCTGCAACAGTTGCGGCTCGACCGAGCGCCTGGCGCAGCGCAGCGCGGCGTGCGGCAACCCGCGGTGACGTATGCGGCAGGCGACGCAGCGCACCCGCGACCAGATCGGTGGTCGGCTCGCGGGGTTCGAGTGCGCCGCTGCGCGCCAGCGCCTGGCGGAATGCAGCATCATGTTCATCATTGGTCGAATGAATATGCATAGAACTTTTAACTCCTGTCAGGAGGGTATTTCTTCATGGACAACACCCTCAGCACGCAATGCCTCGGCGAGCATACGCCGTGCGCGGTGCAATCGGGTTTTGATCGTGCTCTCCGGTAAACCGGTCACTTGCGTAATCTCTTCATACGAGAGATCGTTCCAGTAACGCAGCACAGCAACTTCACGGTACGTCGGCGGCAGGCTCAGGAGTGCACGCTGTACAGCGTCGCGTTCTTCCCGCTCAACAGCGCTGCGTTCCGGGCCTTTCGCCGACGTCGGGACGCTCAGCACCACATCGTCGAGCGTCAACCAGGCAAATCGCCGCCGCCGCAGACGGTCGATACAATAGTTTGACCCGATCGACAGAAGCCAGGTCGAAAACCTGCGTTCCTGGTCGAAACGCGCCAGATTGGTGTACGCCCGCAGAAAGATCTCCTGACTGGCATCTTCTGCCTCTTGAGCGTTTCCGAGCATTCGATACGCCAGATTGAACACTGATCCGGCATAGCGCCCCATCAGTTGCGCAAAAGCGTCGTGATCACCATCGATGGAGCGTTTGATCAGCGCGTATTCGTCGGACTGCTCCACCATGCGCCTTTACCGTTCTGCAAGAATTACGCGCATGCGCTGCGAAAGGTTTCGCCTGACGATGCGCTGCCGCCAGGACGATACGTGCGCTTGCATAACGAGCCTCTATCGTATACCATGGGGCAGCGCCGCCTATCGGGAATCGCCTGGCCGATACCGTTGTGCGATGCCTGGGATGCGAGCGACCATGCGGCGCTGCAAGGGAGGATGAAGCGTGGCAGGAACATACAATCGTGATCAGATTCGTGCAGCATTAGCGCTTACCGATCCGGCTGTCAGTTCGTTTCTCGATCTACAGACCGGCAATGTTGTTTCCATTACTGAGGGCGATCCAAGTCCGGCGAACCAGGAACTCAGCGCGCTCATCATGGAGAGTTATGGTGATCGGTTCCGTTACATTCCGGGCGGGAATCCCGCTGCCGATGATGCAGCAGTGAGCGCCTGGCTCGAGAATGAAGGACTGATGTAACCACTGACTCTGCCTGTGGCAGCGGGAGCAGTGCGTTGCTGCTCCCGTTGCCGTTATTTTCCTATGCGTCGTTGAGCGCCGCGACGCCAGGCAGGATACGCCCTTCCAGCAGTTCCAGCGATGCGCCGCCGCCTGTCGAGATGTGACGGATCTTGTCGGCAAGCCCCATCTGCTCCACTGCGGCAACCGAGTCGCCGCCACCGACAATTGTCATTCCCGGGCAGTTCGCCATTGCCTGCGCAATTGCGCGCGTTCCCTCCGCAAACGGCGCCAGTTCGAATACGCCCATCGGTCCATTCCATATCACTGTCTGCGCAGTGGTGATGATCTCAGTATAGGCGCGAACTGTTTCAGGACCAATGTCCAGCACGCGCCAGCCGGGTGGTATGTCACCGACCGACACGACCCGGCGGTTGGCGTCGGCGCTGAAAGCGTCGGCAATGACGACGTCGGTTGGGAGCATGAAGCGCACGCCACGGCTCGCCGCTTTTTCGAGCAGGTCTTTGGCGACCGGAACCGAATCCGGCTCAACCAGCGAGTCGCCCATCTCGTACCCCTGCGCCAGCAGGAAGGTGTTCGCCATGCCGCCGCCGATGAGGAGCGCATCAACTTTGCCGAGCAGGTTTTCGATCACCCCAATTTTGTCGCTGATCTTGGCGCCGCCGATGATAGTGACGAAGGGACGGGTGGGGTTCTCCAGTGCGCCCTGGAGTGCAGCGAGTTCGGCTTCCATCAGAAAGCCGGCGACGGCGGGGAGGAAGCGGGCTACTCCCTCGGTCGAAGCGTGAGCGCGGTGCGCCGAACCGAAAGCGTCATTGACATACACATCACCGAGTTTCGCCAGTTCGCGCGCCATGCTCTCGTCGTTGGCTTCCTCACGCGGATCGAAGCGCGTATTTTCGAGCACCAGCACCTCGCCGGGCTTGAGGTCCTGCGCCGCCGCTTCAGCCGCAGGACCGGTGGTTGCCTGCGTGCCTTTGATCGCCTTTGCTTCAGGCAGCAGTTCCGCCAGTCGCGCAACGACCGGCGCCAGTCGCATGCTTTCGACGACTTTGTTTTTGGGGCGACCCAGGTGTGACATCAGAATGACTGCTGCGCCATGCTCAAGCAGGTAGCGAATGGTTGGCAGCGCAGCGCGAATGCGCGTATCGTCGGTAATCTGTCCGTTCTCCAGCGGCACGTTGAAATCGACCCGAACCAGAGCGCGTTTGCCGCTCCAATCGATGTCACGGATCGTCTTTTTTGCCATCGTTCTTCTCCTTCTCGTCAATACGACGCTTCGGGACGCTCTTATTGTAGCATAGTGCGTCGAGTGCACTGTCTTTGCACTGCTGTTTTCCTGTGCGCGTAGAGGACATCTGCCAGGCTAAGCAACGTAGGCTATTTCGTATTCCCTGAGTCGCCTTCCTTGAAAACGCGAAGATCCTGAATGACCAGCGGCTGTGCGCCCAGGGTGAGAAGATTGGCATTCTCTGGAGCGTCAACTGTAAACAGCGTCTTGCCCATGGCGATCATCTCGCGGCAGAGAGCCTCGGTCTTACCGCCAGGAGCAGCATGCGACACAAAGGACCGGCTTGCCAGAGCAGCCACGAACCTGTTGCGCTGGTCGGCCAGGTCCGCCGTTGCGCGCCGCTGTTTGGGCGCGAATATGGATACAAGCAGGACGCGGCCGGCCCGAATCCCATCCCTGACCTCTGTGACCGGCCGGACTCCCTCCAGGCCGCGGGCCGGGCATACGATGACGGGTTGCGGGCCACGCAGGAGGACAGCAAGGCACTCCTTCTCCATAGGTGTATGGAAGCCCCCGATGACCGGAACCCTCGCGTCGCGCAGCGCCCTGGCGAGGTCGTAGGTCTTCAGGATGATGTTCCCCGGGCATTTTGTCGAACAGAACAGCCCCAGCGGATCATACTGGAGCAACTCAGGGTTACCGAGGAGGAACACGTGCTCTGGTGCGCGCTTACCGAGGCGCTCCCGCAGCGCGACAGGGTAAGCGGTATCTCTGATATGAAGCCGCTCGATATTCATGCTGGACTCTCCGCTGTCTTGGCGAACAGAGCTTCATATTCCTTCTCGTCCTTGAATTTCTCTATGAGGAACTGTACCCAGGCTTCTGTGTACACATAGTCACTGTGGGCCTTGTCGTAGATACAGTACTTCGAATTGGTCATTTCTGGATTTGAACTCTTGCTGTCAGGCCGGACCTTGTAACGTTGCCAGCATCGCGTATGCCATGCGAGGTTGAACTTGTCCCTCTGCTTTCCATTCCGTGTTATCTTCGGATCGCCGAATGCTTGCTGGACGCGTCGCACGACATCCTTAGCGCGTAAATTGTCGAGGTTTGCCACAGGAACTTGTTTGTACTTCACTGCAATGAATGCCTGAAATTGTTCCTTCTCTTCTTCGGATAATTTATCATAATGAATGAACTGAATCGCCAGAGCGTCCTTGCTCTTATGATTGGCGACCTGGATCAGGAAGGCCTTGAAGGCATACTGGCTGCTCTGGAAAACGTCTGCGGAAATGGAAGAACGGTACTTTTCGATGAAATCAGCGGCGTCTCTGGCTGCGGGATTCCGCCTGACCGCCTCGGCGAGATTCGAGGAGGAAGGATACATCTGCAAAGCGAAGGAAAGAGATTGGCGGAGGCAATACCTGGAGCCGAACTCCTTCGCCAGCATGGCGTCGAAGTTTAGCAACATGGCCTGGCACTCGCCGAAAATCAGAGGATCGATCTCAGGCAATGAGCGGTGCTCGATCTTGTTGCGCAGGGGAATAAAGAACTCGAGGTTCTTGCGCACAGGGTTGCCGGTATCGTCGCCATAATACTGTTTCAGGCATTCAGTAAGTTCCCAGTGCTTGTAATCGCCGTCTACCCTCAGATAGGGACTCTTCTGCTTCCGTCGGTCGCTGCGGTAGTAGGGCTCGACCCCGCAGCGAAAGAAGATGGCATGAAACAGCGCGGTCCAGGCGATAATCATGAGCGTGATGTATCCGCCGGACTTGAAGGTCACGGCGGGTTTGTTGTAGACCTCCACGGCGAGCAGAGCGGCGTCGCGGGCCTTCTGGAGAGCGTCTCGCGCTGCTCGAGGAAAACGGTTCATTCCTCATCCTCCGCAGCGTCGCTGCCCATGCGGTACTTGATGTCGTAGTTGATAATGAAGTCCAGTTCCTCGTCGGTAAAGCCGTAGTGCCGGGCGAGAACGCGGTCGATTTCATCGATGATGGGTTTGGAGTGCTTCACGTCGAAGTTTGTTTCATCCGTTAAGATAATAGCTCCTCGTCTTTGACGTATTTCTGAATGTCTAGAATACGCTCTCAATATTTCTGACTGAAGATTTGTAAATATCTCAGGAGACGACATGGCGAAATCGAAAATTGGCATCTCATCAACTTCACGTGACACTACATCCATACAATTCGAGTTTGTAATCCAATACCAATAGAACAGTTGACTATTCAGTAGACAGAATGCTATAGGTGCGGCGCGTCTATCCACTGAAATACCCTTGTAATGTGACGAAAGTTTCTCTAGAAGTGCTTTACGCCAATATCTTCCTCCTGAATGATAGTAAATCGATTTTCCTCGAGAAGAGTAGAAATCTTTGAATTTTTTGTTATATCCACAGATTTTGGTCAAAATTCTGGCTTCAACATCTTTCCCTATCTTGGGGAACGAGTTGGCATGCGATCTTGGAACTGAAAGTCTCAGATATTCAATCCTTTGAAACAGAGAATCTCTGTCGCTTTCTATGCCGCTTCTCCAGCGATAATAAGTTGTTGAAAAAACATCGGTCTCTATTGTCATAGCGTTAACAATAGCTAAAGTGATGGTCAGATTCATGTCCACGCCTACGAAAAGCTTACCCGGACGTGTTGCAAAGTGCGAATGCCATTAGACATCATCAAGATTTAGTGATATACTATTTTTGTACAATCTGAAAATGGAGAAAAACGATGTGTAAGTATCGATCCATTATCGAAAATCCGGAGAAATTACGCTCTATGACCGGACTGACCGTTGAAGAGTTCCACGCGCTGGTTCCGATCTTCCACGCCGCATTTGAAGCGTATATGAAACGTCGCACGATTGATGGCCGCGTCCGATATTGTCGTCGCTACGTCTCGTATGCAAACTCGCCGCTTCCGACAACAGAAGATAAATTGCTCTTTATTTTGACCTACTTAAAACAAAACCCAACGCAAGTGATGCACGGACACCTCTTTCAAATGAGCCAATCAAACGTAAGCAAATGGGTGCATCTTTTGCACGGAGCGCTGAACTATGCGCTTTCACAGCAAAATCTCCTGCCTGCGCGCACTGCCGACGACCTGGCGAGGCGATTGCAGGAAGAACCGTCGTGTGAAGAACCGTCGTGTGAAGAACCGTCGTGTGAAGAACCGTCGTGTGAAGAACCGTCGTGTGAAGAACCGTCGTGTGAAGAACCGTCGTGTGAAGAACCGTCGCATGCGACAAAAGCGCCCCCCTTTTTATCCATGACGGCGTAGAACGTCCCATTCGCCGTCCAAGCGACAAAGTCGACCGGGAGTTGTATTACAGCGGTAAGAAGAAACGACATACGCTTAAGAACGTTCTCATCATTGATGAGTTTGGCTCTATTCACTTTTTGAGTGACACCTACGAAGGAAGGGTCCACGATAAATGTATTGCGGATGAAGCGGGATACACCCTTCCAAACGCGAGCATTCTCTATCAAGACGCCGGATTTCAAGGATTTACCCTGCCTGGCGTCCAGATTATGCAGCCAAAGAAGAAGCCGCGCAATGGAACCCTCACGCCGCAGGAAAAGGAGGAAAACCGGCGTATCTCATCCGTTCGCGTTCGTATTGAACATGTTATCGGCGATATCAAGCGGTATCGAATCATTCACGACATTATCCGCTTCAGTTGTTCCGAATTTCGGGATATGGTCATGGAAACATGTTGCGGGCTGCATAACTTCCGAATTTGGCTGAAACGCAAAAAGCAGTCCAAAAATCAAAACGAATCTTGATGAAGTCTATTGTTGTTTGGCTTGTTCTCTATAGATTGACTGTAGCTCTTTCATGCCGTTCGTTGAGACCGAGGCAATTGGAACAATCATGCCAAACCTACCACCTTCACTTGCTAACCTGAACCCTCGCTCCGTGACAAAGGCGTACAAATTTGCACATGGCTCAGTAGCGAATCCTTTTACTTGGTACTCTGAACGTACTTTGGTGTAAGAGACATACGGCGGATTTCCAATAATCACATTAAACCCGCCGTTGCGCATGATGCCGTAGAACTCAGCGAACCAGTGGAAGGGCTGGTGGCTAGCCTTCCACGCCTCGAACGCCTGCGGCTTCTCTAGGTCAACGCCGTACTCGCCGGCCAGAAAACGGTCGAGCTGGGCGGTCAGCGTCTCCAGTCGATGGCGCAATTCCTGCTTGTCGCGGTGGGTGATCCGGCCGCCGTGGGTCGTCTGCTGGGCGCGGAACTGGACGAAGGCTCGATCGGCAAGTTCCAGGTCCTCCTGGAATTGCTCGTACTCCTCGGCTGCGCTTCCGAGAAGGAGTTTGTGCTGAACCGCTTCGCCGACCTTCTTCTCGTGGAACGCTTTTCGCACATCCTCAGCGGTGGCGTATCCGACAAGCGTGTTGCCGGCGCGGATGTTGAAATCAATGTCGGGCAGCGGCTCGATCTGTTCGACCCGCTCGACCTGCGCCGCGAGTTTGAGGAACAGGCGCAGTTTGCAGATCTCGACCGCCTCTTCCATGATGTCCACGCCGTAGAGATTGTTGATAATGATGGATTTGAGGATGAAGTAGCGCTCATTGGGGTGCTTTCCGATCTGTTCCAGCACCCTTTTGAAATCGCTGAACTGTTCCGGGTGGTGCTTCTTCCCCTGGAGATCTTCGACGAACCGCTCCATCCGCTCCAGGCAGTCGCTGTAGAGCGTCTCCAGGATGCGCAGGGCGGCGAAGAGGAAGGCGCCGGAGCCGCAGGTGGGATCGAGGACGGTGATGTTCTCGATGGCATGCCAGAAGGCGCGCAGGAGTTCCGGTCCTTCGCACTGCACGATGGCATCGCGCGCGAATTGCCAGATGTCGAGGTTGAGCGTGATGAGATCGTTGATCTGGTGAACCTCGCCGTTGCGCAGCTTCTCGCGGATCTCCAGGCACCGATTGCGCCGATAAACGTATTCGCGCCAGGTCTCGGTTGCGAGGCGAAGGAGATCGCCACTGGGCGCTTGTTCGAGATTGTAGCGTCTATCGTGCATGCGCGCTTTGGGGTCGTGCATGCCCTTTTGCACGAAATCGGGCAGGTCGGACTCCGGGACGATGGAACCGTCGGCACGCACGACGCCGTGCCGCACGGCCGGATAGATGTAGCGGTCTGGGTCGTCACGGAGCAGCCGCCACAGGGCCGAATCGGGTTTGAAAGCCACGGCGCACGCCTTGCTGGCGACGTCGAAGATGAAGGGAATGATGGTGTTTTTGCTGATGTATTCGGTGATATCCTCCTTCGTGTAATACGCTCCCATCTGCTTCTGGTTGATGTACTTCTCGAAGATGTAGCCGACCACATCAGGGTTGATCTCGTTGTCGGCGCGCAGCGGGCGCTCGTCGAGGTGCCAGGCGTACTGGTCGAAGAAGTCGAAGAGCTTCTCGAAGGCAGCGTCGGGGATGTCGATCTCTGGCCAGCGCGCTTCCAGGTCGTGGACTTCAAAAAAGCCGCCGTTCAGGAATGGCACGTTGCCGAGCAGCTTTTCAAAGGTTGGGTCGAGCGCGCGCTCGTCCGGCGACTTGCCGAGTCCTTCATGGAAGAGTCGCAGCAGGAAGTAACGGTAGAAACTGTGAAACTTGTTGCTTCCTCTGACTGCCTGCACCTGCGCAAGGCGGTTGCGCAGGTAGTCGGTATCGCCGTCCAGGAAGCCTTTCTTCTGGATGAAATAGACGAACATCAGCCGGTTGAGCATGAGGGACGTGTACCACTGGAGATCCGCGTCCGACGTGATCCCCTGGATGAGCTTGCGGAAGGCCTCGTGCTCTGCCTTGAACCGGTCGTAGAAGCGCCTGGTGACCCTGTCCACATCGAAGGCAGCGCGGGCGCGGCCGGCTACGTCCACGACGGTGATCCGCTCTTCCTCATCGAGGCTCACAGCGATCTGGTTGAGCCGCTGGATGAGCGGGTCACCGGATTGCGAGACGTAGAACCGATGGTCACGGCTGGCCAGCGGCTTGCCCGGTTCCCGCCGCACCCAGTGCCAGACCTGCTGTCCACCCGGACGATCAACGTAGATGACGAAGTGCTCGCGCGCAGACCTGGTTACGTGGTTGTCAATCTTCAGCCGCGTCGCACGGTCGGGGATGGCGGGGCAGGTAAAGGCCACGAACCCGCGCTTCTGCGCAACGGCAGTGAGCGCGTAGGTCTGGTTGCCGACGGCAACCTCAAGCCGCTGGTTGTGATTATCCCAACCCAGATGCTCCCGAAAAAGCGTCTGAAAGTCGAAGGACTTCAGGCAGTTTCTAACGGCGTCAACATCGAATTTCATGGAGCTACGTCCTCTCTGTTCCGGACGAGGCTCCGGGGACCTGGTAATCCGCGCGCCGGAGTCCGAGCGAGCAAATCACCTGGGGTTCGCCTGTTGCACCATCTTCCTCCACGCGGCACAGGCGGCCGTCTTGTCGCAAGGCGATAACCAGGGATGCCAGATCCTCGTCCGAAACGCCACTCTTGAGCTGGCGGTTGAGCGTATCGGTGGCGGATTGGAGCAGGGGATGCCTGTAGATGTCCTCGATAGCCTTGAGCAGGTCGGCCGACTCGAAGAGCGTTCCCTTGAGTTGCTCCGCATACCTTTTGAGCCGCTCGTAGGTGCGGAAACGCGCGCCCGACGGGCGACCCAGCTGCCCTCCGACCGACTTCTCAGTCTCGACAATAAGCTGGACGCCTCTGGCGACCAGGTCGTGGTGATTCTCGGCGCGCGGCAGGGCCTGGGTGTCTGGTGCGCACTCGGCGGCTTTAAGAATGGCAAACTGCGACTCGGTGACACTGTTTCCTTGCGCGTCGATCCATGCAAGCGCGTCGTTGCCTTCGGCAGTGCGAAGGTAGACCAGCGCCCCCTCGGGGCGATCTGAGGCGGGCTGATGTGGTTTCGTGGAGTACACCACATTCGGTAAGGCCGGGATGAGCTTCTCAAGCTCCGGGTACTGATCAATGGCGTTCTTCCAGATCTGGTAGGCGTAGGAGGCGAGGTCAACTTCCGTATCCTCATCGCCATCTAAAATGCCCGCCTTCTCAGTGTACAGGTCGTGGAGCGACCGGTCATTGCGCTCGCCTTCAAAGAACGCCTCATCGGCGCCGACCACCTCTGCGTTCTCGCGGAGCCGTTGCATCACCCGCGCGCGCAACCGGATGATCCGTTCCACGCCATCGGCGGGGAGGAACGAGTAGCACAAAATCCGGTCCGATTTCTGGCCGATCCGGTCCACGCGCCCGGCCCGCTGGATAAGCCGGATAATGGCCCAGGGCAGGTCGTAGTTGACGATGATGGAGCAGTCCTGGAGGTTCTGCCCCTCACTCAGAACATCCGTCGTCAGCACGACGCGCAGTTCGTCTTCGGGAGCAATGCGGTCGCGCCGCTCATTGCTGACGGGACTGAAGCGGTAGGCGATAGCCGTCGGATCGGCGGTGTCGCCCGTCACGGCGGCGATAGCGTGCAGTCCGTGGGCTTCGAGCTGCTCCTCCAGGTACTTGACCGTATCGGCGAACTGAGAGAAGACGAGAACCTTTTCCTCTGGATGTCGCTCCTTTAAGAGCTCAAGGAGCGCTTTGAGCTTCTCGTCTTGAGCGGCATCCCACACGCCGACAAGCGTCAGCACTTCCATCAGCGCCTGCGCATCCTTGCGCAGATCCCTGGCGAGCGCTTCTTTATTGAAGAGTTCCAGCCTCAACCACTTGAAGCAGCGTTTGAATTGGGTGGCATAGACGTTATAGATTCCAGCGGCACGGCGTTGAATCTCCCGCTCCGTCAGTTGGCTGCGAGCTGGTTTATCCAGTTCCCTGGGCGTGTCGTCATTGTCGTCCTCGGTCGCTGCCTCCCACAGGTCGCTGTCCTGGTCATTCGCCCAGGTGTCAAGGAGGCCCATATCCTGGGCGCCGATGGGGAGCGGCAGTCCTTGTTCAATGGCGTGGAGGAAGATGTAATTGCGCAGGATGTGGCGCTCCAGCGACAGGATGAAGGAATAGCCGCTGCTCTCCAGGCGCTTGAACAAGTTTGTGCGGCAGAAGCCCTTGAGGCGCGTGCCGGCGCGGGAGAGATCGGCCAACACCCTGGCTTCTTCCGCTGTGGACCGCTTGTGGGATGAGGGCTTCAGGTAATTCCCCAGTCCATAGCGTGGCAGCGTGAGGTTGTTCACCCTCTGCACGACGTCGTCGGCGAAGAGGCGCGCGTACTGATCGGCGGGGTCGTTCTCATTGATCGTGAACTTGACCGTCTTCGGCACGCGGGTCGGGAAGTAGGAGCGCGCGCCGTTTGCGAACTCGAGGTACTTGCGGTTTTGAGCAGGGTCGAGTTTGGCGTAGTTCTCCTGGATAAAGGTGCGGGTGCGGCGGATCAGATACAAGCGCATAAGGTCGCGCCAGTCGTCGGCGTACTCACTTTTCTCGAATGCTGCGAGAGACCGGACGGGGCATTGGTAGCGGCGGACGAATTCGGTCTCTCCCAGATCGCGCAGCAGCCTCTCCGGCCGGATGCCGATGTCCCTGGATTCGTCAATGAACAGCCGGAGTTGGTTTGAGAGGTCGAGATAGGTCTTGTTGTAGGGCGTAGCCGACAGCAAGATGACGCGACTGTCATTCGAGGCGATGTAATCGGCAATGGCGCGGTATCGTTTGCTGTTGCGATTGCGCAGGTTGTGGCTCTCGTCAATGACGACCAGGCGGAAGCGGCGAAGGTTGGGAAGCTCTTGCTGGACTCGCGTGATCGAAAGCACCATAGCGCGGAGGCGGTATTGCTGCCGATAATCCTCCCACATCGGAACCAGGTTCTTGGGGCAGATGATGAGCGTCTCAACGCCGTAATCGTCCTCAAAAATCCGCGCCAGGGCCGTCGCCATAAGGGTCTTGCCCAGACCGACCACATCGCCGATAACGACGCCGCCGCGCTTGTTCAGGTGATGCGCAGCGATTTTGACGGCGGCCTTCTGGAACTCAAGCAGCTTATTGTCGAAGTCGCTCGGGATGCGAAACTCGGTGAGGCCCGCCCGCGCCTCCTGAGAAAGGTGGTAGGCTATCTTGATGTAGATATAATAGGGAGGGATCGGTTCTGTCCGCGCCCAGCTCTCGTTGATGATCTCGACCAGCTCCTTAGAGATGTCGAGGCAGAATCGGTCGTTCCAACGATCCTCGAACCATCGGGCGAGCTTGTCGCAGGCGTCGTGATCGAGGACGTCTATGTTGAGCTCCCCTTGCCCGGCAAGCCCCGCCAGGGTCAGGTTGCTACTGCCGAGGTAGCCGATCTTCGGGTTGAGCGGGTCTCGTCGAAAGAGCAGATAGAGCTTGGCATGAAGCGGATGGCGCAGAAAGAGCTTGACAACCACCTTCTTAGCAACGATTTGCGAGGCCAGGCGCTGCAGCCCTGCCTCGTCCTCGTTCGTCGGAACGCCCACGATAAGCTGGTCGCGGAACTCCTGGGCCAGCTTGCGCTTCAGAACAGTGGCAGTGGCCTGGTCGATGTCGTGCCCATCCCTACCGAACCTCAGGGCCTGCTTAAGCTGGTCTTGCGGCATCTGCTGCATGCCGACCAATAGCCGGCAACAGTGCCCCTCACCGCCAGCCCACCTGTCGACGAGGGGAGATAGTTGCTTCCATCCACGCAGGTTGAAGTAGCCGACGCAAAAGTCCGCCCGTTCCGACAGCTTCATCGCATCGGTCAGGGCAGACAAGAGATGCTTCTCGATGTTATCAAAGATTTGCGGCATGATTTGCGTTACCGTTTCCTCTTTTATTCAAACGGCAAGTTTTCTGCACCATGATGCCGGATTTCAAGGTTTTTCTCTCCACAGCATCTTGATGCTTTGAATCAACGCTCCATCAGCGAGAGAATGCGGATAGTCGGTGAATATCGACCATTCGGGTGCGTATTGAACACGTTATTGTCGATGCGAAGTATCATTAGAGCATATCAGATGTCGTCATTCGTTCAGAGTTCTGAGGCAGGGTGATGGAAACATGCCAGGTATTGCACAACTTACGCTCGCAAAAGCAGAGGGAATACTGAATAATCAACATAAACCTTGATGATATCTACTCAATCTTGCGGAGTGAGCATGTGCAATCTCAGAGGTACAGGCCGTTAATGTGACTAAAGTATAATGAGGAACCCTTCCAATGTCAACGCCTGTGCCCAACGTTCAACGGTTGCCGCTTTCTCTTTTCTCTCTCCTCACTCCTCTTCCCTCACTATGTCAACGCCTGTGCCCGACGTTCAACGGTTGCCGCTTCGCGCACTGGCGGGTATAATCCGTGTAGCAGGATTGTGCGCCAATGCGGGAGTAAGAACATGCGTCTTCAAGGGCGGGTAGCGATTATCATCGGGGCTTCGAGCGGCGTCGGGTATGAGACGGCACGGCGTCTGGCTCGCGAAGGTGTGTCGGTGGTGGCTGCGGCGCGACGCCGCGACCGGCTTGAGTCGCTGGTGGCTGAGATTGCCGGAGAAGGGGGGCGGGCGGTTGCGATTCCAACCGATGTGACTGACTCGGAACAGGTGGAGCGATTGGTCGAAAGTGCGGTCAATCTGTTCGGGCGGGTTGATATTCTGGTCAACTCGGCGGGGGTGACGCACAAAATTGCGCCGCTCGAGCAGTTCAGCAATGATGATTTTCGGCTGGTGATCGAGACCAATCTGCATGGAACATTCTATGCGGCGCGTGCAGTTATTCCCCACATGAAGCGTCAGCGATCCGGTACGATTGTCAATATCGCCTCGCGGGTGGGGAAGATCGGTATTGCCAATATCGCTCCATTCTGCGCAGCCAAATTTGCGCTCGACGGTCTCAGTCAGGCGCTTGGCGCAGAGTTGCGTCCGTACAATGTTTTTGTGACCACTATCTTTCCAGGGCTGATCAACACCGAACTGGAACCGCTCAATCCCGGCGAAGAGTTTCGTCGGCGCCTGATGACGGCTGCCGATGTAGCGGAGGTTATTCTGTGGGTATGCACGCTTCCGCCGACGGTACGGGTTGATGAACTGCCGATCATGCCGCGTCAGATCGACATGTGACCTCGTGCGCGGCGCTGGCGTTGCGGATCGCGGTCGATGAAAGGTCGATGCGAAACAGGCGTTCGGGCAGTTCGCGGAAGAGGGGGCGCAGTGCGGGCGGCATGTCGATATCCGCCAGGGTGCGGAAGATGCCGTCCCTGACACGCCCGGCAACCAGGAAGGTGCAGCGTTGTGCGGCAATCCTGGCGAATGCCGCGTCACGACCGGCTTCGCCGTCGTAGTAGCGCGGATCGATGATCCGAAGCGCGGTATCATATCCGATCACGAACGTGCATCCGGGAAAGAGGTCGGCTTTCTGAACGAAGAGTGGCGCGCGCGTCAGCACCACGGGGTAGCGCCCGCGGAACTGATCAAGGCGGCGCTCCAGTTCGATGTATCGCAATGGCGGTTTGTCGGCGTTCAGCACCGGCAGTTCGAATGTCACCGGTGTATCGAGCACCACGGCTGCCGCCTGCGCCAGATACTCGTGACCGGCATGGAGCGGGTTGAACGAACCAGACAGCAATGCAGCCGGCGGTGCGCCTTCGCGACAGATACGACCATCTTTGCCAACAAAGACCGCTGCAATGTCACCGTTCAGCAGGAGCATCAGCGGATCAGGGGACGCTTCTTCCTCCACCTCGACGGTTTCGGAGGGTTCCAGCGCCAGCGCAGGCGGTGCGACGCCACACGCCTCGGCGATTGCGCGTATAATCAGCAGGCTTATCAACGCCTCCTCGCCAGCACGATCACGCGCGCCTTTGGCGAGGGTCAGTCTGGAGACTCGCAACGTTGCGCCGTCGTAGACGGCAACCGAGCAACCGTGATCACCACGTTTGACGCGGTCGGTTGCGATAGCGGCAGTGCAGGCGACCCCCAGGCATGGTGCAGCGCCATCGGTCAGGCGCAGGGCGCGGCGGTACGCGGCTTCAGCCATGGCGCGCGCCGTAGCGGCAGAGACGAACTTTTCCGGCGTCGCGCCGATCAGATCGGCGAGAGACGCGGCGGCGTAACGGTCGGTCGCCTCCAGCACTGTGCGAGACGAACCGGGGACGCTGTGCAGCCAGAAGAGCGCCAGGCTTCCGGCGCCAGCAAACTCGAAGACCAGGCGATGGGGCGTTTGATGAATGGACGTGATCGTCTCTTGAGGCATTGGCATCATAAGAAATAGTGTACCACGATTTACCCGCCTTTGCCTGAAAGCGACCAGAATCTATGAATGGACGCGCAACACTGACCCGTTTTGCATGGCTGTCGATCGCTGCGGCAATCGTCACCATTTCGCTGAAAGCCGGTGCGTATCTGGTCACCGGTTCGGTTGGTCTTCTGTCCGATGCGCTGGAGTCACTGGTCAACCTGGTAGCGGCGATTATTGCGCTGATTGCGCTGACGATTGCGGCGCAACCGCCGGACGAGGACCATTCCTACGGGCACGAGAAAGCGGAATACTTTTCGAGCGGCGTCGAAGGGGCGCTGATCCTGATAGCCGCTTTGAGCATTGCGTTCGCAGCGGTTGGGCGCATCCTTCATCCACAGCCGATTGAGCAACCGGAATTGGGTCTGACAATCGCAGTCATCGCGTCGCTGGTGAACCTGGTGGTGGCGCAGATATTGATCCGTGCCGGTCGGCGTTATGAATCGATCACGCTTGAAGCCGATGCGCACCATCTGATGACCGATGTCTACACGTCGGCAGGCGTCATCGTCGGCGTGGCGCTGGTCAGTCTCACCGGCTGGTATCTGCTCGACCCGCTGATTGCGCTGGCGGTCGCCGGGCACATTGTCTGGACCGGTGTTCAGTTGTTGCGGCGATCAGTGGCGGGGTTGATGGATACATCGCTGCCGGCGGCTGAACGCGAGGTGCTGGATGCAACGCTGGCGCCGTTTCGTGATGAGGGGATCATTTTCCACGCACTCCGCACCCGCCAATCGGGCGCGCGACGTTTTGTGTCGTTCCATGTTCTGGTGCCGGGAACGTGGAGCGTCCGTCGTGGACATACGCTGCTGGAACAGGTCGAGCGCGATGTGCGCAAGGCGCTGCCGAATACGACCGTCTTCACCCACCTGGAGCCGATCGAAGATCCGGCGTCGTTTCAGGATACGGCGCTCGACCGCGTTGAAGAGACGAAGGATCAGCACTGAATGAGGCTTTATTCCCGTGCGCTTGTACCCCTCATTCCCCCTGCCCCCTTCTCCCACAAGGGGAGAAGGGGGAGTCTGGGCGTCCTGAAGACCCTGGGGGCAGGCATTCAGCGCAACATGAGGACGCTCATCGTGCGTCGGGTGCGGATCAGGGCAGCAACAGCAGTTTGCCGCTGGTGGCGCGGCTCGCCAGGGCGCGGTGCGCTTCGGCTGCCTGTTCCAGCGGATAGGTTGCGTCGATCCGCACCTTCAATTCGCCGGCCGCCATCCACGCGAACAGATCGCCAGCGCGCCACAGGAGTTCGTCGCGTGTGAGCAGGTAGTGACCGAGCGACGGGCGTGTGAGGAAGAGCGATCCTTTTGCGTTCAACACCTGCGGATCGAACGGCGGCACGGCGCCGCTCGATTGACCGAACAGCACCATATACCCACGTGGACGCAGACAGTTCAGGCTTCCTTCAAAGGTGGTCTTCCCGACCGAGTCGTATACGACATGCACCCCGACGCCGTCGGTCAGTCGGCGCACCGCTGCGCTGAAGTCTTCCTGAGTGTACAGAATGATGTCGTCGGCGCCGGCTTCGCGCGCCAGCGCCGCCTTTTCTTCGGTCGAAACGGTGCCGATCACTCGCGCGCCGCAGCGTTTGGCGATCTGTACCAGCAACAATCCGACGCCGCCAGCGGCAGCGTGGATCAGTGCGACTTCACCAGGGCGCAGCGGGTAGGTGCTGTGTGTCAGATAGTGCGCTGTCATGCCCTGGAGCATCACCGCTGCCGCCTGGTGCAGGTCGATGCCTTCGGGAACCGGCGCCAGCATCGTCGCTGGTACGATAGCATACTCAGCGTAGGCGCCCTGCCGCATGGCGTATACCACCCGGTCGCCCACCCGCACATCGCTGACGTCGGGACCGACCGCATCGACGATCCCGGCAGCTTCCATGCCGGGCGTCATTGGCAGCACGCCTTTGTACTGTCCGCTCCGGTGATAGATATCGATGAAATTCACCCCAGCCGCTGCAATTTTGACCCGCGCCTCACCCGGTCCAGGTTCGGGCACGGGGAGATCCTCCAGACGCAGCACCTCTGGTCCGCCATAGTCGTGAACACGTATGGCACGCATCACTCTGCTCCTGTATCTGTCAATGACTCCTCGCTCTGCGACACTGCAAGCAACTGTTCGACCCGGTAGCCGCTCTGTTCAGCCGCGTCGATCAGGCGTTCGATGGTCTGGGCGCAATCGGCGCGGATCGCATCGGCGTCGGGCGTTGCTTCCACCTGTAACGTTGCGACGGCGATCAGGTCCAGCCAGCGCAGGAGCCGTTCGAATCGCTCTTTGTTGAACCATAGCACGCCCTGGAAGCGGTTGACCCGTGTGAACAACTGAACATCGCCGTCCGACATCAATGCTGATGCGAGGGCGTGGTACTCGTCGGCGAATGTCGCGTGCCAGCGCTGCCGGGTGGTCAGAATCTTGACCAGCAGCGCCGCATCGGCGGCTGTGTCGTCGCTGTAGCCGAACTCGACCAGCGCCGCCTGGAGCGCGCGCCCGAGCAGGTATTCGTCGATCAGGCTTCGGCTCTGTCCGGCAATATCATCGGCGGCAACCATGAGACCCAGTCGATGGAGCGTTGCCCAGGCGATGGCGGTTCCCCAGCGCGCCGGATCGTCCGCCAGCGGTGCGCCAATACGCTGCGCCTGATGTTCATCGGCGCAGACCATGAGATCGATCATCGTTTCCAGGCGATGCACCACATCGGTGACGATGCGGTTGGTATCGACCGTGCTCCCGGTGAAGGCGGCAAATTCAGTGAGGAAGGTTCGCAGATGCTGCTCGAAGCGTTCGATGGCAGCGGTTTCAGTCTGTTCCGGCGTGGTTGGAACAGGAGTCGATGGCGCAACCGCGCTTTCGGGGGTTGACCGGCGTTGTGCGAGCGCCTGGAGTTCTTCGGGTGTTGGTTCGTCGAACGCATCGGGTCCTTCCAGCATGCTATCGATCCTGTCATTGTCCGCGCCGTCGAACGCTGGCAGGACTCCGCGCTGCACAGCGCGGCGATCCGCCCAGGCTGCCAGTTCGCGCAGCGTTGCAGCGCTGACCAGTTCGCGGAAGGGGGTCAGCACCGGTTGGAGGAACATCTCGCGCAGGGCGATATCGATGCTGGGTACGCCGCGCCCGCCCAGGTATGCCGTAATCTGAGCGTAGCGTCCGTCTGGATACTCGGTAACTTCGCGGAAATCGAGGAACACGTGGCAGCCATACGGACCGAGTTCGACATACAACCCGCGTTCCGCCAGGTCGCGGCTATGGCGAATATATTCCAGCCCGTTGCGGTGATCGCGGAAGATGGTGTAATTGTTGTCGCCAGCGCGGAGCGCCAGCCCTTCGGCGAGGGTGCGTTGCGTCAGAGTTCGTTCATCGCCTTTGCCGGTGCGCGCCATGAACGCTGCCGAAAGGCGCACCCAACCGCTTGTGTGGGCATAGCGATTATGGTAGACCACCAGCGCGCGTTCATTGCCATAGCGGTTCGAGAACGCAAACACATCCTCGTTCACATGTCCGTCAGGCATATAGAAGTCGTACAGCAAGAAATGGTCGGTGCCGGCGAACAGGTGACGGCGGTGGAGCAGCGGGAAGATTTCGCGCTCGTGCCGCGCAATCAGCCACTCATCCGGCTTCTCGTCCCAATAGGCGCGGTAATACTCCATGCCATACTTTTCGGCAAACCCCTCGATCTGCCCGTGCCCAAACATCGGCAACCCTGGCATGGTGACCAGCATGGTGCAGACGCCGAAGTATTTATCACCTTTGCCAAACTGATCGACCGCGGTGCGCTCGTCGGGGTTATTCATAAAGTTGACGAAGCGGCGCAGCACTTCCGGGTCGAACTCGAGCACATTCTTCATAATCTGGCGATACTTGGCGTTCTCCTCATCGCGCAGACAGACCATGAACGCACTGTTGTACACGCGATGCATGCCGAGGGTGCGCACGAAGTACCCTTCCATCAACCAGAAGGCTTCTGCCAGCAGCAGCGTATCAGGCGCTTCGACCGCGCAGCGGTCAACAACCTCGCGCCAGAACTCCTCCGGCATCACCGCGTCGAACTGAGCGCGCGTCATGCCAAAGCCGGCGCGCGATGGAATATCGCCGCCGGTTCCCGGTTCGGGGAACCAGAGACGGTGATAGTGGCGTTTGGTCAGCGTCATTGCCGCGTCGAAGCGAATGATCGGGAACTGCCGCGCCACGTGCAGGATCGTCTGAATCACTGCCTCACGCACTTCAGGCTTGAGGTAGTTGAGTTGCGCCGTATCGTTCCACGGCATGCTGGTGCCGTCGTTCCCGTGGTAAATGTAGCGCGCCTGTCCCGTCCAGCGGTCGAGGCGCTTGAAGACCACCGCCGCATCGCTGCGGTCGTAGTAGTGATCTTCGATGAAAATGCCCACCCGCTCATCACTCGACAGGTCGGGACCGTTGAAGGTGTAGGTTGGAAAGGGCGGATAATCGAGTTGAATGAACCAGTCAGGATGCTCGATCACCCAGCGCCCGTCGATGCCGACGTGGTTCGGCACCATATCGGCGGAGAGACGAATGCCGCGCTGCCAGGCGCGCGCCCGCAGATTGTCGAGCGCCGGTTGACCGCCGAGCGCCGCAGCAATCTGGTAGTCGTAGAGCGAATAGGCGGAGGCGACGGCATCGGGGTTGCCCATGATCTGCTTGATGCGTTTCGACGCCTGGCTGCGCTCCCAGAGACCGATCAGCCACAGACCGGTGAACCCACGGCGCGCCATCGTATCGAGTTCCTCGTCTGGCACCTGGTCGAGCGTCTTGATCGGACGACCGTACCATTTGCTCAACTGATCGAGCCAGACGAAGGTATTCTTTGCCAGCAGCACCAGGCGTGGCATCCACTCACGGTCGGGGGTATAGCGCTCCGGTTCCGCCTCCAGATAGCGATAGTCGGCAACCGGTACATATGCACCGGTCAGATCGCCGCCGCCGACGCCGAAGCGCGCCCGTTCCTCTTCTTTAATAACGTCCAGGCTGCTGAGCAGGCGGTAGAGAAATGCGCGATCCAGGAAGCCCGCCCAGTGTTCAAGCACATAGTTGAGTTGCCCTTCGATCGAGTAGGGTGACGCCAGCGCGGGGGCGCGCAGAAGTTCGATCAGGGTGCGACTGGAGACGCCGGGCAGAACGGCGGCTGGCGGCGGTTGGGTTTCGAAGAAGCGGTCGAGTTCTTCGATGATCTTGAGATAGACGGTATCGTGCTTCAGTCGAGAGTCATCGAACAGTTCGAGGAAAGGATTGAAGGCCGGATTCATGTTTTCCAGCCAGAGCATGAGCATCTCTTCGAGCGCAACTTCGCGGTGTGGCGTGCTGGCGGTCGATCCTTCGAGGTACGCTTCGATGGTCTGTTCACGACGGTACACGGCAATTGGCGGGAACTCATCGCTGAAGGCGCGCAGCGCCGTCTCGACCTTTTCTGCGCCCAGGCGTTCGTTGAGCCAGGTGAGCGCATCGGCGAGCAGACGCTCCTTCACGCGCTGGCGGTAGAGTTGCGCGACATAATGCAGAATTTCGTCGAGCAACCCCATTGCGCTGATCTGCCCGGCGCGCACCGCCTGCTCAGGGAAACGCGCCAGGTCACGCTTCTGGTTCATCTTCTGAGCGAAGACACGCGCGGCGTGGAAGTTGGCAAAGATGACGTTGCCGCTGAACTGGAACAACGACTCATCGAAGTGGTAGCGGTCGCGCGCGCTGCGGGCGACATGAAACTCCATCACCGGCGCGCCAGTTATGCGGCTCAGGTCCACACTGTACTCCAGTCGAATTGCAATGGGCGCACGCCTGTTCTGCGGGTGCACGCCGATAACGTCGATTGCCACAAACCCGGAAATGAAGCCGGAACGAAACGCGCTCTGTAGTATACCACGCAGATGACAGTTCGCTGACAGGCGCAGCGATGTGTGTAGGAGTGCACGGAAGGAGGCGTTATTGGGAGTGAAGGGGCGAGGCGAGAGGGGCGCGAGGCAAGAGGTACGAGGGGATGAGGCGCGAGGAGTTGCAGGTTGAACGTTGCACGTTGAACGTGGGACGACAACGTGGAGGGGCGCAGCGCTGCTGCGCCTGGACTGGCAGCAGGGGCCATGGCAGTGGCGCGAGGCGCGAGGAGTTGCAGGTTGAACGTTGCACGTTGAACGTGGGACGACAACGTGGAGGGGCGCAGCGCGGGTGCGCCTGTGCCAGCAGCGAGAGCAACGGCGGGGGCGAGGCGCGAGGCGAGGGGGGAGAGGAGATGCTCACAGGGGTAGATTTTTGGCAAGCCCCTGCGTGCTATCGCCTGTTTCAGGCATCAGGACGCCCAAACTCCCCCTTCTCCCCTTGTGGGAGAAGGGGGTTGGGGGGATGCTCACAGGGGTAGATTTTTGGCAAGCCCCTGCGTGCTATCGCCTGTTTCAGGCATCAGGACGCCCAAACTCCCCCTTCTCCCCGTGTGGGTTGAAAGGGGGGGGATTCGCAGGCAGATTGTCAACCGTTTCCGTTCCACCGAACGCACGGGCCGATCCGTCGGTATCATGATCATGGAAGGATCGCGAGACACGGAGGATGGTATGTCCCGCACGTCCACAGAACGGTTGCTGCAGCAGCAGATCCAGACCCTCTTCCCGCGCTTGTCGCGTCACCGGCGCCGCGCCCTGGCCCGCTGGGTCTTGGGCGCCTTATTGGCGGGGAGCGCCAATCGTCCCGCGCTGGCGCCGGCGCTCGCCACTGCCGGGATCGCCCGCGCCGCCACCCTGGCGGACGCCTGGGATGCCTGGATCGCCGCCCCGGCCCATCTCATAAACACCGCCGACCCACCCGCAGCGGGTGCGCCACCGGTGGTCAGTCCGCTGGCGTGCGGCGCCGACCTGCTCCGCTGGATTCGCGCGCACTGGACCGGCGGACCGCTCGTGCTTGGGCTGGATGCCTCCCATCGGCGCGATGACGTCGTTCTGCTGCGCATGAGCGTCCTCTATCGGGGCGCCGCCCTGCCGGTCGCCTGGGTGATCGTCCCGGCGAACCAACCGGGTGCGTGGGAACCGCACTGGGAGCGGATGCTGCGCTGGGCCCGCAGCGCGCTGCCGCGCGACCAGGAGGTCCTCGTGCTGGCGGATCAGGGGTTGTGGAGCCCCCGGCTGTGGCACGCCATCCGGTCGCAGCAGTTCCATCCCATCATGCGGGTGCGCACCACGTCGACCTTCGCGCCGACCGGTCAGGCGCGCCAGTCGGTGCTGCGCCTGGCGCCCGGACCGGGGCATGGATGGGTGGGCGTGGGGGTCGCCTTCACGCACGCACCCAAGCGGATTGCGGGCACGCTGGCGGTGGCGTGGGGCGCCGACCATGCGGAACCGTGGGTGCTGCTGACCGATCTGCCGCCCGCGCAGGTGGATGCCGCGTGGTATGCCCTGCGCAGTTGGGATGAGGCGGGCTTCCGCCAAAGTACGTCGATGGGCTGGGACTGGCAACGCGGTCAGGTGACGGACTCGGATGCAGTCGCCTGGCAGTATCTGGTAGTGGCGACGGTCACGCTGTGGACGGTGGCCGTCGGCACGCGGATCGAAGATGCAGAACAGCAGGGGGTTCCGCCCGGTCGCCTGAAGCGGGCGCCGCCGACGACCGGCGCGCCGCCGCGCCGTCGCTGGAGCGGCACGGCGCAGCGGGTGATCAGCCTGCTCCGGCGGGGGGCAGGTCGGCGCCTGCGCTGGTTGCTGGCGCAAGGGCGTTGTTGGGTCCGCTTGTGGTTGCGCCCGGAGCCCTTGCCCAAAATAGGTGACAGCGTAACCATGCATATCTATGACCCGTCCCAATGCCTGAAATCGCCCTAAATCCCCCCCCTTTCAACCCCGTGTGGGAGAAGGGGGTTGGGGGGATGAGGGGCACAAGCGCACGGGAATACAGAACATTGCTCATCTCTCCCAAAAACTCTGCACTTGAGAGCGCGAGGCGCGAGGGGCACGAGGGGCGAGGCGCGAGGGGTAAGGAATTGTATTTGAGGACTCGAGAACGGTGGCCTGAATAAGGATGGTCGGTATGGATCCCATCATCACAATGACTGCCGCGATTGCATCGCTTCTGGTAGTTGCCGGATGTGTTGTTGCACTGGCGGCAATGCGTCCGCGTCGGCGCACAGCGACATCAAGCAGAAGCATGTCACCGCGTGCGTCTGCTGTGTCGCGGGGTGCATCGGGCGAACCGGAGTTTCTGCCTCGCCTGCCCTATACCCGCGCGCCACATCTGCTTGCGGGCGACCATCGCGCCCTGTTTGCGGCGCTCAACGCCGCCGCGCCCGACGATCTCGCCGTGCTGCCCCACGTGCGCCTGAGCGACATCCTGCACGTTGAACCGCACACGACGCAATCGGAGCGTTACCAGGAGCGCATTCGCGATAGCGTGCTCGATTTTGTGCTCTGCGATGCGCAGACAACCACGCCGCGCCTGGCAGTGCTTTTTGCGCAACCCGGCGCAGCCCGACGCACCGCATTTATCGACGCCGCGCTGATCGGCGCCGGTGTGCCGGTGTTGCGCCTGACCCGCGACGATCTGCCATCTGTCGAGGCGCTGGCGACGCAGATAGCAGCACTGCTGGGATTGCCGGTCAGACCTGCGGCAGCGCCGTTCGAGCGTGCTGCTCTCCCCGATGGCGCATCAACAGCATTTCGGCAGGACGTCCTGGTCGTTGCGCGCACGCCGGTGCGCTACGCCTGTGGACGTTGCCACCGCGACATTTCTGCGCATGTGCACCGTTGCCCGCACTGTGGCGCGCCGCTGGCATGATGTTCTCCGGATTTCTACACAGGAGAGATAAGGGAGAGGTGCATCAGCGCGTCGGTATTTCTTGACTAAATAGATTGACAAATATAGAAATATCAGATATACTACGCTCGCACCGGTGCATGCAGAGAAAGTCGCCTACCGAAAGCGAGGACCTTGTGGACAGAACGCTGTTGCGAACTGCTGGCGCCGCTATTGCTGGCGCACTCGTGACGCTGGCCGTCGTTGCGCTCATCTTCTTCGTTCGCCAACCCGCCGGCACTTCGTCGACCACTGCTCCATCCGCTGCTGACGCCTCATCCGCGCCTGTGGCGGTCAATCCGCCACGTGAACCGCGCAAATTCGAGGATGTGGTTGTCAGCACCGAATGGCTGGCGCAGAATCTCGACAACCCAAAGGTGCGCGTGATTGAGGTCAGTGTCGTTCCAGGAGTGTACGAACGCGGTCACATCCCCGGAGCGGTCAACTTTGTCTGGACGACTGACTTCGTTGATACAGTATCGCGCAACATTATCGCGCCGGAGCGCTTCCAGGAACTGGCACGTGCTGCGGGTATCAATAACGACACGACGATTGTGCTCTACGGCGATAACAACAACTGGTTCGCCGCCTGGGGTGCGTGGGTTTTCCGCCAGTACGGCGCTGAGGATGTGCGACTGCTGGATGGAAGCCGCAGCAAGTGGGAAGCCGAGAACCGCGAACTTTCGACACGCGCGCCGACCTATCCGCCGGGCAATTTTACCGTCCGGCAACGCAGCGACCTGCGGGTATTCCTGCCCGATGTGCTGAAAGTCGTGCGTGGTGAGGAACAGAAGGTGCTGGTTGATATCCGCTCGCCGGATGAGTTCAGCGGCAAGATTTTTGCGCCGGAAGGCTTCCAGGAACTTGCAGTGCGAGCCGGTCACATCCCCGGCGCTGTGAATGTGCCGTGGAAGAAGGCGCTCAACGAGGACGGCACGTTCAAGAGCGTCGAGGAACTGCGTAAACTGTACGCAGAGGCCGGAGTCGATGGCAGCAAGCCGGTCATCACCTATTGCCGGATCGGTGAGCGCGCCAGCCATACCTGGTTTGTCCTCAGCGAAATCCTGGGGTATCAGGTGGCGCTCTACGATGGTTCCTGGACGGAGTATGGCAACAGCGTCGGCGTGCCGATCGCCAACCCGGCCGGTACAATTTGGGGCGTGAAGTAGACGACGATGTCGAACGCATTGCCTGGGAGCAGCCCTGCCGACCGGGCTGCTCCTTCCAAACCAGTCCTGACTCCGGCGTTGATCCTGCGGAATGGCGGGGCGGCGCTGATCTTCGTCACCCTGCTGATCGGCGCGCACGTGCTTCAGACAACGTCGGGGTATGGCGCGTCGGCGGCGCTCTCGCTGCTGATCGGCGCCGCGCTCGGGGTTGTCTTTGAGCGTGGTCGGTTCTGCTTCTTCTGCATCTTCCGCGACTTCATCGAGCATCGCAACGCCGGACCGCTCTACGCGATCCTGACGGCGCTGGCTGTGAGCGGAATCGGGTATGCCGTCGTGTTCGGCGCGTTTCTTCCCAATCCGTTCAGCGGTCGGCTCGCCCCCGATGCCCATATTGGTCCGGTCAGCCTGGCGCTGGTCGTCGCCGGTTTGTTGTTCGGCGTGGGGATGGCGCTCTCCGGCGCGTGCATCAGCGGTCATCTCTATCGTTTGGGAGAGGGATCGGGCTACGCGCCGCTGGCGCTCATCGGCGCATTGATCGGCTTTGGTCTGGGATTCCGAACGTGGAACTGGCTCTATGTGACGGTGATCGCCGATGCGCCGGTGATCTGGCTGCCGCACTGGATCGGGTACGGCGGGGCGCTCCTCCTTCACCTGGCAGTTCTCAGCGTCCTGGCGTTCGCGCTGTTGCGCTACGTATCGCCGCTGCCGCCCCGTCCTGCACATCAACTCGACATAAAATATCTTTATGAGGCGCTCTTCCGCGACCGCTGGAATCCGCTGGTCACCGGCGCGATCGTGGGAGTCATCGGGGTCGTGGCGTACCTGCGGGTCGAACCCCTCGGCGTGACGGCGCAACTCGGCAGCCTTGCCCGCACGGTGATGCACACGAGTGGCATGCTGCCGGCGCGACTCAATGGGCTGGACAGTTTCGCCGGTTGCGCCACGCAGGTGGTGCAGACGATTACCGACAATGGGTGGCTGATCGGCGGACTGGCGCTCGGCGCTTTTGGCGCCGCCCTGATCGCCGGTCGCTTTCAGCCAGCGTTGCCGCGTGCCAATGGCAGTGTCGCTGCGCTGGTCGGCGGGGTGCTGATGGGCTGGGGCGCGATGACGGCACTCGGCTGCACAGTGGGGACGCTCCTCTCCGGGATTGCTGCATTTGCGCTATCGGGATGGGTGTTTGGCGCGGCGGTCTTTGCTGGTGTCTGGGGCGGTATTGTGCTGCGCCTCCATCGCTGGACGTAGCGCACGGGCGGGCGTCTGCACTCACTGCTGATGGTGCGCGCGTCCGCGACCCTGCCACAGAAGCCCGATCACCATCGCTCCGGTTATCGACCAGCCGAACCAATCGCCGAGACGGGTGTAGAGCGTTCGCTCCGGTACAGTGAATGCTTCACCCGTCACCACACCCCGCTGATTGATCGCGCTCTCGGCAGTGATCCGCCCATACGGGTCGATCACCATCGCAATGCCGCTGGTCGCTCCCAGACCGAAGGCGACCCGGTTCTCCGCCGCTCGCAGAACCGAATCGGCGGCGTGCAGCGGCGGGAACCAGCGGTTGCCATAAAAGTCGTCGTCCACCGGCATCAGCACCACGTGCGCTCCGGCGCGCGCCAGTTCGCGGGTGATCCACGGGACGTGGCGATCCCAGCACACTCCCAGTCCGACGTTGCCATACGGCGTCGTGAAGACCTGGAAATCGCGCGGTCCGGGAACAAAGCCAAAAGCCTGCTCGTCGCCGGTGAGATTGATTTTGGCGTGCCGACCAACCTCGTTACCGTCCGGTCCGAACAGAACTGCTGCGTCGTGCATGCCTTCCGACGTTCGCCAGACCATATCCACCACCAGGTAGGCGTTCAGTTCACGCGCCAGCGCCCCGACCTGCGCGGCAAACGCGGGGTCATCCGCATCGGCGAACTCATTTTCGGGCCACACGACGAAGGCGGGACGCAACGCAGCCACCTGACGGGTCAGGGTTGCATTTGTGTCGAAGATCGCCTGTGACATCTCCGGCGTATCCGCGTAGTACCCTTCCTGACCGACAGGCAGGCGACTCAACGCCTGAACGGCGCGGTCCTGGTTGACCAGATCGACCGTTGCGGCAATGCGGAATTGCGCATCCGGCGCTGGTGGGATGCTCAGGGCGCCCCACCCCAGGATGAGCGCAGACCCTGCCAGCGCAAGAACGGCAGGTAGATGCACGCGCTGCTGGCGCCATGTTTCAAGGATGAGCAGTGCAATGGCGACATTCGCCAGCATCAGCAGGAAACTGAGACCGGGAACGCCGGTGATCGCCAGGAGTTGGAGCGCGGGGGGGAAGCGCCACTGGCTTTTTGCCAGCAATTCAATCCACCAATCACCAACAACAGGCGCGACTGATCGAACGAATTCGAGCGCTGCCCAGGCAACTGGCATACCCAGGATGCGCAGCGGTTCCGGGAGTCGTTCCTGGAGCGCCATTCCCGCCTGAAGCACCCCGGCATAGAAGGCGCCGACCGCTGCCACAAGAAAGATTCCCATCCCGACGCCAAACAGCGCCGGATACCACAGATGCGTCATCGCTGACCAGACGATGCCGAAGGGGAGTGCGACCAGGAAGCGACGGTGGGGCGGTTGAACGTTCAGCGCGATCAGCACGGGCGCCAATCCCACCCATCCCAGGAAACCCCAGTCGAGCAGTGTTGGCATCGAAGCGCCGATCAGGAAACCCGACAAAACCGCAAGCGCCAGGCTTATACCCCAGGACATCGCGGTTGCGGCGTTCTCTGGCGCTGTCCTCGTTCGGGTGATCAGCATACGCCGCCTCCTTCTGGCAGGCAGCCTTCAACCTTCAACTTTCAACCCTCGGTTCGCTTGTTTTCATGCAAGGCTTCCTGATGCCGTAAAACGGGGGCGTTCTCGCAGCCGGGTCGTTATTTGTCAAGTCGCAGATCGCATCAGGAAGCCATCCGTCAGAAAAATGAGCGAACGGTAGGTTCAACCCCCAACCTTCAACCTTCAACCTTCTACCACGCCGGTCGTTCTTTCGCCTCCGCCTTGCGCGACGATGTTGCAGGAAGTTCGGCGCGTTGCAGGGTCTGTTCAACCATCCGCTCAAAAGCGCGTCGGTCGGCGGCGCGCACCACTGCCTGCTCGTGAGCGCGCGCCAGCGCCACAGGGTACCCCTGCCCCTTGAGACACTGGTCATACACCAGGGCGTGCACCCGGTCGCACAGATCGGCGTCGTTCGCAACCCAGCGCGGAATTTCGACGCGCGCGATCTCCCGCCCGACCCGCATATAGAAGAAATGGATCAGATGATCGCCGTAGGACTCGATGTTGATCCGTGACATCGAGACGAACAGCGGTCCGCGTTGCCCTTCGTCCAGCATATCCGCCAGAATATCGGCGTCGCTCAACCCCTCACACACAAAGCACGACGGCGTGCGCCCGGCGGCGGCATCGCTACAGACGCTGCACGTTGCGCCGCGATCCTCCGCCACGCATACATCGGGGCAGAACATCAGGCGGATCACGCCAGTGACTTCGGGGGAGCGCGGACGACTGATGTATGAGGCGACCGGTATTCCACGTTTGCTCATATCGTCCAGGTAGCCCAGGTACGGGCGCAAAAAGCGCTCGCGCACGAACGACTCGGCGCCTGCCAGCGTCCAACGCACCAGTGTGCCGTCCTGCAGCGCCAGCGACGGCATGGCGCCTGTATCCTTCGCCAGAAACTCATCGGCGAGCGCAACGAGTTCGACGCCCTCGGCGACATCGCGCTGTGCGCTGAGATAGTTTCCCTCGATCAAGACACGGCGCATGCCGTCGATCAGGTACAGATCCTCATCACGGAAGCGGAGCATCGGGCGCGACGACAGTTTTGCCGCTGGATGGGCGCCATACCGCAGGTAGACCCGTCCGATGTTGAGCACATAACAGAGCGCGGCGCCGTGTCGGTCACTATCGATATGCGACCCGTCGGTTGCAATCACCGCGTAGTCTGTCGGATGCGGCGGCGCATTGCGCACCGTGTTGAGCGGTTCGACCGGGCGCGCCAGCAGCCAGGCGCTCCCCTCACGACTGAGATCGGCTGCCTGCGCCCACGTTGCGTGGGCGGGCGCCTCGCGCAGGTAGCGTTCCAGCGCCTGTGCGCGCCGTTGCGCCAGATCGGGCGCGTTGCGTTGCAGCGCGCTGCTCATGGCGCGCACCTGACGACTCAGTTCGGTCAGATCGAGTGGCATTGGCGCTCTGCTCCTTTCCGCCATCGAAGCATGATGAGTATAGGACATGTGAGCGAAAATGTCGAATGTGGGTGTGAGAGGCGAGGGGGGAAGAGGCGTGAGGCGAGGGGCGAGAGGGGATGGGGCGTGAGGGGTTGAAGGTTGAACGTTGCACGTTGAACGTGGGATGACAACGTGGAGGGGTGCACCGACATGTGCGCCCGCACTGGCGTGTGCGC